>NZ_JBJGZQ010000010.1:0-169717 GCF_054050595.1 Geodermatophilus sp. SYSU D00779
TACGGCGGCCATGGCGAGAGGGAAACGCCCGGTACCATTCCGAACCCGGAAGCTAAGCCTCTCAGCGCCGATGGTACTGCTCCGGGAACGGAGTGGGAGAGTAGGACGCCGCCGGACAACTCCTCCAGAACGGGGGTCAGAGCCACGTGCTCTGACCCCCGTTCTGTCATTTCCGCACACTTCCTGCAGCACTGCGCGTGCTGCTCCGAGTTCTGAGGTACGCACACGGTCATGACTTCACCGCGACGAGGCGCCGGCGGTACCGGCGGACAGGGACCCCGAGGAGGCCGTGGCGGTTCCGGACAGGGCCGTCCGCAGGGACGGGGCGCAGGCCAGCGCGGAGGCACGGCCGGTCGCGGCGGACAGGGCGCCTGGCAGGGGCGGCGATCCCCCGGCGGCCGTTCCGAGGACAGCCGAGGCGGGTGGCAGGAGCGCCGTCCCGAGGGTGACCGACCGCAGCGTCGTCCCCAGGGTGAGGGCGACCGGCCGGAGAGGGCCGGGCGGTCGGACTGGCGGGACCGGCGTCCGCAGCGGGAGGGCGGTCCGGGAGTCGACGGTCCCCGTCGCGAGTGGCAGGACCGTCGGCCGCAGGGCGACCGGCCCACCGGTGGGCGCGCCGACTGGCGCGAGCGGCGTCCGCAAGGTGACCGGACGCAGGGCGACCGCCCCGCCCGTGCGGAGCGAGACCGCCCGGGGCGCGGGGACTGGCAGGACCGGCGCCCGGCACGGGCGCGCAGCGAGTGGCAAGACCGCCGTCCGGCCGGGGACCGGGACCACGGTGCCCGCACCGGGTGGCGGGACCGCCCCCGCGCGGCACGAGCCGACGGCGCCGGGCCGGACCGCCGCGAGGGGCGTCCGCAGCGTCCTGGTGGGTCGAGGAGCGAGTGGCAGCCCCGGGAGGGCCGCTCGGGCGGACCGCGCAGCGACTGGCGTGACCGCCGTCCCGGCGACGACCGTCGCGGGCGCCCGGAGCGTGGAGAGGGACCCCGTCATGCCGGGAACCGCACGCCGCCGGTGCCGGCGGGCCCGGAGGTCCCCGAGTGGGCCGACCCGCGCGACCTCGACCAGTCGGTGCGGGCGGCACTGCGCGGCCTCGACCCGCGCAACGCCCAGAAGGTGGCCGGACACCTCGTCGTCGCCGGCACGCTCGTCGACGACCAGCCCGAGGAGGCGCTCGCCCACGCGCGGGCGGCCCGGGACCGGGCGTCGCGCATCGCCGTCGTCCGGGAGGCCGTCGGCGTGGCCGCGTACCACGCCGGCGACTACGCCGAGGCAGCTCGCGAGCTGCGCGCCTACCGCCGGATGAGCGGCGACCCCGGCTACCGGGCGGTGCTCGCCGACTGCGAGCGGGCGCTGGGGCGTCCCGAGGTGGCGTTGCGGCTGGTGCGCGAGGCGCTGGCCGAGCAGCCCGACGCCGAGGAGGCCGTGGAGCTCCGCCTGGTCGAGGCCGGGGCGCGGCAGGACCTGGGTGAGCTCCCGGCGGCCCGGCTCGTCCTGGAGGGCGCTCTGGGCGGCTCGCCGCGGCCGGACTCGGTCGATCTCACCGACCCCACGGTGCTGCGCCTGGCGGGCGCCTACGCCGACCTCCTCGAGGCGGCCGGCGAGGCAGGGGCCGCCGAGCAGTGGCGCGCCGCGGTCGCCGCCCACACGCCGGAGGACGACGTCGAGTTCTCCGAGGAGGAGCTGTCCGCGGCCGACCCGGCTCCGGACGAGGACCCCGCTGCGGCGGGGACCGGATCGGAGCCCGCCGTGCCGGCCGACGCGGCCGAGGAGGCGGACGACCGGGACGGCGTCGAGGTCGGCGACCACGACGTGGACGAGGACGTCGCGGTCGGCGACTACGACTTCGACCAGGACGTCGAGGCCGAGGTCGCCGAGCTGCTGGGTGAGACCGACGCGACCGAGGGCGACGCCGAGCACTGACCACCGACAGCCGTGGCGGCGTCGTCCACACCGGCCCCCTCGGTCCACAGCCCGCCGACGGACCTGGTCCGGCCCGGACCGGGCGGTGAGGCTGCCGTCATGAGCGTGGCTGTGATCGACCGGAACGACGTGGTGCTCCGTGGGAGGCTGTCCGCCCCCGCCGAGGTCAGGACCCTGCCCAGCGGCGACACGCTGGTCAGCTTCCGGCTGGTGGTGCGCCGGCCCGAGCCTCGGGCGAGGGGGCAGTCGACCGACACGCTGCCCTGCATCACCTACGACCGGGCGCTGCAGCGGCGGATCACGGCCTGGCAGGCCGGTGACGTCGTCGAAGTCGAGGGCGCGCTGCAGCGACGGTTCTGGCGGACCGCCTCCGGCACCGCGTCCGTGACGGAGGTCAACTGCCGGCGCGGGCGCAAAGTGCCCCGGTCCGCGGGCCCCGACGCCCGCACCGCCTGAGCGGCCGGTCAGTCCCCGTGCGGCCGCAGCACCAGGCCCGTGCGCGGCTTGGGCACGAACAGCGTCGACTTCCGCGGCATGCGGGCGTTCGCCCGGGCCACGGCGGCGACGTCGGCCGGAGAGGGGGCGCGCAACAGCACGGCCACGCCGCGGCGGTTCCGTGCGCCGTCGAGCGCCTCCTCGACGCCGTGGGCGATGAGCACACCCCCGTGGTCGTCGTCGCGCCCCCACAGCCGCTGCACCAGGCCGTGGTGGGCGAGTACGACGTCCAGGCCACGCCACGCCGCGGGCGCCTCCGCGGGGACGGCGGCGAGCACGTCCTCCGAGGGGGAGTCCAGCCGCACCACCCGGGAGCCGTCACTGACGAGCAGGCCCGACTCGGCGGGGTCGGTGATCCACCGCTCGACGACCTCGGCGGGACTGCCGGCAGCCGCGAGCTCGGTGACCCGGAAGCCGGCCGCCGCCGTGGGGAGCGCCTCGTCGAGGGCCAGGTCGGGCACCACCCGGTGGATCGGCTGCACCCGCAGCCCGCCCGGTCCCATGGGGGTGACGAGGGCCAGGATGGCGTGCGCCCCGTACGCCCGCGCGGCGGCGAAGCGGTGGTGCCCGTCGGCGATGACCGCGCCCGTCTCGGCGAGCGCCGTGGTGACCGCGGCGCTGAGCGCCGGGTCGGCGACCCGCCACAAGGCGTGCCGGACGCCGTCGGCGTCGGTCACCTCGAGGGTCGGCGCGCCGTCCTGGGCCGTGGCGGTCAGCGCCGGGACGTCGGGCTGCGGGTCGTGCGCCAGCACGATGGGCTCCAGGTCGGTCGCGGTGGCCGCGAGCAGGGCGCGGCGTCCCTCCACGGCGACCGGGAAGGTGTCCTCGTGCGGCAGGACGGCGCGGGAGCCGGCCCGCGGCAACCCGACCGCCCCCAGCCAGCCGACCGTCTCGGGAGCGCCGTCCGCCGGGCGCATGGTGTACACCCACAGCGCCGCGCCGCGGTCGCGCTCCAGCACGCCGCTGGTCTCCCAGTCGCGCAGCGTGGCGGCGGCTCCGGCGACGGAGCGGCGCGTCGCGTCGGCGCCGTCGGGGCCGGACGCGACGCCGGGCAGGATGAGGCGCACGATGTTGTGCGGATCGGCGGCGGTCAGCCGGTCCCGCCCCTCCGGGGTCACCAGGTCGTAGGCTGGCGAGCTCACCCGGGCCAGGTGGCCGGGGTCTCGTCGCCGGTAGGTGAGGGCGCGGAAGGGCCGGACCTCGAGTCCCGTCGCAGCTGCTGGGTGCGCGGAGTCCGCCGACGACGAGAGCACGACGGGAATCGTAGGAGCGGTGCGCTCCGGTCGGTGCCGGTCGCGGGCTGCGGGGGAGAGCCGGCGGCGTCGACACCGTCCGGCCGCACCCGGACCGAGGGAGCGGCGGTGACCGACGCGGGGGTGCCCGACGGCGACGTCTACGACTGGTACCAGCGGGGACTGCAGCTGCTGGCCAACCGGGACCCGGCCGCGGCCGCGACGATCCTGGCGCGCGCCGCCGAGGCCGAACCCGGCTCGCGCAGCCTGCTGGAGGCCCTGGCACGCGCCCAGTACGACGCCGGCCGCTACGCCGAGGCCATGGGCACCTTCCGCGAGCTGACCGTCCGCAACCCGGCCGACGACTACGCGCAGTTCGGCCTGGGCCTGGCGGCCAGCCGGGCGGGCGACCTGGACCTGGCCGCCGAGCACCTGGCACTCGCCGTGGCGATGCGGCCCGACCTCGGCCACTACTCCCGGGCACTGCGCGGCGTGCGGGCCCGCCGCGGCGGGGAGACCTCGTGACCGACGCACTCGTCCCGCTGTCGGCCGGCACCGCCGAGCCGCCCTGCCAGGTGTACGACGTCGCGCTGCTCGACCTCGACGGCGTCGTCTACGTCGGTCCCGAGGCGGTGCCGGGCGTGCCCCAGGCGCTGGCGGCCGCGCGCGCCACGGGCATGCGGCTGGGCTTCGTCACCAACAACGCCTCACGGACGCCGGAGGAGGTCGCCGGGCACCTCACCGCCCTCGACGTCCCGGCGAGCGCCGCCGAGGTGATCACCAGCTCGCAGGCGGCGGCCACCGTCGTCGCGCAGCGGCTCGGCGCCGGCGCCCGTGTGATGCCCGTCGGCGGTCCCGGGGTCGCCGCCGCGCTCGAGGCCGCGGGACTCGCCGTGGTGAGCCGCGCCGAGGACGAGCCGCTCGCGGTGGTGCAGGGCTACGGCCGCGACGTCGGGTGGACCGAGCTGGCCGAGGCCGTGGTGGCGGTGCGCAACGGCGCCGAACACGTCGCCACCAACGCGGACGCGACCATCCCCTCGCCGCGCGGCCCGCTGCCCGGCAACGGCGCGCTGGTGGGCGTGGTCAGCGCCGTGACCGGCCGGCGTCCGCTGGTGACCGGCAAGCCGGACCCGGCCATGCACGCCGAGTGCGTCCGGCGCACGGGCGCACGGCGTCCGCTGGTCGTGGGCGACCGGCTGGACACCGACGTCGAGGGCGGGCGCCGGGCCGGCGCGGCGACGCTGCTGGTCCTCACCGGCGTGACCGACCCGCCGGTCCTGCTCGCCGCCGGCCCGGACCGGCGTCCCGACCTGCTCGCGCCGGACGCCGGCGGCCTGCTCACCCCCCACCCGGGCGTGGTCACCGAGGACGGGAGGTGGCGCTGCGGGGAGTGGACGGTCCGGTGCGGCGACGGACCCCTGCGGCTGGGCCGGGACGGCGTCGGGGCACCCGCGGGCGCCGACGGCCTCGACGGGCTCCGTGCCCTCTGCGTCGCGCACTGGGGGCGGCACCCCGAGGCCGCCGCGCCGGTGCAGGTGACCGCCGACGACGAGGCCGCCGCCGTCGTGCTGCGGCAGTGGGGCCTGCCGTCCTGAGGTGGCCCGGTGAGCCGCACGGCCCTCCTGCGGGGGCCCGCCGCCCCCCCCCCCCCGAGGCTCGTCCCGACCCTGCGAGGCGCGAGGAGGACGGGGTCCTTCCACGGTGGGGGGCAGGAGGGGCCTTCCTCAGAGGAGGGAGCGCAGCCGGAGCATGTCCCGCAGGCCGGCCTCCAGCTTCACCCGCCCCGACGCCCAGGCCGGGCCGAACGACAGCCGCCCATCGGTCAGCGCGAGGAGGTCGTCGCTGGACATGGTGAGCCGGATGTCGGCCTTCTCCACCGACGAGCCGTCGGGTTCGGTCCGCAAGTCGCGCACCGAGCCCCGGGCCAGCCGGCCTCGGACGACCTGCCCGAGGTCGGTCAGCCGGCAGGACAGGCTGCGGTCGAGGCCCTGCGCCGCCGGCTTGGCCGCGAGGTCGCCGAGGATGCCCTCGAGGGCGGTCATGCACTGCTCCATCGTCGCCACGCGGGCACGCCTCCATCGCGTTCGGGGACCGGGCGGCCGAACGCTAGCGCCCGCCGCCGGCCCGTGCGCGTCACCCCCGGCCGGTACCCTCGCGGGCCGGGGGAACAGCACCGGGCCGTGCCCGGACCGCCGGTCCCCGAGGTCCTGCCGGCGCCGGCTCGTGCCGCGCCCGTCCACCCGAGAGGCCCGCGATGACCGACCCGTCCCGACCGCGACCGGTCCCGGGGCCGCCCCGGCCCGGCCCGTGGGGCGGTCCGGCGCCGGTCCCGGCCGCAACGGCGTCTCCCGAGGCGGTGCGGGTGGAGGCCTCGGCCGCGGACGAGGGCACGACGTTCGCCGACCTCGCCACGCGCCCGGTGGCCGAGCACGTCGCCGTCTTCGAGGCCGAACACGCCCGGCTGCAGCGCGAGCTCGGCACGATCGACCAGCTCTGATGGTCCGCCGCAGCCGGCTCGACGCGGAGCTCGTGCGGCGGGGCCTGGCCCGCTCCCGGGAGCACGCCGTCGCCCTCATCGCCGAGGGGCGGGTCGCCGTCTCCGGGCGGGCCGCCACCAAACCCGCCACGGGGGTCGACGCCAACACGCCCGTCGTCGTCCGCACCGATCCCGACGAGCCCACCTGGGTCTCCCGCGGGGCGCACAAGCTGCTCGGCGCGCTCGAGGCCTTCCCCGTCCAGGTCGAGGGCCGGCGCGCGCTGGACGCCGGAGCCTCCACCGGCGGCTTCACCGAGGTGCTGCTGCGCCGCGGCGCCCGGGAGGTCGTGGCGGTCGACGTCGGCTACGGGGAGCTGGCCTGGTCGCTGCGCACCGACGAGCGGGTGCGGGTCCTGGAGCGCACCAACGTCCGCACGCTCACGCCCGATCAGGTCGACGGCCCGGTGGACCTGGTCGTCGCCGACCTGTCGTTCATCTCGCTGCGCCTGGTGCTGCCCGCCCTCACCGCCTGCGCCACCCCCGAGGCCGACCTGCTGCCCATGGTGAAGCCACAGTTCGAGGTCGGCCGCGAGCGCCTCGGCGCCGGCGGCGTGGTGCGCGACCCGGCGCACCGGCAGGACGCCGTCCTGACCGTGGCGCGGGCGGCCGCCGAGCTGGGGTGGGGGACGGCGGGCGTCGTCGCCAGCCCGCTCCCCGGGCCGGCCGGCAACGTCGAGTTCTTCCTCTGGCTGCGCCGGGACGCCGGGCCGCCGCGGGAGGACGAGGTGCGCCGCGCCGTGGAGGAGGGCCCGTCGTGACGGGTACCCACCACCCGTCGGGCGGCGAGCACCGCGGCCGCGCCGGCACCCTGCCGGCCACCACCCCCCGAGGAGGGCCAGTGATCGAGCTCGCGAGGTCACCCAGGGACACCGCACTGCCTGGCACGCGACTGACGAGCGCCAGCGAGGAGGAAGCGTGACAGAGGTCAGCCCCACCGTCTGGGCACCCAGCGGCCGTCGGCACGTGCTGCTCGCCGTGCACACCGGCCGCCAGGACATCGTCGAGCTCGCCCGCAGCTCCGCCGCCCGCCTGGCCAAGGGCGGCATCACCGTGCGGTTGCTGGCGGACGAGGCGGAGGCGCTCGGCATCGAGGGCGCCCAGGTGGTGCCCGCGGACGCCGAGGCCGCCCGTGGCGCGGAGATCGTCATGGTCTTCGGCGGCGACGGCACCTTCCTGCGCGCCGCCGAGCTCGCCCGCTACAGCAACGCCGCCCTCATGGGCGTCAACCTCGGCCGGGTCGGCTTCCTCGCCGAGACCGAGCCGGAGGCGGTCGAGGAGACCCTCACCGCGATCGAGCAGTGCGAGTACTCGGTCGAGAAGCGCCTGGCCATCGAGGTCGACGTCCTCGACGCGACCGGCGCCGTCGTCGGCGGCACCTGGGCACTGAACGAGGCGTCGGTGGAGAAGTCCGAGCGCTCCCGGGTGCTCGACCTCGTCGTGGCCATCGACGGCCGCCCGCTGACCAGCTTCGGCTGCGACGGCGTCCTCTTCGCCACGCCCACCGGGTCCACGGCCTACGCGTTCTCCGCCGGCGGGCCGGTCGTGTGGCCCGACGTCGAGGCGATGCTGGTCGTCCCGTCCAACGCGCACGCGCTGTTCTCCCGCCCGCTGGTCACCTCGCCGGACTCGGTGCTCACCGTGGCCATCCCGGCCGACGGCAACCGCGCCCGCGTGTCGGCCGACGGGAGGCGCGCGCTGGAGGTGCCCGAGGGCGGGCGGGTCGACGTCCGCCGGGCCGCCCGGCCGGTGCGCATCGCGCGGGTGCACAAGACCACGTTCGGCGACCGGCTGGTGGCCAAGTTCGGCCTGCCGGTGCGCGGGTTCCGCGACGCCCGCCGGCACGACCCGGGCCACGAGATGGCCCCGGACCGCAACGTGCTGACCCGCGGCTGGGTCCGCGGGGACGGAGAGGAGGGAGGCCGCGGTGGCGGCACGGACGACGACGCGTGAGACCCGGCGGCCGGCCCGCGCGGCGCAGCCGGCCGAGCCGGTCGCCGCTCCCGAGCCGGCCGACGGCGGGACGACGCAGGGCCGGCTGACCGAGCTGCGCATCCGCGGCCTCGGCGCCATCGACGACGTCACCCTCGAGCTCGGCGACGGCCTGACCGTGGTCACCGGGGAGACCGGCGCGGGCAAGACGATGGTCGTCACCGGGCTGACGCTGCTCTTCGGCGGCCGGGCCGACCCCGGCCGGGTGCGCGCCAACGGGCGGGCCGGCGTCGAGGGGCGGCTGGCGCTTCCCGCCGACTCCCCGGTGTGGGAGCGGGCGGCCGATGCCGGCGCCGACCCCGACGACGACGGCACGCTGATCCTGGCCCGCACGGTCAGCGCCGAGGGGCGGTCGCGTGCGCACCTCGGCGGGCGCAGCGTCCCGGTGGGTGTCGTCGCCGAGCTCGCCGAGGGGCTGCTCGCGGTGCACGGGCAGAGCGACCAGCTGCGGCTGTCCCGCCCGGCCGAGCAGCGCCGGGCCCTGGACCGCTACGCCGGCACCGCCCACCTGGAGCTGCTGGACCGCTACCGCGAGGCGTACGGCCGGTGGCGGCAGCTGGCCGGCGACCTCGAGCGCCGCCGCGGCCAGGCCCGGGAGCTGGCGCAGGCCGCCGACGTCCTCCGGCACGGGCTAGAGGAGATCGAGGCCGTGGGCCCGCAGCCGGGGGAGGACGACGAGCTGGACACCCAGGCGCGGCGGCTCAGCGACGCCGACGCGCTGCGCGCCGCCGCCGACGAGGCCCGCACCGCGCTGGTCGGCGACGTCACGGGCGACCTCGGGGACGACCTGCCGCAGGACGCCAGCGCCGCGCTGGCCATCGCCGAGCGGGCGCTGGCCGCCTCCGACGACCCCACGCTGGTGATGCTGGCCCAGGACCTGAACGACGCGGTCGCGGTCGTCTCCGACGTCGCCGGCCAGCTGGCCAGCTACGTCGCCGACCTCGACGCCGACCCCGCGCGGCTGGCCGAGGTGCTGGACCGCCGTGCGGCGATCACCGCCCTGGTGCGCAAGTACGCCGATGTCGGCGAGGGGGTGGCCGGCGTCCTGGCCTGGGCCGAGGACGCCCGCCGCCGGCTGGACGAGCTCGACGTCTCCGACGAGGCGCTCGAGGCGCTGGAGGCCGCGCGCGACGCCGCCCGGGCCGAGGTCGACGACCTCGGCGCGCAGGTGTCGGCCGGGCGGCGTGCGGCGGCCGACGGTTTCGCCGCCGAGGTGGGCCGGGAGCTGGCCGGGCTGGCGATGAAGAGCGCCCGCGTCTCGTTCTCCATCGAGAGCGACCCGGACGCCCCCGGCCCCGACGGCATCGACGAGGTGGCGCTGCTGATGGCCGCGCACCCCGGCGCCCCGCCGCGGCCGGTGCACAAGGGCGCCTCCGGTGGTGAGCTGTCGCGGGTGATGCTCGCCATCGAGGTGGTCTTCGCCGGGGCCGACCCGGTGCCGGTGATGGTCTTCGACGAGGTCGACGCCGGGGTCGGCGGGCAGGCCGCCGGGGAGATCGGCCGGCGGCTGGCGCGGCTGGCGCGGCGGCACCAGGTCGTCGTCGTCACCCACCTGGCGCAGGTGGCGGCGTTCGCCGACACCCACCTGGTCGTCGACAAGTCCCCGGACACCGGTGCGGGCGTGACCGCCACCGACATCCGGGCGGTCGACGGCGAGGACCGGGTCCGCGAGCTGGCCCGGATGCTGTCCGGGCTCGCCGACAGCGACACCGGTCAGGCGCACGCCCGGGAGCTGCTGGCCGTGGCGGCCACGGCGCGGGCAGCGGCGTAACCCGGCGGAGGGACCAGCCGGGCGGGGGGACCAGCCAGTCGAGGGACGGCAGGAGTGACGGCGGAACGAGTGGGGTAGGGCCGGATCGTGCCCCACCGACGTCGCACCGCCGCGGTCGCGCGGTTCCTCGCCCACCGCCCGCTGACCGGTGCCGCCCGGTGAGCTGCTTCTCCTCCGCCGACGAGTCGGCGCACTACGGGTTCAGTGTCTGCATGCTGCTCACGCAGTACCGAGAACAGCTGGGCTGGGCGCGCGAGGGCGTCGTCGAGCTCGGCACCGGTGACGCCACCGCCATCGCCGACGTGGTGGCCGGCCTGCCGGAGCTGAGGGTGCGCAGCTTCGACATCAGCGCCCCGTCGGTCGAACGAGCCCGCGAGAACATCGCCGCCCGCGGGGTCGCCGACCGGTACACCGTGGAACTCGGCGACTTCTTCGACGGCGCCGACTCCGCAGCCGGGGCAGTGGCGTCCACGGTGATCGCCAACCCGCCCTACATCCCGGCGCCGGACCGCGACATCCTCATGCCCGAGCTGTGGGGCGGGGTGTACGGCAACGACCTCGTGCTGCAGCTGCTCAAGGCCGGCTACCGCAACGTCGTCACCGCGGTGCCGAGCTACGCCGACCCGGAGACGACGGTCCGGACGGCGGAGGACCTCGGCTACCGGGTCGCCAACTTCCTCGCGATGGGCCTGGACTACGGCGAGTACAGCAGCGAGCCCAAGGTGCGCGACCACATCCGCCGGTTGGTCGCCGAGGGCCGGGGCTGGGCGGGGGAGGGCGAGTACATGGTCGCCGTCGCGCTGTTCACCCAGGACCCGGACATCCCCGGCGACCGCGCCGGCCAGTTGCTGCGGGCGCTGCAGCTGCCCGTCTGATCACCTGTCCTGCCGAGTGGGCAGATGGGGACGCCGACATCCGCGGACACGCCGAAGACGCCGACCCGAACTGCCCACTCGCGGTGACGACCAGTGCTCGAGCGAGGCTCAACGCCGCTTGGCGTAGCCGGCGAGGCCGAACTGCAGCAGCGCCAGGCCACGCTCGCCGCGGGCGCGGAGCTCGGCCGACAGCTCCGGACCGGACACCCCGGCGAGCACCCGGTCGCGGGCCAGCTCCAGCAGCGCGGCGTAGAGGCCGAGCACCGCGTGCGCGGCCAGCCACGGCGCCAGCTCACCGGGCTCGGCCCGCGTCTCCTCGGCGATCAGCTCGGCCAGCGCCGTGGTCAGCTCGCCGAGGATCTCGCGCTCGCGCACCTGCAGGGTGCGGCTGCCGCGGATCACCTGCGCCATCTCCGCCACGCCGGCCGCGGCCTCGGGCGCGCCCAGCCCGCTCATCGCCCGGACGATGAAGGTGCCGGCCGCCGCGCTCACCGACTCCCCGGCGGGCCGGGTGCGCACCGTCTCGAGCAGCGCCGCGCGCATCGGCGGATCGGCCTCGAAGACCAGCCCCTCCTTGACCGGGAAGTGGTTGAACACCGTCTTCTCGACGACGCCGGCGCGCTGGGCGATCTCCACGACGCTCACCGCGTCGAAGCCGCGCTCGGCGAACAGCGCGGCGGCGGCCTCGATGATCGTGGCGCGGGTCTGCTGGCGGCGCCGCTCGCGCAGGCCCGGTCCGCGCAGGGCACGCCGGCCGCGCCGGCCACGGGCGGGCTGTTCCTGCTCGGTCGGCACAGGCGGAGCGGCCGGGGTGGTGGCTCCGGGCAGCGGGGGCGTCTCGTCGTCGGCACCGGCCGGCGGCTCGGGCGCGGACAGCTCGTGGACGACCGCGTCCGACGCCTCCGGTCGGACCTCGTCGTCGGAGTCCGTACGACCGACCGCCCGCGCCCCTGGAGTCACCCGGACAACGCTAGACAGCCCGCCCGAGTGCGCCGGAGGGGCTCGTCGGCCATTCGGGCCCGGCGTGTCGCCGTTCCGTGGTGTCGGTCACTCTGAGTGACCATAGAGTCGTCGATGCGCGTCGGAGGACAGCGGTGCTGAGCCTCCGTGGGAGAGTGCAGGCCATGCGCATCGGCTCTCTCCGCCGTGGCCGGGCGCCGGAAGCGGCCCCCGGAGTGACCGGCACCGTGCGGCTGGACCGCCGCACCAAGAACCTCACCAAGCGGCTGCGCCCGGGTGACGTCGCGGTCATCGACCACGTCGACATCGACCGGGTCAGCGCGGACTCCCTGGTCGCGTGCAAGGTCGCCGCGGTGGTCAACGCCGCCCCCAGCACCTCCGGCCGCTACCCCAACCTCGGCCCCGAGATCCTCGTCAACGCCGGCATCCCGCTCGTCGACGGCGTCGGCAAGGACGTGCTCTCGGCGGTCAAGGAGGGGACGGCGGTCCGCGTCGACGGCAACCAGCTGCTGCTGGAGGACGGCACCGTCCTCGCCGAGGGCACCCAGCAGACCGCGGAGTCCGTCGCCGAGGCGATGGCCGAGGCGCGGGCCGGGCTGTCGGTCCAGTTGGAGGCGTTCGCCACCAACACGATGGAGTACATGAAGCGCGAGCGCGCGCTGCTGCTCGACGGCGTCGGCGTCCCCGACGTGGTCACGCCGATCGAGGGCCGGCACGTGCTGGTCGTCGTCCGCGGCTACGACTACAAGGAGGACCTGCAGGCGCTGCGGTCCTACATCCGGGACTACCGCCCGGTGCTGATCGGCGTCGACGGCGGGGCGGACGCGCTCGTCGAGGCCGGCTACCGCCCGGACATGATCATCGGCGACATGGACTCGGTGAGCGACGAGGTCCTGAAGAGCGGCGCCGAGGTCGTCGTCCACGCCTACGCCGACGGCCGGGCGCCGGGCCTGGCCCGGGTCCAGGACCTCGGCGTCGAGGCGATCACCTTCCCGGCCGCCGCCACCAGCGAGGACATCGCGATGCTGCTGGCCGACGAGAAGGGCGCCTCGCTCATCGTCGCCGTCGGCACCCACGCCACCCTGGTGGAGTTCCTCGACAAGGGCCGCGGTGGCATGGCCTCCACCTTCCTCACCCGGCTGCGGCTGGGCGGCAAGCTCGTCGACGCCAAGGGCGTGAGCCGGCTCTACCGCAGCCGCATCTCCACGCTGACCCTCGTCGTCCTGGTGCTCGCCGCCTTCATCGCCATCGGGTCGGCCCTCGCCGTCTCCGCGGCCGGCCGCGTCTACCTCGACCTGATGGTCGACCAATGGAACAGCTTCGTGTTCTGGCTGGAGAACCTCTTCTCGTGATCGACTTCCGCTACCACCTGGTCTCGCTGATCGCGGTCTTCCTGGCCGTCGCGCTGGGCATCGTCATCGGCACCACCGCGCTCAACGCGCCGATCCTCGAGGACCTCGAGGGCCAGGTGGCCACGCTCACCGAGGACAAGCGGGACCTGGAGACGCAGACCCGGGAGCTGCAGACCCAGCTGGACACGAGTGACGCCTTCGAGGAGGCCGTCGCCCCCGCGCTGGTCGCCGGCAGCCTGGCCGGGCGCAGCGTCGTGCTGGTCGCCACCGAGGACGTCGCCGCCGACACGGTCGAGGACGTCTCCACCCTCGTCGGCCAGGCCGGCGGCACCCTGACCGGCACCATCCGGCTGCAGCCGGAGTACACCGACCCGGCCACCGCCGCCGAGGTGCAGAGCTACGTGACGGGGCCGGGCCTGCCGACCGGCCTCACGTTGCCCGAGACCGACGACACCGGCCAGCTGGTCGGCTCGCTGCTGGCCCAGGCGCTGATGCGCCCGACGGCGCCCGGCGCACCCGCCCCGGACACCGCCGCTCTCTCCTCCGTGCTGGCCGGCCTGCGGGCCCTCGACGTCCTGGACGTCGAGTCCAGCTCGGTGACCCCGGCCGACTTCGCGGTGGTGCTGACCGCCGGCGCCCCGGCCGGGGAGGACGCCGAGCAGCGCACCGACACGCTCGTCGACCTGGCGCTGGCCCTCGACGCCGCCGGCTCGGGTGCCGTCGTCGCGGGGGACGCGACCTCGGCCGGCGAGACCGGTCTGGTCGGCGTCATCCGGGCCGACCCGGAGAACTCGGTGGCCGTCTCGACCGTGGACAACGTCGACTCGGCGTCCGGCCGGATCAGCACGGTGCTCGCGCTCGGGCGGGAGAGCGCGGGCACCTCGGGCGCCTACGGCACGGGTGAGGACGCCCAGCCGGTCCCGCCGATCCCCAGCGCGACCCCGTGACCCGCCGCAGCCCCGACGGCGGCGCGCGGCGCCTGGCGCTGCTCGCCCTCGCCGGTGCCGCCGCGGCCCGGCTCGGCCTGGCCGGGGCCGCCGCGCTCGACGCGCGCCCGGCCGGCGCGCCCTGGCGGCGCACCAACTACGCCGGCCGTCCGGTGACCCTGCTCGGCGGCCCGGCCCTGGCGCTGGCCGCGACGGCGTCCGCGGTGGCCGGGGGGCCCGCGGGCACCCGCGCGGCCGCCGCGCTGGTCGGCAGCGTGTCGGGGCTGGTGGGCGGCTACGACGACCTCGCCGGCGCCCGCCCCGAGCAGGCACGGGACAAGGGGCTGGCCGGGCACCTGCGCGCGCTGCGCGCCGGGCGGGTGTCGGCCGGTGCGGTGAAGGTCGCCGGCATCGGCGCCGCCGCCGCGGCCGCGGCCCTCCTCTACAAGGACCCCGCTGCCCCCCAGCGGCCCCGTCCAGGGCACCGCCCCCAGCCTCGATCGGCCCTCCTGCAGGGTCCCGCCGCGAGCCTGCGAGTGGCGGGGGGCAGGAGGGTCCTTCACGGGGGGGACGGGGGCCTTCTACCTGCAGCGGGGCTGCACCGCCTCACCACGCTCGCCGACGCCGTCCTCACCACCGGGCTGGTCGCCGGGACGGCCAACCTGGTCAACCTGCTCGACCTGCGTCCCGGCCGCGCGGCCAAGGCCGCCGCGCTCGTCGCCGCCGCGGGTCTGGGGAGCCCGTCGGGCGCGCTCGTCGCCGGGCCGTTCGGCGCGAGCCTCGCCGTGCTGCCGGCCGACCTGGGGGAGCGGGTCATGCTCGGCGACTGCGGCGCCAACGCCGTCGGCGCCATCCTCGGGCTGCGGCTGGCCGCGGTGCCGGGGCGCCCGGCGCGGGCCGGGGCCCTCGCGGTGGTCGTCGGGCTCACCCTGGCCAGCGAGCGGGTGAGCTTCACGCGCGTCATCGAGGCCACCCCCGTCCTGCGGGACCTGGACCGGCTCGGCCGCCGCCGCGGTGCGTGAGCGAGCGCGCGAGCCCACCAGTGGGTGGAGCGGGCCGGCTCGTGTGGCCGACGAGCGCCGGCGAGGAGGTCGCATGGGCCCCCGGCAGGTCGTCCAGGGGGTCGCCGGCGCCGCCGTGCTGATCGCCGTCCTCACCGTGCTGGCCCGGCTCGCCGGGTTCGGCCGCACCCTGGTGTTCACCAACGCCGTCGGCGCCGGCAGCACCGGGGACACCTACCTGGCGGCGAACAACGTCCCCAACATCGTCTTCGAGGTGGTCGCCGGGGGTGCGCTGGCGAGCCTCGTCGTCCCGATGCTGGCCGGCGGCATCGCCACCGGCGACCGCGAGCAGGTGCGGCGCACCGCCTCGGCGCTCCTCGGCTGGAGCCTGCTGGTGCTCACCCCGCTGGCCGTGCTGCTCGCGGTGTGCGCCGAGTCGGTCGCCCGGCTGCTGCTGGGCTCGCAGGACCCGGGGCAGGTCGACCTCGCCGCCCGCTTCCTCGTCGTCTTCGCCCCCCAGGTCGTGCTGTACGGCATCGGGATCGTGCTCACCGGCGTGCTGCAGGCGCACCGCCGCTTCGCCGCGCCCGCGCTCGCGCCGCTGCTGTCGAGCGTGGTCGTCGCCGGGGCGTACCTGGCCTTCGCCGCGATCGGCGGCAGCCGGACGGCGGAGGGGCTGAGCACCCCCGCGGAGCTGGTGCTGTCGGTCGGGACGACGCTCGGCGTGGCCGCACTGTCTCTGTCCCTGCTGCTGCCGGTGCGGCGGCTGCGCCTCGGGTTGCGGCCGTCGCTGCGCTTCCCGGTGGGCGCCGCGCCGCGGGTGCGCCGGCTGGCCGTGGCCGGCGTGCTCACCCTCGCCGGGCAGCAGCTGCTGGCCGCGGTGGCGATCCGGCTGGCCAACGCCGGCGCGCCCGACGGCACCCAGGTGGTCTACGCCGCCGGGCTGACGGTCTTCCTCGTGCCGTGGGCCGCGCTGGCGGTGCCGCTGGCCACCTCGGCCTACCCGGGGCTGGCCGAGCGGGCCGAGACCGGCGACGAGGCCGGGTTCCGCCGGGCGCTGGCCCCGGTGACCGCCCTCGTCGTCGTCGCCTCGACCGTCGCCGCGGCGGTGCTGGTCGCGGTCGCCGGGCCGATGGCGGGCGTGTTCCTCGCCGGGGAGCCGGCGGGCGTGGTGGGCGCGCTGCGCGACACGATCGTCGCCTTCGCCCCCGGGCTGCCCGGCTACGGGGTGGTGGCGGTGCTCTCCCGCGCGCTCTACGCCCGCGGCCTGTGGCGGGCGCCGACGGCGTGCGTGCTCGGCGGCTGGCTGCTCGCGGTGGCGGCGGACGTCGTCCTCGCCGCGGTGCTGCCCGCGGCCGACCGCGGCGTCGCCCTGGCCGCCGGGCACAGCGCCGGGGTCACCGTGGCCGGGCTGGCGCTGCTCGCCGTCGTCGCGCGGGTCGTGGGCCCGGCCGGGCTCGCCGGCGTCGTCCGGACCGGGCTGCCCGCGCTGCTCGCCGCCGCGCTCGCCGCCGCCGCGGGGCTGGCCGTCGCCGGCGCGCTGGGCGCCGACCCGGTCCCGCAGGGCCGCCTCGTCGCGACCGTCGGCGCCGGGGTGCTCGCCGCGGCAGCCGCACTGGCCGTCGCCGCGGCGGTCATGATGGGAACCGCGCGGCGCCCGCTGCTGGCGGCGGTGCGCGGGCTGCGTCGGAGCGATCCCCAGGAGGTGCACGGTGGCTGAGCGGCTCCCGCTGCAGGGCCGCCGGGTGGCCGAGGTCCTGGCCACCAGCACCGGTGGGGTGGGCACGCACGTGCGCGCGGTGCTGCCCGCCCTCGTCGCGGCCGGCGCCGACGTGCGGGTGTGCGGGCCCGCCGCGACCGAGCGGCTGTTCCGCTTCACCGCCGCGGGCGCCGCCTTCGCGCCCGTCGAGATCTCCGCGGGCCTCTCCCCGGTGGCCGACGCCCGCGCCATCGCCGGGCTGCGCCGCGCCACCGCCGCCGCCGATCTGGTGCACGCCCACGGCCTGCGCGCCGGCCTGGTCGCCGCGGCCGCCCGCGGACGCGGCGGCCGGCCGCTGGTGCTCACGCTGCACAACGCCCTGCCCGAGCGCGGGGGCGCGCTGCGCCGGGTGCTGCGGTTGGCCGAGCGCGCCACGATCCGCGGCGCCGACGTCGTCCTCGCCGCCTCCGGCGACCTCGCCGAGAACGCCTGGCGACAGGGCGCGCGCGACGTCCGGGTCGCGCCCGTCTCCGCCCCGCCGCTGCCGGCCCCGGCCCGGCCGGCCGCCGAGGTGCGCGCCGAGCTGGGGGTCGCCGACGGCCGCCCGCTGGTGGTCGCCGTGGGGCGGCTGCACCCGCAGAAGGGCTACGACGTCCTGCTCGACGCCGCCGGCCGGTGGGCCGCCGATCCGCGCCCTCCGCTGGTCGCCGTGGCCGGCGACGGACCGCTGCACGACGAGCTGGCCGCCCGCATCGCCGCCGAGCGGCTGCCGGTGGTGCTGCTCGGCCGGCGCGGCGACGTCGCCGACCTGCTGGCCGCCGCCGACCTCGCCGTCCTGCCCTCGCGGTGGGAGGCCCGCTCGCTCACCGCGCAGGAGGCGCTGCGCGCCGGCACCCCGCTGGTGGCGACCCGCACCGGCGGCCTGCCCGAGCTGCTCGGCGACGGCGCGGCCCTGGTGCCGGTCGGCGACGCCGCGGCGCTGGCGGACGCGGTCACCGGCCTGCTCGGCGACCCGGTGCGCGCCCGGGCGCTGGTCGAGGCCGGCAGCCGGCAGGCGGCGACCTGGCCCGACGAGGCCGCCACCGCCCGCCAGCTGGTCGCCCTCTACCGCGAGCTGCTCGGCGCACCGCGATGACCCGGCTCGGGGCGCTGCTGCTCGCCGTCCTCGCGGTCCTGCTGACCGCCGTGGCGGTCCCCGCCGCTCCCGCGGCCGCCGCGCCGGCCGAGGGGGCGGGCGCCGACCGCGTGGTCGTCGTCGGCGTCCCCGGTCTGGTGTGGGAGGACGTCGACCCGCAGGCCACGCCGGCGCTGTGGGCGCTGGCGGAGAGGTCCCCGATCGGCGCGGTGTCGGTGCGGGCCGCCCGCGCCACCAGCTGCGTGCTCGACGGCTGGGCCACCCTGGGAGCGGGCAACCGGGCCCGCTTCCCGGCCCCCGACGAGTCGATGCCGCCGGTGCCGCTGCCGACCGTGCCGCTGCCTCCCGAGGCGCCGACCGATCCGGGCGCCCAGCCGTCGCAGGAGCAGACCTCGCCGGTGCCGCCGGCCAGCCCCGCGCTGTCGCACTGCGGCCTGCAGGAGCGGCTGGCCGCGGCCGGGCTGGCCGATCCGCAGGCCGCCGTCGCCGCGGCCGCCGACGACCCCGCCACGGCCCGCTTCGGCGCCGAGCCCGCGGCGCTGGGGGTGGCGGTCGGCTGCGCCACCGTCGTGGGCCGGGCACCGGCGCTGGCCGTCGCCGCGCCCGGCGTGACCACCGGCCAGCGCGACGAGCTGCCCGCCGACCCCGGCGAGCTGCTGACCGGCTGCCCGCTGGTGCTGGTCGGCCTCGACGACCTGGTGGACGCCGGGGAGCCGGGGCTCGAGGGCAGCGACACCGGCACCGAGCCGCGGCCCCGCGCCGCCGCACTCGCCGGCATCGACGCCGCCCTCGGCCGGATGGTCGAGGCCGTGGCGGCGGCGCCGGGGGAGACGCTGCTGCTGGTCCAGGGCGTCTCCGAGGTCAACGACGGGCGGGCGCAACTGCACGTCGGCATCGCCTCCGGGCCGGGGTTCGACGAGCAGCGCTGGCTGACCTCGGCGAGCACCGGCCGGGCGCCATTCGTGCAGCTGATCGACGTCGCGCCCACCGTCCTCGCCGCCCTGGGCCTGGAGCGGCCGGCGTCGATGAACGGGCAGGCGCTGCAGGCCGACGGCGAGCGGCCGCCGCTCGCCGAGGCGATCGAGGCGCTCGAGCAGGCCAACACCGCCGCCTCCGTCCACTACCGCAGCACGGGCACCTTCTTCTGGGCCCTCGTGCTGCTCGACGCCGCCGTCGTCGGCCTGGGCCTGCTCGCGGCCGGGGGACGGCGCCGCGACCGGGCACCACGCCCGGCCGGGGAGCGGCTGCGTGGTGCGCTGCGCCCGGTGGCCCTCGGGGCCGCCGCGGTGCCGGTCGCCAGCTACCTCGCCGGGCTGCTGCCCTGGGAGCGCGCCGGCGTGCCCCGCCTGGCGCTGGCCGGGAGCGTGCTGCTCGCCGCGCTGGCGGTGCTGGCGATCGCCGCGCTGGGGCCCTGGCGGCGGCGCCCGCTGGGCCCGCCGGTCGTCGTCCTGGCGGTCACGCTGGGCACCCTCGTCGGCGACGTCCTGACCGGGTCCACCCTCGAGCTCGACGGGCTGCTCGGCTACGACCCGATCGTGGCCGGGCGGTTCACCGGCTACGGCAACCTCGGCTTCGGCCTGCTCGCGGTCAGCGCGCTGCTGCTCACCGCCCTCCTCGCCACCGCCGCCGCCCGCCGGGCCCCCGCGGGCCGGGCGCGGGTGGTGACCGCGGCCGTCGTGCTCGGCGCCGGGGCGCTCACCGTGCTGGTCGTCGGGTCGCCGGCGCTGGGCCGCGACTTCGGCGGGGTGCTGGCGGCGCTGCCCGGTTTCCTGCTGCTGGCGATGCTGCTGACCGGCACCCGCGTGACGGTGACCCGGATGGCGGCGGTGCTGGCGCTGGCCGTGGCGGCGGTCGGCTCGCTGGCCTACGTCGACTGGCTGCGGCCGCCCGCCGAACGCAGCCACCTGGGCCGCTTCGTCGAGCAGCTGCTCACCGGCGAGGCGTGGACGGTGGTCACCCGCAAGGCGGAGGCCAACCTCGGCATCCTGTTCGGCAGCCCGCTGGCCTGGCTGCTGCCGGTCGCGCTGGTCGCCGCCGTCTGGCTGGTGCGCCCGGCGGCGGGACGGTGGGGGAGGTGGCTGCAGCGCCGGCTGCCGGGGCCGCTGCGCGGGCCCGGGCTGCTCCGCGGCCGCCGCGACCTGCTGCCGCCGGGCGACCTCGCGGTGCTGCGGGCCGGGCTGCTGGCCGTCGCGCTCAGCCTGGCGCTGGGGGCGGCGGCCAACGACTCCGGGGTGGCCCTGCCGGCGACGGCGGCGTCCCTGCTGGTGCCGCTGCTGGTGTGGCTCGCGGCGGCTCCGCGGGACCCGGGCGGGGGAGGCGCGGCGGGAGCCGACGGCACGGCCGCGGGCCCGGCGGGGGAGGGGGCTGATCGTGTTACGGTGGTCTCCCGTGGATCGACCGCATGGAACGCGTGACCATGACTACGGGGTACATGACTTCGGGGCGAGGACTCTGCTCCACAACTCCCAGCCGACGAAGTTCGTCTTCGTCACCGGTGGGGTCGTCTCCTCTCTCGGCAAGGGCCTGACGGCCAGCTCCCTCGGGGCGTTGCTGTCCAGCCGTGGCCTGCGGGTCACCATGCAGAAGCTGGACCCCTACCTCAACGTCGACCCCGGGACGATGAACCCGTTCCAGCACGGCGAGGTGTTCGTCACCGAGGACGGCGCCGAGACCGACCTGGACATCGGGCACTACGAGCGGTTCCTCGACACCGACCTCACCGGCCGGTCGAACGTGACCACCGGCCAGGTCTACTCGGACGTGATCGCCAAGGAGCGGCGCGGCGAGTACCTCGGTGACACCGTGCAGGTCATCCCGCACATCACCAACGAGATCAAGTCGCGGATCATGGCCGCCGCCGAGGGTCCCGGTCGCGTCGACGTCGTCATCACCGAGGTCGGCGGCACCGTCGGCGACATCGAGTCGCTGCCCTTCCTCGAGGCCGCCCGCCAGGTGCGCCACGAGATCGGCCGGGACAACTGCTTCTTCCTGCACATCTCGCTGGTGCCCTACATCGCGCCGTCCGGGGAGCTGAAGACCAAGCCGACGCAGCACTCGGTCGCCGCGCTGCGCAACATCGGCATCCAGCCCGACGCGCTGGTGTGCCGCTCGGACCGGGAGATCGGCACCGGCCTCAAGCGCAAGATCAGCCTGATGTGCGACGTCGACGCCGAGGGCGTCATCTCCTGCCCCGACGCGCCGTCGATCTACGACATCCCCAAGGTGCTGCACCGCGAGGGCCTGGACGCCTACGTCGTCCGCCGGCTGGGCCTGCCGTTCCGGGACGTCGACTGGACCGTGTGGGGCGACCTGCTCGACCGGGTCCACGCGCCGAAGCAGACGGTGACGATCGCGCTGGTCGGCAAGTACATCGACCTGCCCGACGCCTACCTGTCGGTCACCGAGGCGCTGCGGGCCGGCGGGTTCGCCCACCGCAGCCGGGTGGAGATCCGCTGGGTGCCCTCCGACGACTGCCAGACCCCGGAGGGCGCCGAGCGCGCGCTGGCCGGTGTCGACGGCATCTGCATCCCGGGGGGGTTCGGCGTGCGCGGGATCGACGGCAAGCTCGGCGCCATCCGGCACGCCCGGGTCAACGGCGTCCCGCTGCTGGGCCTGTGCCTGGGCCTGCAGTGCATGGTGATCGAGGCCGCGCGCAACCTGGCCGGGCTGCCCGAGGCCAACTCCGCCGAGTTCGACCCGGACACCCCCGACGCGGTCATCGCGACGATGGCCAGCCAGGTCGACGTCGTCGCGGGGCGCGGCGACATGGGCGGCACGATGCGGCTGGGCAGCTACCCGGCGTCCCTGCAGAAGGGCTCGGTCGTCGCCCAGGCCTACGGCTCCACGGAGATCACCGAGCGGCACCGGCACCGCTACGAGGTGGCCAACGCCTACCGCGACCGGATCGGCGAGGCCGGGCTGGTCTTCTCCGGCACCTCGCCCGACGGGCTGCTGGTCGAGTTCGCCGAGCTGCCCCGCGAGGTGCACCCGTTCTTCGTCGGGACCCAGGCCCACCCGGAGCTCAAGAGCCGCCCGACCCGGCCGCACCCGCTGTTCGCGGCGTTCGTGCAGGCGGCGATCGACTTCTCCGAGTCCGCGCGGCTGCCCGTGCCGCTGGACGAGGACGAGAAGGTCGGGATCTAGTGGCCGAGCCCGCGCGGCCGGGGGAGTACGAGGTCCTCGCCAGCGAGACCGTGCACGAGGGCCGCATCATCACCCTCGTCAAGGAGACCGTCGCGATGCCCGGCGGCGGGGACAGCGTGCGGGAGATCGTCCGGCACATCGGCGCCGTGTGCGTCGCCGCGGTGGACGACGAGGGGCGGGTCGTGATGGTCCGCCAGTACCGCCACCCGGTCCGCGGCTACCTCTGGGAGCTGCCCGCCGGCCTGCGCGACGCCGACGGCGAGGCCCCGCTGGCCACCGCGAAGCGCGAGCTGGCCGAGGAGGCGGGCCTGGCGGCCGAACGCTGGTCGCTGCTGGCGAACAACTACTCGACGCCGGGCTTCTGCGACGAGCAGATCCTGATCTACCTCGCCGAGGGGCTCTCGGCCGTCGACCGGCCGGAGGGCTTCGTCGTCGAGCACGAGGAGCTCGACATGACCGTGGAGCGGGTGCCGCTCGACGAGGCGGTGCAGCGGGTGTTCTCGGGCGGGATCCGCAACTCCTCGGCGGTCATCGGCGTGCTCGCCGCGGCGCAGGCCCGGGCGACCGCGCCGCAGCTGCGCCCCGCCGACGCCACGTAGCCCCGGCAGGGACGGCCGTCCCCCAGGGTCCCGCGCCGAGCGTGCGAGGCGTGGGGGGACGGGTGGTCCTCACCGGATGACGGCGGGGGCGGAGGTGCCCACCTGCACCCAGCGCAGGACGCCGAACGTGTCGGGCACCTCCTCCTCGAGCCAGAACACGTAGGGGACGCCGGACGTCAGCCCGGCGAAGGTCACCGTGACCGGCGCGCAGTCGGCGGGCTGGGGCGCGATCAACGACGGCGGCTCGGGCTGCAGGCCGGGGACCAGCCGCTGGCTGACCCCCCGCACCCGGTACCGCTGCACCTCGGTGTGCCCGTCGGCCTGCCAGCTCACCGTGGCCGACGCGACGCCGGGCACCACGCCGGGGAGGATCTGCCGGGGGTTGGCGTAGCCGCCGCACGACGAGGGCGGCGGGTCGGTGTCGGGCACGACGCCGTGGGGGACGCCGGGGCGCACCCGGACCTCGAGCTGCCGCGGACGCGGGACGTCCACCACGCTGACCGGCGGGACGGCGGCCGGCGCGGCCGGGGGCGGGGCGACGACGGTGACCGGGCGGGGGAGCGCCGCCGCGGGTGCCGGGGCCGCGGGCAGCGCCGTCCGGGAGGCGGTCACCGTAGCGGCGACCCCGGTGACCGGCCCGCTGAGCGCGATCAGCCCGACCGCCGCCACCGCGGCGACCGTGCCGGTCCCGCGTCCCCGTCGTCGTGCCCGTCGTGCCACGCAGTACCTCCTGGTGTCCTCCCGGTCATCGGCAGTCCCAGGCGTCACCTCAACCCCAACCGGCGCTCGTCCCGCTCGAGGGTGTCCGCGGGCAGCCCCAGGTGGGCGAGCTCCACGGCGGCCAGCGCGCGGGTCGCGGCCGGGTCGCCGGCGCGCCACGCGTCGGCGGTGCCGGGCGGCAGGTCGGCGAGCCGGCCGAGCGGCGCGGTGGCCAGCGCCCGCGCCGCGAGCACCGCGGGGTCGGCGGTCGCCAGCCGCCGGGCCGCGCCGGCCGCCCGCACCCAGCCCAGCCGCCAGGACAGCCAGCGCAGCAGCAGCCAGCCCACCGGGAGGACGACGAGGACGACGGCGAGCACCGTGGCCAGCGTGCCCACGGCGTCCTGCGCGGCCTGTCCCGCGCCGCCGACCGACCCGCCGGCCGAGCCCAGGGCCTCGAACGGCGTGGCCAGCTCGTCGCCGACCACGGGGACGTCCTCGGCGGCCTCCGCGGCCGAGGACATGCTGCCGGCCACCGACGCGCCGAGGTCCTCGACGGCGCGGCCGGGCTCGGCCAGGGCCAGGACCGCGCCGTGCACCGTCCGGGCCACGGACACCCAGAGCACCAGCCAGGCCAGCAGCCCGACGTCGGCGGCCAGCTGGCGACCGCGCAGCGCGGGGGACGGGGCGTACAGGGGCACGGGCACTCCTCCTGCCGGACGGGGGACCCGACCACCTTCCGCCCCGGCCGCCCTCCCCGCAGGCGGAGACCTCGGGGGCGCTGGCAGGCTGACCCCGTGCTGACCTCCGACCAGGCCCTGGCCCTCCTCTCCGCCGCCCGGGAGGAGTGCGCCCGGGTCGGCGTGCCCATGTCCTTCGCCGTCATGGACGCCGGCGGCCACCTCGTGGCCGTGCTGCGCACCGACGGCGCACCGTGGATCTCCACCGACGTCGCCCAGGGCAAGGCCTGGACCGCAGCGGCCTACGGCATGCCCAGCGCCGGCCAGAAGGCCAAGATGGACAGCCTGCCGAACTTCTCCACCGCGCTGACCACGATGACCGGGGGCCGCTTCACGCCGCAGCCGGGCGCCGTCCCGGTCTACGCCGACGGGCAGCTGGTCGGGGCGCTCGGCGCCAGCGGCGGCACCGGCCAGCAGGACGAGGACGTCTGCAGCGCCGCCGTCACCGCCTGCGGGTTCGCCACCACCGCCGGGTGATCCCCGGGGCGGCCCGGCCCTCCTAGACTCCGCGCGAGGCGTGCCCCGACCGGGCGGGCCCACGACGCGGTGCGGCGCCCGTCACCCTCGGGACGTCCCACCGGGACCAGGAGAGCGGACGATGCGGGTCGGGGTTCCCCGAGAGGTCAAGAACCGGGAGTACCGGGTGGCGCTCACCCCTGCGGGGGTGACCGAGCTGGTGCGGGCCGGGCACACGGTGCTCGTCGAGCGGGGCGCGGGGGAGGGGTCGTCCATCCCGGACGGCGACTACACCGGCGCGGGGGCGACGATCGTGGCCGACGCCGACGACGTCTGGGCCGACGCCGACCTGCTGCTCAAGGTCAAGGAGCCGGTCGCCGAGGAGTACCCCCGGCTCCGCGCCGGGCAGACGCTGTTCACCTACCTGCACCTGGCGGCGTCCAAGGAGTGCACCGACGCGCTGGTCACCTCCGGCACCACCGCGATCGCCTACGAGACGGTGCAGACCGCCGGCGGCGCGCTGCCGCTGCTGGCCCCGATGTCGGAGGTCGCCGGGCGGATGGCGCCGCAGGTCGGCGCGCACAGCCTGGAGCGCGCGCACGGCGGCCGCGGCGTGCTGCTCGGTGGCGTCTCCGGCGTCTACGCGGCCAAGGTGGTCGTCATCGGCGCCGGGGTGTCGGGCATGAACGCCGCCGCGATCGCCCTGGGCATGCAGGCCGAGGTCGTCGTCCTGGACCGGGACATCGACAAGCTGCGCGCCGCCGACCGCATCTACCAGGGGCACCTGCAGACGGTGGCCTCCAACGCCTACGAGGTCGAGCGGGCCGTCCTCGACGCCGACCTGGTCATCGGGGCGGTGCTGGTGCCCGGTGCGAAGGCGCCCACGCTGGTCAGCAACGAGCTGGTGTCGCGGATGAAGCCCGGGTCGGTGCTCGTGGACATCGCCGTCGACCAGGGCGGCTGCTTCGAGGACACCCGCCCCACCACGCACGACGACCCGACGTTCCGCGTGCACGACTCGGTCTTCTACTGCGTGGCCAACATGCCCGGCGCGGTGCCCAACACCTCGACGCACGCGCTGACCAACGTGACGCTGCCCTACGTCATGGCGCTGGCCAACGAGGGCACCGCGGCCGCCGTCCACTCGGACCCGGCGCTGGCGCACGGCGTGAACGTCGTCTCCGGGCAGGTGGTGCTGCCCGAGGTCGCCGACGCGCACGGGATGACCGCCGTCCCCCTCGAGGAGGTGCTCCGCTGACCGCCACGGCCACGAGGTCCCCGATCGAGCGGGTGGTGGCCGGCTACCTCGACCACCTCACCGTCGAGCGCGGGCTGTCGGCCAACACCGTCTCGGCCTACCGCCGCGACCTGCGCCGCTACACCGAGTTCCTCGACGCCGCCGGCGTGCGCGGGCTCGGCGAGGTGGCCGAGTCCGACGTCGCCGGGTTCCTCGCCGCGCTCCGGCAGGGGGACGACGACCACCCGCCGCTGTCGGCCACGTCGGCGGCGCGCGCGGTGGTCGCCGTCCGGGGGCTGCACCGGTTCGCGCTGCTCGACGGGCTGGTGCCCGACGACGTCGCCCACGAGGTGCGCCCGCCGGCGCCGGCGCGGCGGCTGCCCAAGGCGATCCCGGTCGAGTCGGTGGTCGCGCTGATCGAGGCCGCCGCCGCGCTGGAGGGGCCGCGCGGGCTCCGCGACCGGGCGCTGCTCGAGCTGCTGTACGGCACCGGGGCCCGGATCTCCGAGGCGGTCGGGCTGGCCGTCGACGACCTCGACCGCGGCCAGTCGGTGGTGCGGCTGGCCGGCAAGGGCGGCAAGCAGCGGATCGTGCCGGTGGGGTCCTACGCGCTCGCGGCGGTCGAGGACTACCTGGTGCGCGCCCGTCCGGCGCTGGCCGCGGCCGGCCGCACCGGCGTGCGCGGCGGCGCGCTCTTCCTCAACGCGCGCGGCGGCTCGCTGTCGCGGCAGAGCGCCTGGGCCATCCTGCGGACGGCGGCGGAGCGGGCCGGCCTCA
The DNA here is from genome assembly GCF_054050595.1 of Geodermatophilus sp. SYSU D00779. NCBI lineage: Bacteria > Bacillati > Actinomycetota > Actinomycetes > Geodermatophilales > Geodermatophilaceae > Geodermatophilus > Geodermatophilus sp. SYSU D00779. Next base: position 26,543 of record NZ_JBJGZQ010000010.1, read on the forward strand.
CGGCGGAGGTGTCGCCGCACACGCTGCGGCACTCCTTCGCCACCCACCTGCTCGACGGCGGCGCCGACGTCCGCGTCGTCCAGGAGCTGCTCGGCCACGCCTCGGTGACCACCACGCAGGTCTACACGCTGGTCACCGTCGACCGGCTGCGCGAGGTGTACGCCAGCAGCCACCCGCGGGCGCTCACCTGACAGAAGGCCGAGGACTTCCTCGGCGTCTTCTGCCAGCGGTTTCGGGCGGGTGTGACGTGTGGGTTGGCACGGGTCGCCAAGTCGACACGACATGCGGCGTGCCTCCTCGGTGGTTCGTGTCGATCTCCTTACCGTCGGTGCATCCCGCGCGGCAGAACGGCTGACCGCACCCGGCGAGAGCCGGAACGGGCACGAGGTGGAGGACACGACAGCGATGGCGATCCGAGGGGACGCGGCCGGCCAGGCCTTCGCGCTCCCGACCGACCCCGAGCCCGAGATGGGTGCCGCGGCCCCGCGGCTGGACCCGGCCCGCGCGCGCATGCGCCGGCTGCCGGACCCCAAGCCCCTGACGCAGCACGGCCCCGCGCGGATCATCGCGATGTGCAACCAGAAGGGCGGCGTCGGCAAGACGACGTCGACCATCAACCTGGGTGCCGCGCTGGTCGAGTACGGCCGCAAGGTGCTGCTCATCGACCTCGACCCGCAGGGGGCGCTGTCGGTGGGCCTCGGCGTCCCGGCGCAGAACCTCGACCGGACGGTCTACAACGCGCTCATGGAGCGGCGCACCTCGCTCAAGGACGTGCGGGTGTCCACCGACATCCCCGGCCTGGACCTGGTGCCCAGCAACATCGACCTGTCGGCCGCCGAGGTCCAGCTGGTCAGCGAGGTGGCGCGCGAGCAGACGCTGCTGCGGGTGCTGGCCGACGTCCGCGACGAGTACGACTACATCCTCATCGACTGCCAGCCCTCGCTGGGCCTGCTGACGGTCAACGCGCTGACCGCCGCGCAGGGCGTGGTCATCCCGCTGGAGTGCGAGTTCTTCTCGCTGCGCGGCGTGGCCCTGCTGGTCGACACCATCGAGAAGGTCAAGGAGCGGCTCAACCCCGAGCTGGAGATTTCCGGGATCCTCGCCACGATGTACGACGCGCGCACCGTGCACTGCCGCGAGGTGTTCAGCCGGGTGGTCGAGGCCTTCGGCGACACCGTGTTCCAGACGGTCATCCAGCGGACCGTGCGCTTCCCGGAGACCACGGTCGCCGGTCAGCCGATCACCACCTGGGCGCCGACGTCCTCGGGCGCGTCGGCCTACCGCGACCTGGCCAAGGAGGTCCTGGCACTGTGAGCGGGCTCGCGAGCTCACCGCTGAGCACAGCACGCTGCGGCACGCAGGCGCCGAGCGCCGGCGAGGTGGCGGCGTGACGCGCCGTCCGACCCTCCCCGGTGCGGCGGAGCTGTTCCGCCGCACCGACGCCGCCCCGGCGCCGGAGGTCACCGAGCTGCCCAGCATCAGTGCCACGGTCAGCTCGCCGGCGCTGCGCGGCGGGGCCGCCCGCCGGGGTGAGGACCCGGCCGAGCCGGCCGCACCGGCCACGCCGCTGACGCTCGTCCCCGGTGGTGCCGACGACGCCGACCCGCTGGCGTCCTTCCGCCAGCCCCCGCCGACCGTGGCTCCGGTCCGGCCCACCCGCGGCAAGGCGCAGCGCAGGGAGCGCGTCAAGCACGACGAGAAGATCACCGTCTACATCTCCGCCGAGGAGCTGCTGGCGCTGGAGAGCGCCCGGCTGACGCTGCGCGGCCAGCACGGGGTGGCCGCGGACCGGGGTCGGATCGTCCGCGAGGCGATCAGCGTGCTGCTGGCCGACCTCGCCGAGCGCGGCGAGGACTCGGTCCTGGTCCAGCGCCTGAAGAAGTAGAGGCTCGCGGTGTCCGGCACCGTCGGTGACCGCTCCTAAGCTGAACGTGTGACAGCGACGAGCGCGCCGGAGGTCGGCAGCGGGCGGTTCACCGTCCGGCTGACGAACTTCGAGGGCCCGTTCGACCTGCTGCTCCAGCTGATCGGCAAGCACAAGCTCGACATCACCGAGATCGCGCTGTCGCAGGTGACCGACGAGTTCATCGCGCACCTGAACGCGCTCGGCGACGAGCTCGACCTCGACCAGGCCAGCGAGTTCCTCGTCGTCGCCGCCACCCTGCTCGACCTCAAGGCCGCCCGGCTGCTGCCGGCCGCCGAGGTCGAGGACGACGAGGACCTCGAGCTGCTCGAGGCCCGCGACCTGCTCTTCGCCCGGCTGCTGCAGTACCGCGCCTACAAGCAGGCCGCCGCGTTCCTGCGCGAGCGGGAGGCCGACGCCGTCCGCCGGTACCCCCGCGACGTCGCGCTCGAGCCCCGCTTCGCCGACCTGCTGCCCGAGGTCCTGCTCGGCGTCACCCCCGAGCAGTTCGCCGCGCTGGCCACCCGGGCGCTGACCCCGAAGGTGCCGCCGACGGTCGGCGTCTCGCACCTGCACGCACCCCCGGTGAGCGTCTCCGAGCAGCTCCTGCTGGTGCGCAACCAGCTCCTCGAGGCCGGGACGGCGAGCTTCCGGGCGCTGACCGCCGACTGCGAGCACACCCTCGAGGTGGTGGCCCGGTTCCTCGCCCTGCTGGAGCTCTACCGCCAGCAGCGGGTGGTGTTCGAGCAGCTCACCCCGCTCGGTGAGCTGCACGTGCGCTGGGTCGGCGGCGCGGACGCCGGGCCCGACCTCCCCGTCGACGGGGAGTACACGTGACCGAGCTCGCGAGGTCCCGCAGGGGTACGGCACCGCTCGGCACGTGGCCGACGAGCGCCGGCGAGGAGGGCACGTGACCGAGGAGCGGCCGCCGATCTCGTGGGACGCGCTGGCCGCTGAGCTGGCCGCCACCCGTGAGGAGGCGGAGCAGCGCGACGGCGCCGACCCCGCCACGTGGGACGCCGTCGCCGCGGAGCTGGCCGCCCGGGTCGCCGAGCGGCCGGCACCCGTGGCCGAGCCCGCCCCGGTCGAGGAACCGGCACCCCTGGCCCCGCCCGTCGCCGCTGTCCCGCCGCGCGAGCCGGAACCCGAACCGGAGCCCGAGGACGAGCCGGAGCCCGACCTCGACCCGGCCGCGCTGCGCGGTGGCCTGGAGGCGCTGCTCTTCGTCGTCGACACCCCGGTCGACGAGGTCACGCTGGCCGGCGCGCTGCGCTGCCCCGTGCCGCGGGTGCGGACCCTGCTGGCCGAGCTCGCCGAGGACTACGACCGCCGCGGCGCCGGCATCACGCTGCGCCGGGTGGGGGAGGGCTGGCGGCTCTACACCCGCGAGGAGCACGCCGGCGTCGTCGAGCGCTACCTCGTCGACGGGCAGCGCAGCCGGCTCACCCAGGCGGCGCTGGAGACCCTCGCGGTCATCGCCTACCGCCAGCCGGTGACCCGCGCGCGGGTGTCGGCGATCCGCGGCGTCGGTGTGGACGGCGTCATGCGCACGCTCATCTCCCGCGGCCTGGTGTCCGAGGTGGGCACCGACCCCGACAGCGGCGGCGGGCTGTACGCCACCACCCCGCTGTTCCTGGAGCGGCTGGGGCTGGAGAGCCTCGACGAGCTGCCCGAGCTGGGGCCGCTGCTGCCCGACCCGTCGACCGTGCTGGACGAGCACCCCGACGCCTGAAGGAGGACCCCTCTGCAGGGTGGCCACGCGAGGCCGGCGATCCGAGCACTCTCGCGCGGTTCCCCGCGTCCTCGCGCTGCGGCAACCGCGCGAGAGCGGCAGGAACGGCGCGGGAGTCGGCTCCAGCGGCCTGGCGGGCGACCCCGCGGGGCGACGTCCGCCCGCCCGGCGCCTCGGTGCCGGGTGGGAGACTGGAGCGGATGGACACCGCCCCGCACGACGACACGACCTCCGGCCCCGGCGAGGGCTGGTCGGAGGACATGGAGCTCGCCCCGGTCCACCCCGGTGACCGCGGCCGCGCCCGCGGCGACGCCGCGGCGGAGGGCGAGCGGCTGCAGAAGGTCCTGGCCCGCGCCGGGGTCGGCTCGCGCCGGGTCGTGGAGAACATGGTCGACCAGGGCCGGATCAGCGTGAACGGCACGACGGTCACGGTGCAGGGCATGCGGGTCGACCCGGAGCGGGACAAGATCGCCGTCGACGGGGTCCGCATCGAGCTGCGCGACGACCGGGTCACCTACGCGCTGAACAAGCCCGCCGGTGTCATCACGGCGATGAGCGACGACCGCAACCGCCCGACCGTCGGTGACATGGTCGGCGACCTCGCACCCGGCCTGGTGCACGTCGGCCGGCTGGACCAGGACACCGAGGGTCTGCTGCTGGTCACCAACGACGGCGAGCTGGCCCACCGGCTGGCGCACCCCTCGTACGAGGTCGAGAAGACCTACCTGGCGCAGGTGTCGGGCTCGATCCCGCGCGACCTGGGCCGCCGGCTGCGCAGCGGCGTGGAGCTCGAGGACGGCCCGGTGAAGGTCGACTCCTTCCGCGTCGTCGACACCCACGCCGGCCAGTCGGTCGTCGAGGTGGTGCTGCACGAGGGGCGCAAGCACATCGTGCGGCGGCTGCTGGCGCACGTCGGGCTGCCGGTGTCCCGGCTCACCCGTACCGCCGTCGGACCGGTCAAGCTCGAGCGCATGCGCAGCGGGTCGATCCGCCGGCTCACCCGCGCCGAGGTCGGTGCTCTCGAGGAGGCCGTGGGTCTCTAGGGGACCCAGCGCACCGGGTCGGCGAGCACGCCGTCCAGCGCCCGCAGCGCCGCGCCGGTCGCGCCCGCCGCGGGCGTGCCAGGAACGGCCTCGACCACCGGACGGCGCCACCGTGCCGACAGCACCCGCCGGCCCAGCAGCTCCTCCAGCCGCGGGCGCAGCGGCTCGGCCAGCGCGGCCAGGTGCCCCCCGAGGACGACGGCCGGCAGGTCGAGCACGTTGAGCACGCCGGCCAGCGCCACGCCCAGCGCGCCGGCCGCGGCGTCGAGTGCGTGCTGCACGTCGGCGTCCCCGGCGCGGGCGACCACCTCCGCCGGCGGTGTGTCCCGCGGCAGCCCGGCGGCGGCGAGCAGCGCGTGCCGCCCGGCGTACTGCTCCAGGCAGCCGGTCGAGCCGCAGCGGCACGCCAGCCCGTCGGGGTCCACGCAGACGTGCCCCACCTCGCCGGCCCAGCCGGCGCTGCCGGTCAGCACCCGCCCGCCGAGGACGGCGGCGCCGCCGATGCCGATCTGCCCGGAGACGTAGAGGAAGTCGCGCAGCGGACCGGGGCGCCCCGGCGCGGCCTCGGCCACGGTGCGCGCGGCCAGGTCGGCCTCGTTGCCCAGCACCGGACGCAGCCCGCCGGGCAGGTGCGCGGCCAGCAGGTCGACGGCGGGGACGTCGGACCAGCCGAGGTTCGGCGCCCGCAGCAGCACCTCGCCGTCCACCAGGCCGGGCAGCGCCAGCCCGGCCCCCGCCAGCCGCAGCTCCCCGGCGGGACCGTCCAGCAGCGCCGTGGTCAGCGCGCCCAGCCGGGCCAGCGTGCGCGCCGGGTCGCTGCCGACCAGGTCGGCGTCCTCCACGTGCTCGGCGACGGCCCGGCCACGCAGGTCGAGCACCCGCGCGGCCAGCAGCCCGGCGTCCACCTGCAGACCCAGGGCGCCGATCCGGGCGCCCGGCAGCAGCGGGGTCGCGGGGCGGCCGCGCCGGGGGAGAGCCAGCCGCTCGCCCTCGTCGAGCAGTCCGCCGGCGACCAGCTCGTCGACCAGCCGGGCGGCCGTCGCCCGCGTCGTCCCGGTGCGGGCGGCGACGTCGGCGCGGGACAGGGGCCCGTCGGCGGCACACACGGTGCGCAGCACGAGGGCCAGGTTGGAGCTGCGCAGCGTCGACTGCCGCGCCCCGGTCTGCTCCGTCGTCCGCACCCCTTGAGGTTAGCCGCCCGACTGCTTTATGTTCTACGGCAGAACAAATCCGATCGAGGGAGATGGCATGAGCTCGCTGCAGCCCACCAAGGACGACCGGTTCACCTTCGGCCTCTGGACGGTCGGCTGGCCGGCCCGCGACCCGTTCGGCGACGCCACCCGCCCCGCCGTGGACGTGGTGGAGAGCGTGCACCGGCTGGCCGAGCTCGGCGCCTACGGCGTCACCTTCCACGACGACGACGTGATCCCCTTCGGCAGCGACACCGCCGCGCGGGACAGGCACATCAAGCGCTTCCGCGCCGCTGTGGACGAGACCGGCCTGGTCGTGCCGATGGTGACGACCAACCTGTTCACCCACCCGGTGTTCAAGGAGGGTGGGCTCACCGCCAACGACCGCGAGGTCCGCCGCTTCGCGATGCGCAAGGTCATGCGCAACATGGACCTGGCCGCGGAGCTGGGCGCGCAGACCTACGTGCTGTGGGGCGGCCGCGAGGGCACCGAGGTCGACATCGCCAAGGACCTGATCGCCGCGCTGGACCGCTACGCCGAGGCCATCGACACCCTCGCGGCCTACTCCGAGGCCCGCGGCTACGGCCTGCGCTTCGCCCTGGAGCCCAAGCCCAACGAGCCGCGCGGCGACATCTTCCTGCCCACCATCGGGCACGCCATCGCCTTCATCGACAAGCTCGAGCACGCCCACCTGGTCGGGATCAACCCCGAGGTCGGCCACGAGCAGATGTCGAACCTGAACTACACCCACGGCATCGCCGAGGCGATCTGGCTGGGCAAGCTCTTCCACATCGACCTCAACGGCCAGCACGGGCCCAAGTTCGACCAGGACCTGGTGTTCGGCCACGGCGACCTGCTGCAGGCGTTCAGCACCGTGGACCTGCTGGAGAACGGCGGCCCGCAGGGCGGCCGCGCCTACGACGGTCCCCGGCACTTCGACTACAAGCCGATGCGCACGGAGGACATGGACGGCGTCTGGCGGTCGGCTGCGGCCAACATGCGGACCTACCTGCTGCTCAAGGAACGGGCCGCGGCCTTCCGCGCCGACCCGGAGGTGCAGGAGGCGCTGGCTGCCGCGCGGGTGCCCGAGCTGCGCCGGCCGACGCTGGCCGAGGGTGAGACGTTCGAGGACCTGCTGGCCGACCGCTCGGCGTTCGAGGACTTCGACGCCGAGACCGTCGCGCAGCGCGGTGCCGGCGTGGTCCGCCTCGACCAGCTGATGCTCGAGCACGTGCTCGGCGCCCGCTGAGTCCGGTAGGCACTCCGTCATGACGCTGGTGGCCGGGGTCGACTCGTCGACCCAGTCGTGCAAGGTCGTGGTCCGGGACGCCGAGACGGGCGCCCTCGTGCGGGAGGGCCGGGCGCCGCACCCCGACGGCACGGAGGTCGACCCGGCCGCCTGGCGGGCCGCGCTGCGGACGGCGATCGACGGGGCGGGCGGCCTCGGCGACGTCGCCGCCGTCGCGGTCGGCGGGCAGCAGCACGGGATGGTCTGCCTCGACGAGGACGGCGCGGTGGTCCGCCCGGCGCTGCTGTGGAACGACACCCGGTCCGCCGGCGCCGCAGCCGACCTGGTGGCCGAGCTCGGCGGACCGGAGGCCGGCGGGCGGGCGTGGGCCGACGCCGTCGGCCTGGTGCCCGTCGCGTCGTTCACGGTCACCAAGCTGCGCTGGCTGGCGCAGCACGAGCCGGGGAACGCCGCGCGGACCGCGGCGGTGTGCCTGCCGCACGACTGGCTGACCTGGGAGCTGGCGGGGGCGCCCGGCGTGGACACCCTCGTCACGGACCGCGGGGACGCCAGCGGCACCGGCTACTGGTCGCCCCTCACCGGCGAGTACCGCCTCGACCTGCTCGAGCGGGCGTTCGGCCGCACCCCCGTCGTCCCGCGCGTGCTCGGCCCGGCCGAGCCGGCCGGGACGGTCGCCGCCGGCGCGCTGGCCGCCGACGGGGGAGCGGTGCTCGGGCCGGGCACGGGGGACAACGCCGCCGCGGCCCTCGGCCTCAGCGCCGAGCCCGGCGACGTGGTCGTCTCCATCGGCACCTCGGGGGTGGTCTCCACCGTCTCGACCACGCCGATGACCGACCCGACCGGCACCGTCGCCGGGTTCGCCGACGCCACCGGGCACTTCCTCCCGCTGGTCACCACCCTCAACGCCGCCCGCGTGCTCGACGCGACGGCCCGGCTGCTCGGGGTCGACCACGCGGAGCTGTCCCGGCTGGCGCTGTCCGCGCCGCCCGGGGCCGGCGGCCTGGTGCTGGTGCCCTACCTGGAGGGTGAGCGGACCCCCAACAAGCCGTACGCCACGGGGGCGCTGCACGGCCTCACCCTGACCACCGCCGACCCGGCGCACCTGGCGCGGGCCGCGGTGGAGGGCCTGCTGTGCGGGCTCGCCGACGGACTCGCGGCCGTGGCCGCCGGGGGGACGCCGGTGCGGCGGGTCTTCCTCGTCGGCGGCGGCGCCCGCTCCGAGGCGGTGCGCCGGATCGCCCCCGCCGTCCTCGGCGTGCCGGTGCTCGTCCCGCCGCCGGGGGAGTACGTGGCCGACGGCGCGGCCCGGCAGGCCGCCTGGGTGCTCGCCGGTGGGGACACCCCGCCGGTCTGGCCGAGCGCCGCCACCGAGGTCCACGAGGCCGACCCCGTGCCCGCCGTCCGCGAGCGCTACGCCGAGGTCCGCGACCTCACCGCCGAGCGGGTCGGGGCCGCTCCCTCCTGACCCGCACGCTCCGGCAGCGGGATCGGGTGGTTGGCGACGATCAGCCCGCCGGGGTCGACCGCTGCCCGGACGGCGCGCAGCCGGGCCCAGGTCCCCGGGTCGAACGCGTCCCGCGCGCTGCCCGGCTGCTCGACGAAGTTGAGGTACGGCCGGCCGGTCGCCCACGGCGCCAGACCTCCGATCGCCTCCTCGGCCTGCCGCGCGATGGGTGCCACGAGGTCCGCCGCCGGAGGGATGCCGCCGGCGAAGGCGATGAGGTCGCCGGAGAAGTGCGACAGCGCACCGCCGCCCGGGTGGGGCCGGCCCAGCGCACCGCCGAGCTGGCGCAGCTCGACGCCCATGAGCAGGGTGGACCGCCCGTCCCGCCCGGCGACCGCGTCGACCGCCGCGGCCAGCTCGGCCGGATCCCTCCCGACGACCAGCACCGCGCTGGCGCTCGCCGTGGGGGTGGGCCCCTCGGGGTCCATGTGCACCCGGGTCACCGCCGGGGCCGGCACGCGGGTGAACGTGTCGACCTCCGGGCGCAGCTCCCGCAGCGGGGCGAGCACGGCGGCGGCCACCTCGTCGGGGCCCAGGACGGCGCCGTCGACCACCACGACCGACCGGCCGCGCAGCGGCGCGGGCAGCGGCGGCAGGTCGGGCAGGTGCAGGACCCGCAGCGAGGTGCTCACCGCGTCCGGCGCGTCGGCCGCCCAGGCCAGCCAGCGGGTCAGCACCCGGACCGCGTCGGCGCGGTCCCAGACCAGCATCCCGGCGGTCGCCGAGGCGATCGGGAACAGCCGGAACTCCAGGGCGGTGACGACGCCGAAGTTGCCGCCGCCGCCGCGCAGCGCCCAGAACAGCTCGGGGTCGTGCCCGGCGTCCACCCGCACCAGCTCGCCGTCGGCGGTCACCAGCTCGACGGCGGTGAGGGCGTTGGTCTGCAGGCCGAGGCACCGGGCGTACCAGCCGGTGCCCCCGCCGAGCGAGTACCCGGCGATGCCGACGTCGGGGGAGGAGCCGTGCAGCGCGGCCAGGCCGTGCGCCGCCGCGGCCTCGACTGCCGGCAGCCACACCGTGCCCGACCCGACCCGGGCGGTCCGCGTCGCCGGGGAGACCTCGACGCCGGTCAGGCCCGTGCTGCGCAGCAGGAGGACGTCGTCGAGCGGGCCGAGCGCCGAGGCGTTGTGGCCGGTGCTCTGCGGGGCCACGCGCCAGCCGGCGTCCGCGGCGGCGCGGACGGCGGCGGCCACCTCGGCGGGTGTCCGGGGCACCGCCACCGCCGCCGGCCGCTGGTCGACCGCGGCGTTCCAGGTCCCGCGGGCGGCGTCGTAGCGGGGGTCGCCCGGGCGGATGAGGTCGGGGGAGACAGTCGTCGTGGTCATGCCCGTCACCGTCCGGCGTGCCGGCACCGGCCGGATCCGTGGGCGGCACGGGGACAGCGGTGCGGGTCTACGGAACCGGCCGGGCGGTGCGCAGCTCGCCGCGACCCGAGACGCCCAGCTTGGCCAGCAGGCTGGCCACGTGCGTCTCCACCGTGCGGGTGGACAGCACGAGGCGGCCGGCGATCTGGGCGTTGGTGAGCCCCTGGGCCACCAGGTCGAGCACCTCCGCCTCCCGCGCCGTGACGCCGGCCCGCCGCAGCTCGGCCGGCAGGGCGAGCCCCTCGCGTCCCGGGCGCGGCAGCGGCAGGCCCAGCCGGCGCATCAGCTGGCGGCAGCGGCGCGCCAGCGCGACCTCACCGGCGGGCTCCAGGTCGGCGAGGGCGGTGCGCAGCCACCCGGCGGGGTCGCCGAAGCCCTCCGTGGCGGCGACCCCGGCCAGCATCAGGTGCAGCACGTGGCGCCAGTAGGGGTGCCCGGCGCAGGCCTCGTCCCCGGTGGCCACCAGCCGCTCGGCGTCCCGGAGCGAGCCGGTGCGGGCGGCGGCCACCGCGTCGGCGTAGGCCAGCGCTGCCGTGTTGCCCGCCTGGACCCCGACGTCGGCCGTACGCAGTTCCGCGCGCGCCCGGTCGTCGCCGGGACGGCGGACCGTGGCCAGCAGCGCCCACTGTCCCCAGAACGGTGTCGGCGCGGCCTCGCGGTGGCCCCGCAGGACGCCGACGCAGGTCTCGAAGGAGCGCAGCGCGGCCGCGGGGTCACCGGCCAGCCACGCGGCCCACCCGCGCACGCCGGGTGCGCGGAAGGCGACGTCGAGGGAGTCGGGCGCCAGCGCGGTCGCCTCGGTGAGCAGCGGCTCCACCGCCTCGGGCTGCTCCGCGCACAACCGGCCGAGCGCCACGAAGAACCGCGCGGCCGCAGCCACCGCGGGCAGCCGGAGCCGGTCGCCCTCCTCGACCCCCCGGACGGCGGTGGGCAGCGCCGCCACGTGCCCGTCCCGCACGGAGACGCACCCGCTGAGCTGGACGTCGAGGACGGCGGCGGTGGCCAGCATGCCCGCCTCGACCGCCCGCCGGCGGGCCTCCTCCAGCCGGTCCGACCGACCGGTGCGCAGCAGGTCCGCCGCGCCCAGCTCCGAGAGCGCTCGGACCTGCCAGAGCCGCAGGCCGTGCCGTTCGGCGAGCCGCTCCCCGCGGGCGAACGCCTCCTCCGAGGCGACCGGGTCGGTGCGGCGCAGGCAACGCCCGACGACCTCGAGCGCCTCGCACACGGCCTCCGGGCACCGGTCGGGCCCGGACGCGGTGACCACCAGCCGGGCCGTCCGCAGCGCCTCCTCGACCTCGCCCAGCCCCAGGGCGACGGCCGCCCGCAGCGCCTCGACCCGCGGGTCGGCGCTGCCGGCGACGCGCTCGAGGTACCCGGCGGCGTTCCCGAACCGCTCGGCGACGACCGCGCTGCGGGCCAGGTGGAGGGACAGGTCGACCCGCTGCCGGCCGTCGGCGGAGTCGAGCAGCCGGTCCCCGAGGGCGTCGGCCTCCGCGGCGCGACCGGCGAGGGCGAGCACGCGGACCCGCTCGGCCTGCAGCTCGGTGGACACCGGGGTGTCGGGGCCGGCGAGGGACAGGGCGCGCGCCAGCGTGTCGTCCGCGGCGCGCAGTGCACCGGCGGCCACGGCGTCCCGCGCGACCTGCAGGAGCAGCCGGGCGGCGTCGTCGTCCCGGCCGGCCTCGGTGAGCAGCCCGGCCACCAGGGGACGGCGCTCCCTCGGCACGGGGGCGTCCTCCGGGCACAGCGCGGCCACCGCGCGGCGGGCCAGCGCCGCCCGTTCCGGCGGCAGCAGACCGGCGAGGACGGCGTCCCGGGTCAGCGCGTGCCGCCACCGCAGGACCGCGGGGTCGAGCGGGTCGACGGTGAGGAGGGCACCGTCCACCGCCAGCCGCAGCGCCCGAGCCACGCCGTCCTCGTCGACGCCGGCGGTGGCCGGCAGCAGCCGCCAGTCGACCGTCTCGCCCAGCACCGCAGCGGCGTGGACGACGCGCTGCGCCTCCTCGGGGAGGGCTGCCAGGCGCGCGGTGGTCAACGCGAGCAGGGTGCGCGGCACCGGCGCGGCCGGCCGGGGGGCGGAGGTGTTGCCCGTGAGGCCGGCGACGAGGTCCTCGACCAGCAGGGGCAGGCCGTCGCTGGACTCGGTGACGACGCGCAGCACCCGGGGCGGGAGCTCACCCCCGGCACAGGCGCCGGCCAGGGCCGCCACCTGCTGGGCGTCCAACCGGGACAGGGCTCGCTCGTCGGCACCGGGCGAGCGCAGCAGCCCGTCGAGCGCCGGTCGTACCGCGGCCTCGTCGCGGGCCGCGGCCACGACGGCGACGCGGGCGCTGCCCAGCCGGCCGGCCAGGTAGCCGAGGACGGCGAGGGTGTCCCGGTCGGCCCAGTGCAGGTCGTCGAGGGCGAGCAGCACGCCGCCGACCCCGCGGCCGCGGTCGGCGACCACCCCGAGGAACGCGAGCACGGCCTCGCCGATCTCCACCGCGGGGTCGACGACCGAGGGCACGGCCGCCGGCTGCGCGGACCAGCCGGGCAGCAGCCGGGCCAGCACGGGGCGGTACGGGGCCAGCCGGGGGTCGTCGGCGAGGTCCGCGCCGGCGGCGGGCAGCAACGCCTCGGCCAGCGGCCGCAGTGCTCCGCTGCCCTCGACCGCCCGGCCGGCCAGCGGGACCATGCCGCGGGCGCGGGCGCGGGTCGTGGCCTCGGTCAGCAGCCGGGTCTTGCCGATGCCGGCCTCCCCGGTGAGGAGCAGCAGGCCGCCCCGGCCGCGCTGGGCGTCGAGCAGCCGGTGGTCGAGGGTGGCCAGCTCCGCCTCGCGACCCACGGTGACGTGCGCGGGGACGGGCCGACGATAGGGGCGGCGCCCTCCGTGCGGTGGCACGGCGGGCGCCGCCGCCGGGACCGCTCAGCCGGTGCGCACCGCCGCCACGTCGAGCTGCAGCCGCACCACGTCGCCCACCAGCACGCCGCCGGACTCCACGGCGCTGTTCCAGCTGACGCCCCAGTCGTGGCGGTTGATGGCGGCCGAGGCCTCGAAGCCGATGCGCAGCTCACCGTCGTCGACCGTCGCGCCCGTGTACTCGACGTCGAGGGTCACCGGGCGGGTCGTCCCCTTGATCGTGAGGTCCCCGGTGACCAGGAAGCGGTCCTCGTCCACCTCCTCGATGCGGGTGGAGCGGAAGGTCATGGTGGGGTGGTCGGGGACGCCGAGGAAGTCGCCGCTGCGCAGGTGCTCGTCGCGGACGGCCAGCCGGGTGTTGACGCTGGCCGTCTCGACGACCACCTCGGCGGTGGAGCGGGCCGGGTCGCGGCCGTCGAGGTGGATCGTGCCGCTGAACCGGTCGAACTGGCCGTGGACCTTGGTGATCATGGCGTGCCGGGCCACGAAGCCGAGCCGCGTGTGGTCCGGGTCGAGGGCGTAGGTGCCGGTCAGCTGCTCACGGCCGGCCGGGCGTCGCTCGATGGTGGCCGTGGCCGACGGGGTCGTCGTCATCTCGGGATCTCCTGGAGGAGGTGGGGGTCGGGCCGGCACCGGTGGCCGGTTGCCGACGAGCCTGTCCCCGCGTGGCCGCGGCCACCTCCGTGGTGGGTACCGAGCCAGGCCCGTGGGTCCACCGGATCTGCGCCCCGGGCAGCCCCCGGGACGCCGGTACCTAGACTCGACCGAGGGGCACGGCGACCCGTCGCCCCGCACCGATCGAGGAGAGTGGTAGTGGCCGTCCGAGCCATCCGGGGCGCGACGCAGGTGGACGCCGACGAGCGGGAGCTGGTCCTCGACGCGACCCGCGAGCTGGTCACCGCGGTCATGGAGCGCAACCAGCTGCAGCACGACGACGTCATCAGCATCCTGTTCACCGCCACCCCCGACCTCGTCTCGGAGTTCCCGGCGCTGGCCGCCCGCGAGCTCGGCTTCGGGGACGTGCCGCTGATGTGCGCCACCGAGATCGACGTGCCGCACGCGCTGCCGCGGGTGCTGCGGCTGATGGCCCACGTGGAGACCGACCGGCCGCGCGCCGAGGTGCAGCACGTGTACCTGCGCGGGGCCGTGGCGCTGCGGCGGGACATCGCCCAGTGACCGCGGACTTCGTGGGCCAGGTCGCGCTGGACGGGCCGTCGGGGACGGGCAAGTCCAGCGTCGCGCGCGCGGTCGCCGCGCGGCTGGGCGCGGCCTACCTGGACACCGGCGCGATGTACCGCGCCGCCACCGTCGCCGTCCTCGACGCCGGGGTGGACCCGGAGGACGCCGACGCCGTGGCCGCCGCCGTCGCCGCGGCCGCGATCGAGGTCGGGACGGCGGCCGACACCGAGCTGGTGCAGGTCGACGGCGTGGACGTCGCCGTGCGCATCCGCGGCCCGGAGGTCACCCGCGCGGTCTCGGCGGTCTCGGCGGTCCCCGCGGTGCGCCGCAGGCTGGTCGACCAGCAGCGCGCGCTGGTGGCGGCGGCCGACGCGGTCGTCGTCGAGGGCCGCGACATCGGCACCGTCGTCCTGCCCGACGCGACGCTGAAGGTCTACCTGACCGCCGCGCCCGAGGCCCGCGCCCAGCGACGGGCCGCCCAGCTCGGCCTCACCACGCCCGACGAGATCGCCGAGCTCGCCGCCGACCTGCGCCGCCGCGACGAGTACGACAGCAGCCGCGCCGACAGCCCGCTGCGCCCGGCCGAGGACGCCGTCGTCGTCGACAGCACGCACCTGGACCGCGAGGGCGTGGTCGACCGGGTGGTGGAGCTCGCGCTCTCGACGGTGGGGGTCGCGCGATGACGGAGCAGACCGGTCCGCTGCCGGTCGTCGCGATCGTCGGCCGGCCCAACGTCGGCAAGTCCACGCTGGTCAACCGGTTCCTGGGCCGCCGCGCCGCCGTCGTCCAGGACACCCCGGGCGTCACCCGCGACCGCATCGCCTACGAGGCGCTGTGGAACGGCAAGCGCTTCACCGTCGTCGACACCGGCGGCTGGGACCCCAAGGCCAGCGGGCTGGGCGCGTCGATCACCCGCCAGGCCGAGTACGCGATGAGGACCGCCGACGTCATCGTCTTCGTCGTCGACAGCCAGGTGGGCGCCACCGACACCGACCTGGCGGCCGCGCGGATCCTGCGCCGCAGCGACCGGCCGGTGATCCTGGTGGCCAACAAGGTCGACGACGAGCGCAGCGAGGCAGGCGCCGCGGAGCTGTGGTCGCTCGGCCTGGGCGAGCCCCAGCCGGTCAGCGCCCTGCACGGCCGGGCCAGCGGCGACCTGCTCGACCTCGTGCTCGACGCGCTGCCCGAGGCCCCGCGGGAGCAGGAGGAGGAGGGCGGCCCGCGCCGGGTGGCGCTGGTCGGCCGGCCCAACGTGGGCAAGTCCAGCCTGCTCAACCGGCTGGCGAGGGACGAGCGGTCGGTCGTGGACTCGGTCGCCGGCACCACCGTCGACCCGGTCGACTCGATCGTCACCCTCGGCGGCGAGGAGTGGCGGTTCGTCGACACCGCGGGTCTGCGCCGCAAGGTCAACACCGCCAGCGGCATGGAGTACTACGCCAGCCTGCGCACCGAGGCCGCCATCCAGGCCGCCGAGGTCGCCGTCGTCCTGCTGGCCGCCGACGAGGTGGTCAGCGAGCAGGACCAGCGGGTCATCACCCAGGTGATCGAGGCCGGCCGCGCGCTGGTCATCGCCTTCAACAAGTGGGACGTCCTCGACGAGGACCGCCGCCTGCAGCTGGAGCGGGAGATCGAGCGCGACCTGGCCCGGGTGAGGTGGGCGTCGCGGGTGAACGTCTCGGCGAAGACCGGCCGCGGCGTGGACAAGCTCGCCCAGCACCTGCGCGAGGCGCTGGACTCGTGGGAGACCCGGGTGCCGACGGCGGAGCTGAACACCTACGTCCGGGCGCTGGTGCAGGAGACCCCGCCACCGGCCCGTGGTGGCCGCGCCCCGAAGATCAAGTACGTGACGCAGGCCGACGTCCGCCCGCCGCGGTTCGTCGTCTTCTCCACCGGCTTCCTCGAGGCCGGCTACCGGCGGTTCCTGGAGCGCAAGCTGCGCGAGCGCTTCGGCTTCCACGGGACGCCGATCGAGATCTCGGTGCGGGTCCGCGAGGGCCGGGAGCGGCCGCGCGGCTGACCAGCGGCTGCACGGGCCGGGTCCGTCCGGGGGCAGGCGACCGCTGGGGGTGCCACGCGGCCGGTCGCGTGCGAGTCTGTGGCCCCGGTCGCCGGTGCCGAGGCGTCAGCCCCGCGCCTCCCCCCTTCCCGGTCCCGGACCGAGGTGGTGCGCGTGGACGTCGTGGAGCTCTCGCGGTTCCAGTTCGCCTCGACCAGCATCTTCCACTTCTTCTTCGTCTCGCTCACCGTGGGGCTGGCGTTCCTGATCGCGGTGATGGAGACGATCGCCTTCGTCCGCGAGGACCGGCGCGAGGTCTACGGGAAGATGACCAACTTCTTCGGTCACCTCTTCCTCATCAACTTCGCCGTGGGCGTGGTCACCGGGATCGTCCAGGAGTTCCAGTTCGGGATGAACTGGAGCGAGTACTCCGACTTCGTCGGCAACATCTTCGGCGTCCCGCTGGCGCTCGAGGTGCTGATGGCGTTCTTCCTCGAGAGCACCTTCATCGGGCTGTGGTGGTTCGGCAAGGACCGGCTCAAGCCGTGGATGCGGCTGGCCAGCATCTGGCTGGTCGCGATCGGCACCCAGATCAGCGCGTTCTGGATCGTGCTGGCCAACGCCTGGATGCACCACCCCGTCGGCTACGAGGTCGTCGACGGCCAGGCGCGGCTCACCTCCTTCAGCGAGGTCGTCTTCAACTACAAGGCCTGGCTCTACTTCGCGCACGTGCAGGGCAGCGCCTGGGTCGTCGCCGCCTTCTTCGTGCTGGGCATCAGCGCCTTCCACCTGCTGCGCCGGCAGGACACCGACGTCTACTCCCGGTCGCTGCGGATCGGGCTGGTCTTCGCCGCCATCGGCACCGTGTTCTCGATCGTCAGCGGGCACACCGAGGCCCAGGTCGCGCGCGAGGACCAGCCGATGAAGTTCGCGGCCATGGAGGCCCAGTGGGAGACCTCCGACTCGCCCGCCCCGTGGTCGCTGGTGGCGGTCATGGACCAGGACGAGCAGCGGAACTCGTTCAACGTGGAGATCCCGTTCGTCGGGTCGGTGCTGGCCTACAACAGCCTCGAGGGCCGCTACGAGGGGCTGATCCCGCTCAACGAGGAGTACCAGGAGCTCTACGGCGAGGGCGACTACATCCCGCCGGTCGCGTGGGTGTACTGGTCCTTCCGGATCATGGTGGCCATCGGCTCGCTGCTGCTGGCGACGGCGTTCCTCGGGCTGTTCCTCTGGTGGCGGCGACGGCAGGGGCTGGACACCACCCGCTGGTTCCTGCGGGCGCTGGTGCTGTTCATCCCGCTGCCCTGGATCGCCAACTTCACCGGCTGGATGGTCACCGAGATGGGCCGCCAGCCGTTCATGGTCTACGGCCTGCTCACCGTCGAGGAGGGGGTGAGCGCGAACACCGCCGGTGAGGTGCTCGCCGGCCTGATCGGGCTGTGGGCGGTCTACCTCGCGCTCATCGGGCTGGACGTCTACCTGCTGACGGTGACCGCGCGGGCCGGCATCCACCGCAGGCCCGAGGCCCAGCTGGTCGCCGCGCCGGCGCCGGACTACGAGGGCGCCGGGTTCCAGGGGTACGAGAAGAGGGACTGACGGTGGACCTGGTCACGCTGTGGTTCTGGCTCATCGCGCTGGCCTTCACCCTCTACTTCTTCCTGGAGGGCTTCGACTTCGGCGTCGACATCCTGCGGCCGACGCTGGCGCGGACGGAGGCGGAGGAGCGGGCGCTCACCGGCACCATCGGGCCGTTCTGGGACGGCAACGAGGTCTGGGTGATCGCCGCGGCCGGGCTGATGTTCTCGACCTTCCCGGTCTGGTACGGCGCGGTGTTCAGCGGCATGTACCCGCTGTTCGTCCTCATCCTGCTGGTCCTGCTGCTGCGCGGCGTCTCCTTCGAGTACCGCAACCAGGTCGACAGCGAGCGGTGGCGCTCCTTCTGGGACTGGATGTCCTTCGGCGGCAGCGTCGTCCCGTCGTTCCTGTGGGGCGTGATCATGGCCAAGATCATCGAGGGGCTGCCGGTGAACGCCGAGGGGCGGGTGCAGGGCGGCTTCGCCGAGATGTTCACGCCGTTCTCGATCGTCGGCGGCGTCACCACGCTGCTGCTGTTCATGCTCCACGGCGCCAACTTCCTGCTGCTGCGCCTGCACAAGGACACCGTCCTGTACGACCGGGCGCGCACGGCGGCGCTGCGGTGGGGGGCGCTGGCGACGGTGGCGATCGTGGCGTTCGTCGTCATGGGCTACGTGACCGAGGACCTGTTCGAGGACTTCGGGTTCGCGTCCTGGGTGTTCCCGGTCGCGGCCTTCCTGACGCTGGCCAGCATCTGGCTGGCGCTGTCGCTCCGCCGGGACACCCTGGCGTTCACCATGAGCGGCCTGACCGTCCTGTTCGCCACCGTCACGGTGTTCATCGCGCTGTTCACCCGGGGCGAGGTGCTGCCCTCGACGCTCGACCCGGGCTTCGGCCTCACGCTGCAGGAGACGGCCAGCCAGCACTACACGCTGGTGCTGATGACGTGGGTCGGCGGGATCTTCCTGCCGCTGATCATCGGCTACCAGATCTGGAACTACTACGTGTTCCGGGAGCGGGTCCGCCCCGACGAGGGCGCCCTCACCCACGGGTACTGATGGCCCGCGGCCCCGCAGCACGCCTGCTGTCCCTGCCCGGTCCCCGGCGGCTGGCGCTCGTCTGCGGGGTGCTCGGGCTGCTGACCTGGGCGCTGCTGGTCGTGCAGTGGGCGCTGGTCGCGGCCTTCGTGACGGCGGTCGTCGAGGACGGCCGGGCACCGGGCGCGCTGGCCGGGCTCCTGGCCGGGGTCCTGGCGGCCTGGGGCGCCCGCGCCGCCGTGGCCGGCGTGCGCGACCGGGCGGCGGCACGGGCCTCCGCGCGGGTCCGGCGGACGCTGCGGGCCACGCTGCTGCGCCGGCTGCTGGTCCGCGGCCCCGGCGCCGTGGCCGGCGAGCGGGCGGGGGAGCTGGTCACCACGGTCACCGAGGGCGTCGGCAGGCTCGACGGCGTGGTCGGGCGGCTGCTGCCCGGCACCGTGACCGCGGCCGTCGTCCCGCCGCTGGTGGCCGCGACGGTGCTGGTGCTCGACCCGGCCGCCGGCGCCCTGCTGCTCCTGACCGGCCCGCTCGTGCTGCTCTTCCTGTGGCTGACCGGCACCCTGGCCGCCCGCGCGTCCCGCGCGCAGTGGGAGACGCTGGCCCGGCTCGGCGCCGCGCTGGTCGACACGCTCCGGGTGCTGCCCACGCTGGTCGCCTACGGCCGCGCGCGGAGCAGCGCCCGCTGGCTCACCGACGTCAGCGAGGCGCACCGGCGGAGCACCCTGCGGCTGCTGCGGACGGCGTTCCTCAACGGCTTCGTGCTCGAGTTCGGCGCGGTGCTGTGCACGGCCCTGGTCGCGGTCACCGTCGGCGTGCGGCTGTTCGAGGGCGAGCTGACCCTGCAGCGTGCCCTGCTCGTGCTGCTCCTGACGCCGGAGTTCTTCGCGCCGCTGCGCGCGCTGGGAGCCGACCGGCACGCGAGCCTCGAGGGAGCGCCGGCCGCCGAGCGGGTGTTCGCGCTGCTGGACGCGCCCGCACCGCACCGCGGCACCCGGCCGGCGCCGGCGGGTGTCCCGCACGTCGAGCTGCGCGGGGTCACCCTGCGGTACGGCGAGCGGGCCGCCCTCGACGGCGTCGAGCTCGACCTGCCGCCGCTGTCCCGGACCGCGCTCGTCGGGCCGAGCGGTGCGGGCAAGAGCACCCTGGTCCGGGTGCTGCTCGGCTTCGCCGTCCCCGACGAGGGCAGCGTGCTGGTGGACGGCGTCCCCCTGGCCGAGCTCGACCCCGACAGCTGGCGGGCCCGGGTGGCCTACGTGCCCGAGCGCCCGTGGCTGCTGCCGGGCAGCGTCGCGGACAACGTGCGACTCGGGCGGCCCGGCGCTCCCGACGCCGACGTCGAGGAGGCGCTGGCCCGGGCGGGGCTGCTCGACGCCGTCCGCCGGCTGCCGCGGGGCGTGGCCACGCCGCTGGGCGAGGACGCCGCCCGGCTCTCGGGCGGGGAGCGGCTGCGGGTGGCGCTGGCCCGCGCGTTCGTCCGGGACGCGGCGCTGCTCGTGCTCGACGAGCCCACCGGCCAGCTCGACGAGGCCACCGAGGCCGCGGTGCTGGCCGCGCTCGACGACCTCGCGGCCGGGCGCACCGTCGTCACCGTCACCCACCGGACCGCGCCGCTGGCACTGCACGACCGGGTCGTGGTGATCGAGGACGGCGTGGTCCGCGGTACGGCGGTGCCGCGATGAGGGAGGTCCTCGCGCTGGCCGGGGGCCCGCGGACGGCGCTCGCCGTCGCTCTGGGGGCGCTGACCGTGCTGTCCGGCGCGGCGCTGCTGGCCACGTCCGGGGCGCTGATCACCGGCGCGGCGCAGCGGCCCTCGACGCTGCTGGTCCTCATGCCGCTCATCACCGGGGTGCGCCTGTTCGGCGTCGCCCGGGCCGCGCTGCGCTACGCCGAGCGGCTGGTCACCCACGACGTCACCCTGCGGGTGGTCGCGCGGGTGCGCGGCCGGCTGCTCGAGCGGCTGACCCCCCTCGCGCCGGCCGCGCTCACCGGCGCCCGGGGCGGCGAGCTGCTGTCGCGGGTGCGCACGGACGTCGACGAGCTGCAGGGCGTCGTCGCCCGCCTGCTGGTGCCCGCGGGGGTCGCCGTGCTCGCCGGCGGGGCGGCGGTGGGGCTGACCGCGCTGGTGTCACCGGCCACGGCCGGCGTCCTGGCCGTCCTCCTGCTGGTGCTGGGAGTGGCCGTCCCGGCCGTCGCGGCCCGCACCGGACGGCGGGCGGCGGTGGCCGCGGCGCTGGCCGACACCGCCGTCGCGGCGGACACGCTGGACCTGGTCCGCGGCCTGCCCGACCACCTCAGCGGCGACGGCGGGGCCACGGCCCTGAAGGCGCTGGACGAGGCCCTCCTGCGGCAGGAGGAGGCCGAGCGGGCCAGGGCGCGGCTCACCGCGGTGACGACCGCGTGCCGGGAGGGCGTTCCCGGCCTGGGGCTCGTGGCGGCGCTCTGGCTGGTCGGGGCGGACGTCGCCGCGGGGACGACCGGCCCGCTGCTCCTCGCGGCCTGCGCACTCGGGGTGCTCGGTGCCTTCGAGGCGGTGGGTGGGCTCGGTGCGGCGTGGAGCGCCGCGGGCGGGGTGCGGGCCGCCGCCGAGCGGGTGCGGGCCCTGGGCGAGCTGCGTCCCGCGGTGACCGACCCGGAGGCGCCGCGGCCGCTGCCCGCCGGGTCCGCGCTGTGCCTCGAGGGCGTCGGCCTGCGGTACCCCGGCGCCGCGGGGGCCGCGGTCGCGGGCCTCGACCTCGCCGTGCCGGACGGCGCGAAGGTGGCGCTGACCGGGCGCAGCGGCGCGGGCAAGAGCAGCGTCCTCGCCCTCGCCCTGCGCGCGCGGGACCCCGACACCGGGCGGGTCACCCTGGGCGGCACCGACCTGCGCGACCTGGCCCTCGACGGCGTCCGGTCCCGGGTGGCCTGGTCGGCCCAGGCGCCCCAGGTGCTCGGCGGCACCCTGGCCGGCAACCTCCGCCTCGGCCGGCACGACGCTCCCGACGAGGAGCTGGCCGCCGTCCTGGCCGACGTCGGGCTGGCCGGCCTGCTCGCGGACCCCGGGCTGCACGGCTGGGTGGGGGAGGCGGGGGAGCGCCTGTCGGCCGGCGAGCGCGCCCGCGTCTCGCTCGCCCGGGCGCTGCTCAGCCGGGCCGACGTGCTGCTGCTCGACGAGCCGACCGCGCACCTCGACACCGCGCTGGCGGCCCGTGTCCTGGACCTGCTCGCCCGCGACCCCCGCGCCGTCCTGCTGGTCACGCACGACGCGGCCGCGCTGGATGCCCGCTGGCGGGTGGTCGACCTCGACGCCGATGAGTTCCGCCCTCGCCGCCGGTCCACCCGGGCATGACCGCACCGCAGACGCACACCCTGGAGACGCAGGGCGCCGTCCTCACCTACGACGTCCGGCCCGGCTCGTCGGCCTCGGAGCCGCCGCTGCTGCTCATCGGCTCGCCGATGGCCGCCTCGGGCTTCGCCTCGCTGGCCGCGCGCTTCCCCGACCGCACCGTCGTCACCTACGACCCGCGCGGGGCCGACCGCAGCCGGCGCACCGACGGCGCGGCCGGGTCCACGCCCGAGGAGCACGCCGACGACCTGTCCCGGATCGTCGACGCGTTGGACGCCGGGCCGGTCGACGTGTTCGCCAGCAGCGGGGGAGCGGTGAACGCGCTGGTGCTCGTCGCCCGCCACCCCGAGCAGGTGCGCACCCTGGTGGCGCACGAGCCGCCCGCGGTGCAGCTGCTGCCCGACCGCGAGCCCGCGCTGGCCGCCAACCGGCACGTGCACGACACGTACGTGCGCGCCGGGTTCGGCGCCGGGATGGCGGAGTTCATCCGGTTGGTCATGGCGTCGGGGCCGGTGACCGACGACCACCTGGAGCAGCCCGGCGCCGATCCGGCCGCCTTCGGCCTGCCGACCGAGGACGACGGCTCGCGGGACGACGTGCTGCTCGCGCAGAACCTGCTGACCTGCACCTCGTACGAGCACGACGTCGAGGCGCTGCGCCGCGCGTCCACCCGGATCGTGGCCGCTGTCGGCGTCGGCTCGGCGGGGCAGCTGGCGCACCGGGGTGGTCTCGCCCTGGCCGAGCGGCTGGGGACGGCGGCGGTCGAGTTCCCCGGCGACCACGGCAGCTTCCTCGACGCCGGCTACGGCCCGCCGCCGGACGTCGACGCGGTGGCCGAGCGGCTGCGCGCGGTCCTGGCCGGCGACCGGGACCCGGTGGCGACCGGCAGCTGACCACCGGTCGGGACGCGATCGCGGGTGCGGTAACCTGCTCTACGCAAGCGTCCGGGCGGTGCGAGCCGCCCGGCGCTCGGGCTGTAGCGCAGCTTGGTAGCGCACTTGACTGGGGGTCAAGGGGTCGCAGGTTCAAATCCTGTCAGCCCGACAGCGGGAAAGCGGAGGTCAGGGGCCGTGTCCGGAGAGATCCGGAACGGCCCCTGGCCGCTTCCGGAGGGCGCCTGACCACCATTGTGACCACCGTTAGGTGGCCCTCACTCGCCGAAGGCAGCGCCCAGGATGTCCATCGCGCCGCGCGCCACGTCGGGCGCGACGTGTCCGTAGACGTCGCCGGTGATGGCGATCGACGAGTGACCGAGGATCTCCGAGACGACCTTGAGCGGGACTCCGGAGGAGAGCATCACGCTGGCCGCCGAGTGTCGGAGGGTGTGCAGCCCGACGTGCGGGAGCCCGGCCCTTTCGGCGGCGACCTTGAGTGCACGCAGGGCGTTGCGTGGGTCGCAGGGCTCGCCGGTCACGGTGGTGAACACGAACCCGGTCTCCTGCCAGACCGAGCCGGCCCGGCGCCGCTCGTCGTCCTGGCTGCCCCGGACGTCGTGGAGCAGTCGCTCGGCCGGTGCGGAAAGCGGAACGAAGCGCTTGGACCTCGCCGTCTTCGGCTCGGTGACCACCAGGCGTCTCTGGACGCGGGCGAGCGTGCCCCGCACACGTAGGAGGCCCTTCTCCAGGTCGACGTCCGCCCACCTGAGTGCCAGTGCTTCACCGCGGCGCAGGCCGGTGTGCACGAGCAACGCGAAGAGCGGCGCGTATCGGGTGTCCTCAGCCGCACGAAGCAGGTCGGCTACCTGCGCAGTGGTCAGGTGAGCGGCCTCCCTGCTGGTCACCTTCGGCCGCCGGATGACCGCCGCCGGGTTGGACGCCAGCGCACCGTCGCGGACGGCGGTGTGCAGCACGGCGCCGAGGATCGTGTACGCCGAGCGAACGGTCGACTCGGCCAGGCCCTTGCCGCGGAGCTCCACCACCCAGCCCTCGACGTGGGACGGCCGGACCCTGTCCAGGGTCAGGCGTCCGATGGGGCTGGGAAGGATGTGCGTCCGGGCGACGCCGGCGTACATGACTTTGGTTGTCTGCTTGCGCTCGGAGGCCTGCAGCGTGGTGTCGATCCAGTGCTGAGCGAAGGTCGCGACCGTCTGTCTGCGGTCCCGGGCGGGCTGCCCGTCCGCCACCCTCCGCCGGATTGCGGCCGCCTTGTCACGCGCCTCTTGGGGGGTGTCGCCGTAGACGGTGTGACGGGTGGCCACTCCGAGGTCGTCGGTGACCCGGAGGTTGATCTGCCAGCGCCCGTCCGGTCGGCGTCGCGGCGTGGATCCCTCCCTGTTGCCGCGACGCTTCGCCGAGGACCCGCTCCGCGGCGTCCGTGGACTCACCACCGGCCCCTCTCGCCGTCACCAGGCGGCGAGTGTCTGCGGTCGGGCCGACGTGGGCCGGCGTGGATCCACAGGTCAGGGCCGTTCCGGCCGACTGTGGACAACGTCGAAGAGCCTGTCCTGATCCGTGCCGGTCCTTCTGCGTCGAGAGCGCGTCCGGGCCAGCTGAGGCGGTGGGGGAGCCTGCAGGTGCTGCACGTAGCGCTCGAGCTCGGCGTGGGAGATCCGGCAGCTGCGGCCGATGTGCACTGAGCGCAGGTCGCCGGCCTTCAAGAGGGCGTAGATCGTGGTGCGGCCGACGCGGAGCACCTCGGCGGCCTCCTCGGGTGTGAGCAGCAGCGGGTCGCTGGACACGGGCTTTCGAGGTCGATGAGTGTCGCCCATGTGTCGCCCTCCTCGTCGGCCGGCCTCGTGCGCCGGCGTTCGGCGCGGCAGCCCACCTGGAGAAGGCGCCATTTCCGGCCGATTGGTGACACTGCACGGCGAAGTTCCTGTTCTTCTCCGGTTCTCCTGCAGTCCGGGGCCTCGATCACCGAGGGGTGGCGTCCTTCGAGTCCCTCGTCCTCCCGGCTGGCTCCGGTGTCTCCGGTTTTCCTCCGGTACGTCAAGGGGTTCGGGCGGTGTTCCGCGGTCGCAGGTGTTCGGGCGGTCGCCGGTCGCAGCGCAGGCATTGAGGGTCCGGCTCGACGAAGGTCCGCACGGTCGAGGGCTCGGCGTGCTGGGCTGGGTTGGCGGGCACGGGCGCACTGGGCGCATGAGTTCCGACCGGCTGGGGTTGATCGCCACCGATCCGGTCGTGCTGAGCGGCCAGGCGGTGATCGCCGGCACCCGCGTGCCGGTCAGCGTGGTGCTCGACTGCCTTGCCGCCGGCGTGAGCGCTGAACAGATCGTCGAGGAGTACCCGACCGTTACCTCTGAAGGCGTGCAGGCCGCCGCCGCCTACGGGGCGCTGTTGGCCCGTGAGGAACTGGTCCCGCGGGGCCCTGAGTGAAGGTCGCGCTCGACGAGAACATCCCTCGTTCGGCCCGCCAGGTCCTCACCGCCGCCGGACACGATGTCGACACCGTTGTCGACGAAAACCTCGCAGGTGCAACGGATCCGCGGGTCGTGACCGCTGCAGCCGCTGACGGACGACTGTTGATCACCCTCGATCGCGGACTGGGCGACATCCGGGCGTACCCGCCGGGCAGCCACGCCGGGATCCTCGTACTGCGGCCATCTGATCAGTCGCCGCCGACCGTAGCCGCTGCGCTCGCGGAGTTGGTCGCAGGTCACGACCTGACGACGCTGGCCGGCACGGTCACCGTCGCGCAGCGTGGCCTGCTGCGTATCCGCCATCTCCAATAGCGGCAGACCTGCGCCCGTTTCGGGCCACGCGGACGGGGTGCGGCGTCCACGAGTCCCGTGGAGTCGTGATCTGGTGGGGAATCTCGGACATGTCCTCGTTCAGGGCGTCATGACACTCCTCGGCAAGTCGCCTCCGCGGCAGTGCAACTTGCAACCTGCCACGGGCCTCCGCAGCGCCGCACCGTCGACCCTCGGCTGCGTAGTCGATCCTCGCCCGCGGCCCCGGTTCCGCTACCCAACGGGACAAGATCACGAGCCGACACACCTTATGCATCCAGGACTGCGCAATCCGTTGTGACGAGTAGCTGACGACGGGGGTGACAGGTGCGGTCAGCTGCCGGACGGCATGCCGGGCGGGCGTCACCGGGGCGCGTTACCCCTCGCACCGGGTCGGTGCGCCTTCTGGCGGGGCGTGCTGCTTGGCCAGAGGGCTCTGCCGTCCAACGGGGCCGGGGGTCACGTCGCCAGCGGTGGCGCGCCGGTTGGGGTGACGTCGGGCTGGTCGGGTCGTCACTGCCCCTGTCACCCCCGTTGGCTTCCCCCCTCCACGACGACTGTCCCGACGTCACCGTCGACGCCTGTGCCCTACAGGAGCAGTACGGGAGCTGCGGCTCCGGGCACTCAGGGAAGGTCGGGCGCGCCGCTCCAGCGGGCCCGCCGCCGGTAGGACCGCAGGACCGGGTCCAGTGCCCGGCCGAGGGCGGGCAGGTCGCGGTCGTAGACGCGGCCGTCATCTAATTGACCGGCGAGCTCGCCAAGCAACCTCGGCCAGTCCCGCCGGGTCGGCTCGAGCGGGACACGGATCTCGACCCGCCGCTCGACCACCTCCACCGCCGTCCGGCTGGAAGTCGCCGCCCGGCGTTGTTCCCAGGCGCGGTGCCGGCAGGTGGTCGAGCACCACTTCGGGATCGGGCCGCGGCTGCGCGGGGTGATCGGTCCGCCGCACCATCCGCAGGTCGTCGCGGCGGTGCGTCGTTCCGGCCCGTCCGCCGCAGGACTGGCCTGGCTCGGACGGGGGCCTCCTTCCGGCGTTTGCTGCTGGCGCTTGCGGCGATGCTGTTCGTGCGCCCGCCGTCGGGCCCGGTACTCAGGGGTGCCGCTGGTTCCCATGTCCTCAGTCTGCTGGCGATCCTCCTGTAACCCGTCACCACGAGTTTCCCAGCCCGAAGTGCAAGACGTGTGTGGCACATGATCTTGGTCTATCTCCAGTAGTAACCAGGAGCAGGATGGCCTGGTGGAGCAGAGCACCAGGATCGACGTCGAGGCCCCGGTCGAGCAGGTGTGGGAGGTGCTGCGCGAGGTCGAGCGGTGGCCGGAGTGGGCGTCGTCGGTGACCTCGGTGCGCCGCCTCGACGACGGGCCGCTCGCTGTCGGGTCCCGCGCCCGGGTGGAGCAGCCTCGGATCCCCCCGACCGAGTATGTGGTGACCGAGCTTAAGCCGGGCTGCTCGTTCACTTGGGTGGCCACTGGTCCGGGCGTCCGCACCACCGCTCGGCACCTGCTCGAGTCTCTCGGTCCCGGCAGCTCGCGCGTGACGCTGGCGGTGGAGCAGGCCGGGCCCGTGGGCGTGGTGATGGGGCGCTTCTACCGCCGCCCGATCGCTATCTGACAGCCGAGGCCGAGGGGATCAAGGCCATGAGCGAGGGACGGGTGTGACGTCCGGCCGGTGCTCACGTCGCCCGCAGCCATCGCCCCGACGCTCCTATGACGCGTCGAGCCGCTGAAGGTGGCGCCTCGGTAGAGCTCTCGGGCGATGTGGCGCTTGAGGCAGCGTTTGATTTCACGGTCGGTCTTGCCTTCGGCGCGGCGGCGGTCGGCGTAGGCGCGGGTGCGCTCGTCGTATTGCAGGCGGGAGAGCGTGATCGTGTGCAGCGCCCGGTTGAGCTGTCGGTCGCCGGAGCGGTTGAGCCGATGACGGACGGTCTTGCCCGATGAGGCAGGGATGGGGGCGGCGCCGGCGAGCATGGCGAAGGCTGCGTCGTTGCGGCAGCGTCCGGCGTGGGACCAGGCAGCCAGGACGGTGGCCGCGACGATCGGGCCGACTCCGGGCAGCTCAAGCAGGTCCGGTCGCCACGAGCGGACGATCGCCCGGAGCGCGACCTCGTGCTCGGCTGCTTCGGCCTCGAGGGTGTGGATGCGCCGGGCGAGAGCGCGCAGCACCGTCAGCGCCGTGCACACATCAACGTCCGCGCTCGGTGCCGGCCGCAGCCAGGCGGCGGTGGCGAGCATGCCGCGGGTGCTGCGGCCCCGGAAACGGCCACGCACCGGCTCCGGTGCGGTGATGACTAGCGCGCGCAGTTGGCGCTGGGCGTCGGTTGCGGCTTCGACCGCGGCGCGGCGGGCGGTGAGCCGCATCTGCAGCGCCGCCCGTTCCGCGCCGGTCTAGGGCTGGGCCAGGTGGCCGCGGGCGGGCGCGTCGCGGGCGGCGCGCTCGGCGTCGATCGGATCGGACTTCGCCTCAGCCCGCCGAGCTGGGCGCTTGAGGCGGTCGAGCCCGGCTCGTCGCTGCGGCAAGTCCGAACAGCTCGACGCGGTGCAGGCCGCGCGCGAAGCGCTGGCCCGCACCGTGCAGAGCAACCCGCGCGCCGACGGCCCCCGCGAGGGGCTGGGCGGGGATGGTTGACCTCGACGACGCGCTGACCGTGCCGCTGCAGAAAGCGGATCAGTCCGATGCCGTAGCTGCGGCTGCCCTCGACCGCCCAGACCAGGCGAGGGCCGGGCGCGTTGACGATGGCGAAGTCCAGCAGGTGCGTAAAGCCGGCCGGGTCGGTGGGGATCACCGTGGAGGCGATGCTGGCCCCGGTGGGACGCACCAGCGCAGCGGTGTGAGTGTCGCGGTGGGTGTCGACGCCGATGACCGCGTCGACTTCTTCGGCCAGCATGTGTCGGGCTTCCCTTCGGGCGCAGGATGAGACGGTCCGGCGCCGGCCAGGGAGAGGACACCGCATAGCAGGACTGTGATGAGTCACGCCGCGAGGCGGACAGGCTTCTGATCAGGCCAACGTGCGGATGCCCAGGCCGGCGCCGGCAGCCTCCGGCGGACAGGTCAGAATCAAGGCACCGCCCTGGTACTGCGGGCCACCCTACTTGCCACGGGGGTCACGCCCTCGGCTGTAGGCGCCAGCCTGGCATCGGGCCGGCCTCACGACCCGACACCCTCAGCCTCACAGCCCTGCTCGAGGTGCTCCAGGCACTGAAGGCCGCCGACGTCGACGACCGCATCCGCTCGGCGGCCACCACGATCTATCAGGCGTTGATCGAGGCCGAGCTCACCGCGGTGATCGGCGCGGCGCCGCACGAGCGCACCGACGCCCGCACCGCCCAGCGCAACGGCACCCGCCCGCGGGTGCTTACGACCACGGCCGGGGATCTGCAGCTGCGAATCCCGAAGCTGCGCGCCGGGTCGTTCTTCCCGTCACTGCTGGAACGGCGGCGGCGGATCGACCAGGCGCTGTTCGCGGTGGTGATGGAGGCCTATCTGCACGGCGTCTCCACGCGCAAGGTCGACGACCTGGTCCGGGCCCTCGGCGCCGACACCGGCATCTCCAAGTCCGAGGTGTCCCGGATCTGCGCCGACCTGGATGCCGAAGTCAGCTCTTTTCGGGCCCGCTCGATGGCCGAGACCGCGTTCCCCTACGTGTTTCTCGACGCCACCTACTGCAAGGCCCGGGTCGACCGGCGGGTGGTCTCCCAGGCCGTCGTCATCGCCACCGGCGTGGCCGCCGACGGGCACCGGGAGGTGCTCGGCTTCGCGGTCGGCGACTCCGAGGACGGCGCCTTCTAAACGGCGTTCCTGCGCTCGCTCAAAGCCCGCGGCCCGGGCGGCACCCAGCTGGTCATCTCCGACGCGCACACCGGGCTGAAGGCCGCGATCGGCGCGGTGCTGCTCGGCGCCAGTTGGCAGCGGTGCGGGTGCACTTCGTGCGCAACGTGCTCGCCCGGGTACCCAAGGGCAACGCCGAGATGGTCGCCGCCGCGATCCGCACGATCTTCGCCCAGCCCGACGCCGACCACGTGCACGCCCAGCTCGACGTGATCGCCGGCATGCTCGGTCGGCAGTTCCCGCAGGCGAAACAAAGAGATCAAGCGGCGCACCGATGTCGTCGGGGTCTTTCCCAATCCCGAGGCGCTGCTGCGGCTGGCCGGCGCCGTGCTGGTCGAGGCGCACGATGAATGGCAGGTCTCCGAGCGCCGCTACCTCTCCGAGAGCTCCATGGCCTAACTGAACCGGCTCACCCCAGTCGAGGAGGTGGCGCAGCCGGCCCTGATCGCGTCATAGTCGCCCCACCGCTGACCGACACGGTGAGGACTACATCCACTACTCAGCGGCACGTCACCGAGGGCAGAGTGGCGTCTCTCAACCTTCGCCTCAGCCTTGCCCGAAGCAGCGACACCACTCCTGGGTGCTGGCCTCATCACGCACCGCCATCGTCATACAGACGTCAGACGGCTGTAACCCTACCGCCTTGACGCCAAGATTCTGAAGGGAGAGCATCTTCTGTAGCGGCACCGCGCCGCAGCTCAACAGGTCCAAGGCGGGTCGAACCGATGCTCGCTGAACTGCTCCGGCTGCTGTCCTCCCCGGAGTCCCAGACCCTCGCCAAATGGCTGGTCATCGCGATGATCATCCTGATGATCGTCAGGGGACTCACCAACGTGTTCCTCAAGGTGATCAGCAAGGTCACCGATGTGATCAAGACGCTGGTGGACCTGGCCCTGCGGATCCACATCCACCAGCTCGTGCGCCGCGCGATTCGCCAGGGGACGGACATCCGCGAGTCCCTTGACGCTCTGAACTCGGTCAACCAGGACATGGACCGCGTGAAGGCGCCCAAGAAGATCTCAAAGCCGAAGAAGCGGAAGCGGTCCAAGCGGAAGCCGTGAGGTGCCCCCCGAGGATGGCCTGGATCCGACTGGCGGGGTCCGCCCCAAGCGCCCCCACAGGCAAGGGAGGGGCTCCCCCACCTGCTCGGCCACACAGAGCGAGTTGCGAGTCCTCGCCAGGGCGCAGCGCCTCTTTGCAGTCCGCAGGCCCGGAGCACATCCTGAACACGGTCGCCCCATCCGCAAGGACGCACCAACGTCTGAGGCGCGTGATGTGGGTTGACCTATGCAACCCCGAGGTCGATGGAGTGGACGCATAGCAGGGTGTGCGCGGCGATGGTGGCGGCGGTGCGGGACAGCAGGCCCCAGAAGGTGTGGGCGCCGTGGCGGGCCAGCTCCATCCGATCGGTGAGCTCGCCGAGGGTGACCTCGATGCGATTGCGCCAGCAGGCGATCGCCTGGCGCAGGGCGGTGGGCATGCTCGGGCGCTGCGCCTTGGTCGGCGGGGTCAGCACCGCGGTGCCGCGAGCCGCGCAGGCGGCGGCGAAGGCCCGCCCGGCGAAGCCCTTGTCGGTCAGCAGGTCGCGCGGTGGTGGCCCGGCCTCGAGCAGATCGACGGCGACGTCTCGCTCGTTGACCGCGGCGGGCACGATGCTCCAGGCGCGCACCAGCCGGGATCCCAGGTCGGTGCGGACCGCGAGCCGGAAGCCGTAGCACCACTCGCCGTGGGCGGCGTCGCGGCCGAAGCCGGCGACCAGGTCGTGGGGGCCGACCCAGTTGTCGGGGCCGCGGACCCGGGAGGGGTGCTTGACCGGCAGCGCGCTGGTGTCGATCTGGACGCAGTCAACGACCGGGCAGCGGGCCGCCAGCGCGGCGCGCAGTTGCTCGAAGGCCGCCCACAGCCAGCGGATCCGCCGGTTGGCCTCCGACTGGTGCGGCAGCCGGGGGAACAGCTGCGCCCAGTCGCGGGCCACCTCGGCCACGAACCCGGCCTCGCTGCGCCGGCCCAGCAGGTGGCGCACCAGCGCGATGGTCAACAGCTCGGCGTCAGTGCAGGCCGGGGTCGGACCCGGCCGAGCCGGGATGGTGACCTCCCCGGCGGTGATGGCGTCATCGACGAGCACGTAGACGTGGACGAACAGGTCCTCGGTGGGCAGCATGATGGGCGCCTCTGCGGGCGAGGGGTCTTCGACAACCGCCACGTTCCGCAGAGGCGCCCTCAAGTCAAGCAATCAGTTGGCGTGGGCAACCCACATAACGCGTCTAAGGCCTCACGGAGAGGGCGCCTTGGCGACCAAGAGGATTGGTTGCGCGGCGTTGCCCCACCCCCGGGCTTCGCGGCATGGCACCCGCCCCTGACCACGCGATCAAGCGGTTCGCACTTAGGACGCGTCCATCGCCGCACCGAGATACAAGTCGCAAGGTTCCTCACTGGGCGACCTCATCGGCCTGTCTGGCAGAGTCGCAGACACTTCGGCCAGGACAACTATCGGGCCACAGCCAGGCACAAACACCTCCCCCCTCTGCGTCAACACCGCAGCCACACCGCACGCCAACTAGGCCACAGATGCGCGGACTCAACGAGGCGATGCGGTCCGCCTGCGTAGGACCCTTGCCCCCGGGCTTGGCGACCCGCGACGGGGGCGCAAGCACCGCCTCCCGCGCTAGTCGGCACGCGGGGACGATGCATCATGGCCTCACGCCTGCTCAGCCTTGTGAAAGCGACCGGGGATCGCCACCGCAGAGCCGCGCTCTTGGCAGGAACTCGAAGCGCTTATTGGTAATGCACCACTATTGCCGTTGAGGTAGCGGCTATTGCCGTCGAGGGAGCGGCACGGTCCTACATACGTCTAGAGGGGCGGCCGCAGTCGGCCGCCCCTCTAGTGGTCGAGTCCCGTACGGTCAGTTGTTGGGCCCCGGACTGCCTGTCATGCCTGCCCGTGCAGCATCGTCGGCGTCGGCGTTCGGGTCGTCGACGGCTTGAGAGGGAGAGGCCGGGGCACCTGAGGAGCCGCTCCCAGAGGAGTCCGCATCCTTACTCAGGCCTAGGCGGGCAGCCTGCTCCAAGAGTTCTCCAACCCGCTCCAGCCGTTCCCTTTCCTGCTGGATCGTCTTCTGGATCTCCTCTCGGATGGCGGTGTTAGCGGCGTCTGCGCGGACCCCTGCCCGGCTGTACTCCCGGATGAGGTCACTCAGCGTCACCTCCTTCCACTTCGCCATGGCGCGCAAGGTCTCGTGTTCCTCGTCGCTAATCCGAAGAGTGATGCTGGGCATGGCCGATGCCTGCTCCTTGTACCGGTGATGGGGTATAAGGAGGCGCAGAGGGCGCTCGATGAGTTTGAAACACTTGGGCGCCATCGACTCCTCCCGTGCGTGAGTGGTACCGGTGCTAGCCGCATACGCCTGGTTGCGCACCGTCACGACTCTCCGGTCGAGGAGAATTTTTGCTGTGTGACGGCATGGGTACTGTCTCACGTTTTACGACAGTACGCCATACGTAGGGCTACTTCCAAGGTATGAACTTGCTACCGACGGACGATGGGCAACCTTGCCAAGATAGCCGCACATGCCGACGACTCGCAACCTGGCACCTCGTCACCCCCTGCATAAGTTACAGACAGCGGTCTGTCACGACGCTGTATGACACCTTGCCGCCGCACCGCCTACACTGACCGGCACGACCGCGAGGAGAGGCGCAGCCGATGGCTCTCGATGAACCCGAAGCCTCCCTGCTGTCGCGGCCGGACGACGAGGAGACGTCCATGCCCCCTCTTGACGAACTTGGCTGCTTGCCCGCATGCGCCTGCCTGCTGGACTGCAACGCCGAGTTCGATCCCGCATGCGTATGCCTTCTTAGGGCCACCTTCGAATCCGTTGAGCGGAGGCTTCGCGTGCTTGATGCCACACTCGAATCCACGCCCCTCCTTGAGTTGCTCCAGGAAAGACTGGGCGGTTTGGAGGCACTGCTTCAGGAAATACGACGACTTGAGGCCCAAGACAGGCGAAGAGAGCAGGGAGAGTGCTGACCTGCTAAGTCCACGAAGTAGGGACCTCGGATAACGAGCCTTTTTCGATAACCGCCACTGAGTGCGTCGACTCGCCGCGCCGGCGCCGCATTCTGGGGTGCGCGCTCGAGCAAGTTAAGACTGCTAGGTCCACGAGCGCGCAGTGTGAATGCCGATGTCCAGTCTCCCCATACGCTAGCGGATTGTTCCTGCACTGAGCAAGCGCTAGTAGACATCAGTGCAGTTTATAGCGGCATCGGGCTACTTGTCGCACGCCACCCAGCAATAAGGGAATACGAGCCCGGAGCGGAGAAGCATAAGGCCCGATTCTTGCACGATGCGCACTCGACCCGCGTTACCGTAGGTCAAGCCCTCATTGTGCCGCCGAGGGGACTCAAACCCCTGTAACCTTGTGATCCGTAGGCAGACAGGGCTAAGCGCAGTGCTTGGCGAGGAAAACGGGCACTAGGCACGAGCGGCAAGAACCGACTCGGATGGTGTGCCTAACCGCCGCAAGACGCTGACCCCACGCCGCGAGTCGGCACGCATCTCGCCACGATGGCTTCCGCTCCGATTAGCCGACCTCGGTCGCTACGACACGCGCGACCCGGCACCGGTCACCGATCGTCGAGCATCCACGGGCAGGATCACTGCCACCACCGCCGTGGGCATACCCCCGGCTGCATGTGTATCCAGGGGGAGAAGTGGCAGTCCCGACGCCCGAGCGGCACATCCTCATAGATGAACTTACCCTCCTTCGAGAGATCGGCGGGCCGCAAGCCGAGGCTTTGGCCGCTCACCAGGCGGAACTCCTCTCGACTGAGCCTGCACGCCATGTGCCAGACGACCCAGCCGTATCCGCCGGGGACAAGGCCGCGTTCGAGGCTGCGTGCAGGAACCTTGCGATCGAAGCCTCTAACCGGCTTACCCAACTTGTGAGGACCGTTCCGGTGAACGTCCTCTTCTCCTTGCCCGTCCTACTTGGACAGGGAGACGAACCCGGCAGAAGCGTGTCCGCCGGGGCGGGCCCGTACACGAGTGAGACTGAACTCTTGGCCACCCTGCAGACCGCTCCCCCAGCAGAGCCGAGTGTCGAGAATGTGGCGGCAGCGTTTCGATCCCTGGCGCTAGCGCGCAGAGTCCTTCACCTCCGGCACCTTGCAGGAACGAGAGACAGCAATAGGCTAGCAGGCCGATTGGTAACCGGTACCACCCTGGTCCACGGACGCTTCTACGGCTACTACGACCTAATCGTCGCTGGGGAAGTGCGTTCAAGACTGGTAGCACACGGCCACGACCCAGAAGAGCCTGCGGCGGCCGAGGCCCTGAAGCGCCTCTTCCTCAGGCGGTGGACCGAGGCGCTTGGCCAGTTCTTCCAAGAGGCGCGCACATCCGCTCGGCTCCTCCGGCTCCTTCGCAGCCACGCCCTCTTCCTATCGGATCAGAACAATCTCACGGATCACGAGTTCACCATCCTGACCCGGCACATTGCTGGCATGTGGCTGACAGAAGAGGACGTGAAGGCTGCACCAGATGTCGCATACACGGACCTCGACATTCAGCGATGGGTACAACTGCTCACCTGGTCCGGCGTGCCGCGCACGGATGGCGCTTCAGCCCTTCTGCTACAGCCGATGCTCCGTGTCGGCGACCAACTGCTTCTCGCCCTTCCGCATCGCTTGGACACCGACCTTACGGCCATCCTCCATAGCCTCTGGTCGAACCGGTACGGCGAGGACTACTTCCACGGTCGTGGGGCTGTCGTCGAAGAGATCACTTTTAACTCCATCGCAGACCTCCCTCAAGCCCAGTCGATCTCTGCAGCGATGTACCGTTCAGCGGACGGATCGACAGAGGCGGAATGTGATGGCGTCATCCTGTGGAGGGACCTCTGCATTATCATAGAGGCGAAAGGAGGATTCATCTCAGAGTCAGCCCGAAGGGGATCACATGACGCGGCGGTCAAAGACCTTCATGAAACACTTGGAGAAGCCTACTACCAGGCATTCCGCCTGGTCCGAGTGCTTGAACAGGACAAGAGCGTCACGCTGCATCGGAGCAGCGAGGCGCTGACGATAGTTGCCGAGCAGGTTCGCAAGGTCTACGTAGTAGTACCCACGGCCGACGACTTCGGCGCGGTCGCGACCGAACATGCCTTGTTGATGGCGGAAAGCGTGTGGCCCCAAGGCGCATCTCCCCTAGTGGTCTCCGCACAAGAGATGCTCCTGATTCGCGACCTCCTGCCCGAGCCACTTTCCTTCGTTTCATACCTTGAGTTCCGCGAAGAGATTGCGACCGCAAAGGCGGCGCCTCGATTCACGGACGAGCATGAGATGCTGGGTGCCTTCGTCGCCGGGATCGACCCACTGTTCAACGAGCACCGCCTCGCAAACCTAGAAACTGGAGTGATGCTCATTCCCGACCCAGTGCTACAGCGGCACGTGAACAAGTGGTTGCGGAGCCGCTACGGCGACGGGCCCGAGAAGAGGCCCAGACGACATGCGCCTGAGGCTGAGAGTGTCATCACAGAGTTCGCCGAGAGAACCCAAATACTTGAGCAGGCGGTGTGGGCGATGTGCGCACCTGGGGACGGTGCACATGGCGCAGCACTGTCCCTGAAGGAACCGGCCCCGGCCAGTCGGGAGCCCAAGGTCTATAGGATCACAGGGTTTGCCACGGTCCTCGCCAGGCCGACCCGAGAGGCCCGTAAGGCGAAGGGCAGGCTTATGCGACGACTCTCACGCCAGCGCGAAGTATGGTGGCTCACCTTCCTTCCAGGTCTTGGCGGGCGCCTTGAATCAGTCCTCCGAGACGTCCCGGGAGTGCCTAACCACAAGGGACTATTGCCACGCGTGGATCCCAAACTTGCCACACACTGGTACGAAAGGACTAGCGCCCGTCGCGGTCCGAGGTCTTACGATGCCGGTCTGGTTGCCGCCCTTGAGACAGAAGGGCTACTTCGGGACGAGGCAGTAGCCGTGGCTCGAAGGCGTCTATCCGCTCGCGTTAGATCGACTTCGGGGCACGGGATCGCAATCAGGAGATCCGCCACCACGTGGCTTGGCGAGATGACCACCTTGGCACGGGAGATCGGCGTGTCCACTTTCGACCTTGGAATAGCAGATCGGCTGGTAGCCGATGCAATACGCGTCATTGACAGCCATCGACTCGACCGATCGCAGGCGCTAGACGTCTTGCGAGCGGCCCATGGGGGAGAATCTCCTGCAGACTTCGTTGGACGTACGTTCACCGAACCGCCACTGGGTGACGAGGAGATTGCTCGCCGCGCGGTCGCTGTCGTTCACTCATACCCCGAGCACGCAAGGGCCGCCGCCGCAGGCAATCGCAAGAAGGAACAACACCTGCTGGGCTTTATCTTGAAGGAGTGCAACCCCAAGCCAACCGCCGACCGCGTGGCACGCGCACTATCGGAGGCGCTTGGCGGCTTGGGGTAGCGCCACCTTCACCGGAACCGGCACACCTACGAGAGGGGCCAAGTGGCCGAGTTCAGCATGGATCAAGTCGTCAGCATCCTGCGTGACCGTCACGGCATCGACGCCTACGTCGAGATGACGGGCGGCATGATCGTGGTCTTGAGGTCTTGGACGCGGCACAGCAGCCGGTCCTGGTGCCAGACGATGACGGCGTCGAAGTCGCGGCCTTCAAGCGGCGCAGCATCTCTTTATAGGCCGGGTGCGGCTTGCCGCTGTAGGCGCTGAGGTCGTTGTCGGAGAAGACGAACGCGACGGTCAGACCAAGGCGCTCGGCTAGTTCCCTACAGTCCTTCTCCTGATGCTCGACGCCAAGGCCAGCGCCGGTGCGATCCTCAGAAATGCGCGTATCGATAGCGGCCCTGTCGGCCATAGCGACCGCGCCTGCCTATGAGATTTATTGTCTCATAGTCGCGGGGTGGAGTCAGGCTACACGATGGGTCGCTATTCCTTCCCGTTACGCCCGCTCTCGGTTTTTCGCGGGGTGTGCATCGCGACCGCGTGGACCTGCTTCGCCGGGCGCTTCCGACGGAGGCAGCGTGCCGGCGGGTGGGGGTAAGACGTCTGGCCGCCCGGGCTCGCGGCGGCCCTGACCGGTTGACCGGCGCCGCCTCCCCTTGGACTTCAGGTTCAAGCCGATGCCGAAGGGCAACTTGACGCCCAATTCCAGCTCTTCGGGGTCTTGGCGCCACAGGACGGCGAGGACGACAACGAGGATGCCGGCGAGGACGAGGCAGGCGACGGTCAAGTTCGACTCCAGGAAGCAAAGCGGTCGCTAGGCTCCTGATCGGCGAACTCCCGGGTGCGAGGACCTACTGGCCTCGCTATCGACCCATCAGTTGTGGGCGGCCCATCAGTCGAGGGCCTTCCGGCCTCCGAACGCTAAGGCGAGGTGCAACCCTGGGGATAGGTAGGGTCGCCTGCGCGCAGAGTCATGGTAGCCCATCCGACTGCGGTACGGCGGTCTTGTCACGGGATGCTTCCTTCCGTACGACGGGGCGCGCGGATCCGCCAGGTCCCGCGTCGTTTCGTGCCGTCCCTCAGCCACCCAGGGCGTCGCGTTCGCGCTCCACCTGCCTTGCCTCTGCGTCGTTGCCCAGGGTCCGCAGGTCGATCGCCAGGTTGCCGAGGGCGCCGGCCACGGCATCGCGGTACCAATCCGAGTGACGCTCGAACAGGCCCCGGTCCGAGATCCTCGACCGGTTGAGCACCGACCTCCGAAGACGGTTCCCCGGCCACATCACGTTCTCGCCCACCAACCTCGACTACATGCGGCGCTTCGCTGCGGCGTGGCCGGACCCGGGCATCGCGCCGCCGCTGAACCATCTGCCGTGGGGGCACATCCGGGTGCTGCTGGACGAGGTCGCTGACCCGCGGGCCCGCGACTGGTACGCCGTGGCGGCGTTGGAGCACGGCTGGTCGGAGACCGTGCTGCTGCAGCAGATCCTCAACCGCACGTACGTGCGCGGGTTCGCACCTCACCCAGCGACGGAGCGTCGGGCGTCGGCAGGCCGCACTTCGACCCGGCGGCGCTGACCTCGTCGGTCAGCGCGGCCGCCTCATGGCTCGGGGTGGCCGGCGGTGCTGACTTCGGCGCGGTACTCGAACCAGTCCCGGCCGCGGGCATCCTGGGTGACGTCAGGACCGGTCACGGTCAGCGTGGCCCAGTCGAGCCGGTCATGGGGCCCGGCCTGCTCCCGCAGCGCCGCCCGTAGCCCCCGCGGTTGCCCGGTCGCGGTGGGCATACGGCAGCGCCGTGATCGCGGTGAAGGTCGGCACGGAGGCCATCGTGATCGCGGCCGCCTGCCCGCGGTCCGGTCCGGCACCGACGCCCCACTCTCGGGGGTGAGGGCATGCCGCGCCTGGTCCGTCCCGGGCGTACTACGCGACACAGCTCAACGACGCATCCTGCGAAGGCCGCCGCGACGGCCCTCGCGGAGGTGCGCGGTCAGTGCACGACGACCGCGCGGGTGCCGGAGGTGCGGGTCTCGGTGAGCAGGTCAACGAGGTCGGCCTCGGTGAGCACCTCGATGCGATGGCCCTTCTGACGCCAGCGGACGGCCTTCTCCGCCTTGCCGCTCCAGAACTCGGCCGGGTCGCGACCGGTGAACCCGTCGCCGACGACCAGCATGGTGGTCCGCTTGGTGACGCCCTTCTCCACGACCGCGCCGCAGCCGGCGACGGCGTCCCAGGCGTCCTGCCGGTGGATGCTCAGCGCGCCGGTGAAGACGACGACCTGTCCGAACAGCGGGTGCGTGGGATCAGCGTCGGCGGCGGCAGCCGGAACGGCGCCGCTCGGGCTGCTGCTGTGGCAGCCCGACCATGCGGCGGCCTCCAGCCGACCGGGCAGCACCTGCAGGTCGCGGCACAAGCTGGCGAAGTCCGCGGCGCCGCGGCGGCGGGCGATCTCCAGCACGATGCGCGCGCACGCGGCCGCGTCGGCACCCGCTTCGTGATGGTCGGCGAGGTCGACGCCGCACTCGTCGGCGACCATCGGCAGCCGGTAGGAGATCAGGTCCAGCGCCCGGCGGGCCATGACCAGCGAGCACGCGTAGTCCACGGCCGGCCACTCCCGGCCGGCGGCGATGCACGCCTCGCGCAGCGCGCCCATGTCGAAGGCGGCGTTGTGCGCGACCAGCGGCAGGCCGTCGGCGACCTCGAGCAGCTGGTCGAGCCGCTCGGCGAAGGGCGGCTCCTCGGCGACCATCTCGGCGGTGATGCCGTGCAGGTCGACGTTGAACCAATCGAACTCATCGAGCCCGGCCGGTGGCCGGGTGCGCCACGAATGCGTGGCGACCACCGTGCCGCCGCGGACGACCGCGGCCCCGATGGCGCAGACGGAGCCGCGGGCGGCGTTGGCAGTCTCGACGTCGAAGGCGACGAAGTCGAGCCCCACGGCTGCCCCGCCCTCCAGCGGAGTGCGGGGAGTCGGCAGCAGGGCGGTCATGCCGCGGCCTCGGCCGCGGCGGCCTGCAGGACGACGGGCAGCGGCCGGGTGGCCGGCCCGCCCAGGTCCCGCAGGTAGGAGCGCGCGAGGCGCTGGTCCTCGATGCCGTCCCAGGCGGTGCACAGCCGCTCGAACCAGCGGGCGATGCCCAGCGCGCGCCGGGTGCGCGGCTCGCCGCCGGCGTCCTCGGCAGTTTCCGGGTCCAGGGGATCGGGCAGCGCCGGCCAGCGGGGCGCGGTGAGCGACCGCCCGTTCTTGCGCGCGGCGACGGCGTCGATGAAGGCGGCCTGCAGCTCGTCCACGGTGGCGGCGACGGCGGCCAGGGTGGCCGCCGGATTCACCGCCGACTCGGGCGTCGACGGGTCCGGCAGGACGTCTGCGCCGGCCGCGGTGGCCATCAGGCGCCGGCCGGCGGTCAGCGCCTGCAGCGTCTGGGCATTGTCCGCGCCGTCGAGGACCCACGCGCCACACATGCGCGACATGGGGCTCATGCGCAGGCCGAGGTCGACCCACCACACGACCGGCGCTCCGTCGATGGCGTCCACGACCGCCAAGACCGGACTGTTCCCGCTCATCGTCCCCCCGTCACCGGCTCGGAGACCGGACGGTATCGGGACGGGGACGTCTGCCCGGGACGTCGCGGCCGGTGGCGCACCATGCGCCCCGCCGGTCTCACCGGCGTCACCGCCGGAGTTCGCGATGTACGGTCCTGCAGCGCCTTCGCCTCCCCGGCGCTCGGGGCGCTGTGGCCGGCTCAGGCGTTGACGCTGAACGCCGGGGTGTAGCCGCGCCCCGGACCGAGGTGCTCGTAGACGACGGTGGGGCGGATGCGGTTCCAGCGGTGCCCCAACAGCAGCGCGAGCCCGCCGGGGCCGGCGAGGAACAGGTGGACACGCTCGGTGTCGGCCGCGCGATCGAGTCCCTGACGAACGAGGTTACGGATTTGCTGGGCGTACGCCACCGCCCGCCCGGCGTTGGCCACGGCCTGGTCGTCCGCGCCGGCGGCCGGCTGGACGGTGACCAGTTCGCTGACGGGAATGGCCTGGCTCCGCAGGTAGGCGGTGACAGCGTCGGTCGGGTCGACGGCCACGCCGACCGCGACGGCCAGGTCGCTGCCCAGGTCGAGGCGGGTGTGCTGCACCTGGGGTGCAGGCACGGGCGTCTTGGGCCTGTTGGTCGACCAGAGCTGGCCGCCCTGCAGGTAGCGCAGCGTGTGCTGGCGGACGGCGGGCAGCGCGGTGCCTACCCGGAAGAACGTCGCCTGGCGCATCGCGCCCCGGACGAGGGTGGAGGTCCAGCCCTCGGCCTCCAGGGTCGCGGCGGCCTCGGTGAGCTCGCGGTCCATGCGCACCCAGTCGGCAGGGTCGCGGGGCTGGACCCGGACGCCGGGCTGGTCGCCGTCGTAGAGGTCGACCCAGTTCAGCGGGTGACGGGAATGGAACCCGCATGGCCGGCTTGGAAGGTGTTTCGAGCTCCCACGGGCGGCAGTGGAGCTCGCGTCGATCTTCGGCATCGCAGTGTCGATGGACGCCGGACGGCCGCGCCCGGCGGCCGAGGCTCTGACGCGCGGCGCCCTGTCGCCGGCCGAGCATCGTGGGGGATGGGTGCCAGACTCGGCCGGTGCGGCCGCGTCGACTTCTGCTGATCCGCCATGCCAGGGCCGCTGGCGGCCCGGTCGATCGGGAGCGGCCACTGATTGCCGAAGGCGTGCAGCAGGCCGCGGCGCTCGGGGCCTGGCTGGAGCACGCCGGTCTGGTACCGGACCGGGTGCTGGTGTCCCCGGCCCGTCGCGCGGTACAGACCTGGGAGCAGGCCGGCACCGCCCTGTCATCGGCGGTACAGCCGATCGGCGACGCGCGGATCGGCGACAACACCGTCGAGGCGCTGCTCGCGGCGATCCGGGAGACCCCGGAGGACGTGCTGTCGGTGGCCGTCGTCGGGCACAACCCCTCGATCGGTGCGCTGGCGGGCGTCCTCGACGACGGTCGCGGGGATCCGGTGGCGCGACGTGGCGTCGAGTCCGGCTTCCCGGCCGGGGGTGTGGCGCTGTTCGAGCTCGCCGTGTCGTTCGCCGCCGTCGGGCCGGGCGCGGCGACGCTGCGG
The DNA here is from genome assembly GCF_054050595.1 of Geodermatophilus sp. SYSU D00779. NCBI lineage: Bacteria > Bacillati > Actinomycetota > Actinomycetes > Geodermatophilales > Geodermatophilaceae > Geodermatophilus > Geodermatophilus sp. SYSU D00779. The sequence goes on from NZ_JBJGZQ010000010.1 coordinate 68,579, forward strand.
GACTTCAGGGTGCCCAGCGACTGAAGGGGACACCCCCTTGATTGCCTGCGAGGGCAAGGCGCGGAATCGAGCCAACCGACCTAGAGAGCGACGGCTGCTGACGGCGCCGGAACCAGCCCTTGCCGCCGAGGCAGCGAGTGAGGGCGTCGGTCATGGCCTGTCCAGAGGGCCGAACCGGAGCGGTGTGCCGCCGGAATCTCTTGAGGGCCGTCTACACGGACACCATGGGACGTGCTCGCGGCGGTCGGTGCGAGCGGCGTCCGGCCAGCAAGCGACCGTCACGTGTCTAACGTCGCCTCTATGACCGAAGAGCTGCGGCGCGGGTGAAGCCTGCAGCCGCCGGCTGAGGCCACAGTCAGCGCCGACGACGAGGGCTCAGAGCCGGCCGGCGTGGTGGCAGTTCTGGTTGCAGTTGGTCGCGTTCGCGCCTATTCGTAGCCGTGCGCGGCCGTATTTGTCCGCTGGTCACACGGCTTACGGAACTGTGGCGAACCGCCATGAACGCGATCACGACGGCCTGGCAGTGCGGGGATTGCATCTAGCGCCGGGCCAGCGCCGCGAGCGCGGCCTCGATCCGCCGCCGGGTGTCGTCGGAGGTCCAGCCGTCGAGGACGGCCGCGTCGCCGTCGGCGGTTGCCTCGATCGCTGCGTTCGCGGGTCGGTGGAGCTGGACCTTGGCCAGCCGGTAGGACTCCGGGGACCGGGCGGCCAGCTCGGTGGCCAGCGCGACCGCCCGCGGCAGCAGCTCGCCGGGCTCGGTGAGTTCGTCGACCATCCGCAGGGCCAGCGCCCGCTCGCGGTCTTCGGTCTGCGCGCCGAGCAGCACCTGGCCGGCACGGGAGTCGAGCGCGTGCCGGACGATCTCCAGGGCGGTGGTCGGAAAGGGGACGCCGACCGCCAGCTCGGTCAACCCGATCCGGCCGCCCGACATCAGCCGCAGGTCGCAGGCCAGGGCCAGCACGCAGCCGCCGGCGATCGCGTGCCCGTTGACCGCCGCAACCGTCGGCCGCGGATGGTCGAACACGACGCGAAATGTGCGGGACAGCGCCGCCAGGAGCTCCTCGGTGTACGGCCGGCCGCCGTCCAGAATTCGGCGCAGGTCCACCCCGGCGGAGAAGGACGAGCCGCTGCCGGTGATGACCACCGCCCGGTCGGATGCGGTCACGGCCTCGGTGAGGGCGTTCAGCAGCTCTACGTCGAGGGCGCCGACTCGGCCGTGCTGGATGCGCAGAACGGCAACGTCATCCCGATCCTCGGTGATCAGCATCGAGCCATCATCCACGCAGCGGATTGGAGTGCCCGACAACGGGGACTCTCGTGGGCTCGGGCTGACGAGGGTTCGCCACTGCCGGCACTCGGGAAATGCGACGGAGCGCTCGGTGCGGTCCTTCAGGGTGTCCCACTCGACGGCTCGGGGGTGCAGTGGCCGTCGGTCGGCGAGGACGCCGCGGCGAGCAGCCCGTCGGTGGCGATGAGTGGCGACAGCCGAGATCCCGGCCAGCAGCCCGCCCAACACGCCCGGGCGCGGGGAAGCAGTACAGCAACCGGTACAGCACCACGCTCGGAACGGCGGCGAATCGAACCGGACGGCGACGGATGTCCTACGCCTCTGAGCTGCGCAGACAGGACACGCGCGATCCGTGGCGAACGCCCCGAACGTGACTGAGGTCAAGGGGTCGCAGGTTCACATCCCGCCAGCCCGACAGCGGGAAACTGCAGCTCAGGGGCCGTTCCCGGGAGACCGGGAGCGGCCCCTGATCGCGTTCCGAGGCGGTTTGGCCACCCTCACCTCAGGCCTGAGAGGGTGTTGGGTAACCGGCTGACTACCGGTCTTCGTTGAGGTCTTCGGCGAGGCGTCGAGCGGCTTCGGTCTCGATGGGCCCTTGCGGCTCGACGTCCTCGCCGGCCAGCCGGGCGGCCATCAGCCGGATCATGGCCACGTCGATCATGGCCTCGGCGTGGGCGGTCTTGCGTTCGTAGTCCCGGGCCAACCGTCTGCACCTCGCCAACCAGCCGAAGGTCCGTTCCACCACCCAGCGACGGGGCAGCACCTGGAAGCCTCGCACGTCGGCGTTGCGCGGCACGACCACCAGGTGCAGGTGCTCGGTGCGCTCGGCCCAGTCGAGCAGGCCGGTGTCGACGACGTTGGCGTAGCCGCCGTCGACCCAGACCACAGCGATGCCGGGTAGGCGTGTGTGCAGGTCGCGCAGGACCAGCTTGGCGCCGGCACGGTCCTGCACGCCAGCCGCGTGCACCACGCGGTGCAGGATCAATCCGTCGCTGTCGACCAGCAGATGCCGCTTGCGGCCGCGGACGCGTTTGCCGGCGTCGTAGCCGATCTCCTCGCCCCCCTCGGCGCTCTTGGCCGACTGGGAGTCCAGCACCGCCGCGGTGGGCTGCCGGTTGCGCCCGTCCCGCTCACGGAGTTGGTCGCGCAGCGCCTGGTGCACTCGGTGCCAGGTGCCATCGGTGGTCCAGGCGGCAAACCAGCGATAGGCGGCGTCCCAGGGGGCCAGGTCATGCGGGACGTGCCGCCAGGCGCAGCCGGTGCGCAGCACGTACAGGATGGTGTCCAGGATCAGCCGCCGGTCGTACTTCAGCGGCCGCCCACCGCTGCGGGGATCGCGGACCGGCAGCAGCGGCGCGATCACCGCCCACTGCCGATCGGTCAGCGACGTCGCATAGCGGGGCTTGCACCGGCACACGCACATCCACCGGAACCATCACCCTGCCGCGCCACCGAGTCCGCCGCCCCGCCGATCAGTCAGCACCGCCGGTCAGGCCGTCGCCGACCGCGCCGGGTCGGTTACCCAACACCCTCTGAGGCGTCCGTGGCCACGGACGTGCGCGTGATCACGGGGCCTACTGCGCGGGCCAGCCGGTGTAGGCCTCGGCGAGGTACGCCGATCCGTGGCGTGAGCCGACGATGCTGCTGAGCTCACCGAGCTGGCGCTTGTGATCGAACGGGTTGGCGCCGGGGCGGGTGTGCAGCATGGAGGTCATCCAGTAGGAGAAGTTCTGCGCCCTCCACACGCGCTCCAGGGTCCGCTCGCTGTACCGGTCGAGGAGGTCCTGGGAGCCGGTGGCGGCCCAGGACTCGATCCCCTCGAACAGCACGCGGACGTCGGCGAAGGCGAGGTTGAGGCCCTTGGCGCCGGTCGGGGGCACGGTGTGGCCGGCGTCCCCGGCGAGGAAGAGGTTGCCGTACCGCATGAGTTCGCAGACGTAGCTGCGGAACCGCAGGATGCTCGTGTCGAAAATCATCCCCTGCTTCAGTTCCAGGCCGTCCGGGCCGTCCACCCGCTTCTGCAGCTCCGCCCAGATCCGGTCCTCCGACCACGCGGCGGCGTCCTCGTCGGGGGAGCACTGGAAGTACATCCGCTGGATGTTCGCGTCGCGCTGGCTGATGAGTGCGAAGCCGTGCTGTGAGTGGGCGTAAATGAGCTCCTCGGCGCTGGGCGGTGCCTCGCAGAGGATGCCGAACCAGGCGAAGGGGTACTCGATGAAGTTGTCGGTGCGGTGCTCGCTGGGGATGGCCCACTTGGTAATGCCCTGGGAGCCGTCCGCGCCGACCAGGATCTCGGCCCGGATCTCCTGGGCGACGCCATCGGCGTCGGTGAAGGAGATGCGCGGTGTGCCGGTGAGGTCGGCGACGGCGGTGTCGGAGACGCCGAATCGGACGTCGCCGCCGGCCTTCTGGCGGGCCGCGGCGAGGTCGGTGAACACCTCGTTTTGCGGATAGAGCCACACCGCCTCGCCGACCAGGTCGGTGAAGTCGATGCGGTGGCTCTCCCCGCCGAAGCGCAGGTCGATGCCCTCGTGCTTGTGTCCGTCGGTGAGCACCCGGTCCGAGGCCCCAGAGTCGACGAGCAGATCCACGCTGCCGTGTTCGAGGATCCCGGCGCGGTGGGTGGTCCGGATGGTGTCGTGCTCGCGGTTGTCCACCACGACGTTGTCGATGCCGGCGCCGGCGAGCAGGTGGGAGAGCATCAGCCCGGCCGGGCCTCCGCCCACGATGCCGACGCGGGTCTTGATCACTTCAGGGCCGAGCATTCCTGTCTCCTTCGCTCGAGATCATCCGGGCATGCCGGACATGACGCCGAAACGCCGGTCCGGCCCAGTCGCGCGGCATCCCCGTGCCCCGCTCGCACCCTCGCGCGATCGGGAGCCGCCGCACCGGGTTCCTCGACTGCGGTCGAGCGTCCCGGTGTGACCGGCCAGTCCAGCGTCGCGGGAGGATGGCCGAATCGGGCTCCGGAGGGGCGAGGTCACCGCAGTCGAGACGGAGCCTGGTCAGTTGATGACGTGCAGCTGGTCCATCCAGACGACCTCCCAGACGTTGCCGTCCGGGTCGGTGAAGCTGCCGGTGTAGCGGGTGTCCTCCGCTCGCGTCGGCGGTCCGGACCGGCCGCCGGCGGCCACGGCCTTCGCGACGAGGTCGTCCACCGCCGCGCGGCTGTCCACGGTCAGGCAGTGCACCGCCGTCGCCCCGCGCGAGGGATCCCCCACGTCGCCGGGCACGAGGCCGCTGAACCGGTTGCGGGTGTGCAGGACGAGTGCGACGTCGTCGTCCAGGACGACCGAGGCGGTCTCCTCGTCGGAGGAGTGCTCCTCGATCCGGAAGCCGAGGGCCTCGTAGAACGCCCGGGCCGCCGACAGGTCACGCACCGGGAGCTTGATGAACAGCATGCTCACGACGACGCCCCCGTCCGAGCGGACCGGCTCGCCAGCTCGGCGAAGGTGTCGGCGACCCAGTCGGCGATGAAGGTGCTGACGTAGGGCAGGTGGTCGAGGCCGATGTGCTCGGTGGCGCCCTCCTCCGGGGTGAACACGCGGAGTTCGCGCTTGGGGGAGTTGACCGCCTGGTCGTAGGAGCGGTGTGCGTATTCGACGGGGATCTGCCGGTCGTTGGCGCCGTGGGCGATGAGGAACGGCACGGTGATGTTCTCGACGACGCCCTCGAGGTTCACCTGGTCGGCGAACTCGATGAAGGCGTCGAGGTCGTCGTGGCCCCACACCCACAGCACGTGCTCCCAGTAGTGCGGCACCGGCCGCTCGCCCTCGCGCTCGAGCCGGCGGCGCTGCACCGCGCCCCAGTCGTGGTTGGCGCCCCAGGCCACGCAGAGGGCGAAGCGCTTCTCAAACGCCGCGGCGCGCGGGGCGTAGTAGCCGCCCAGCGACCAGCCGACGATCCCGATCCGGGCGTCGTCGACGTCATCACGGGCCTGCAGGAAGTCCACGGCGGCCGCGCCCCACGCCTCGGTGTCCACGCGGGCGGGAAGCCCCTGCAGCCGCAACGCCTCGCCGGTGCCGGGCTGGTCGAGCATCAGGCAGGAGATGCCGCGGGCGGCCAGCTCCTCCCAGTGGCCCGAGGAGTACTGGTGCTCCTTGGTCGAGTCCAGGCCGTTGACGAGCACGACCACCGGCACCGGCCCGGCGTCGGCGGCCGGCGCCTGGCTGAAGTAGGCCGGCAGCGTCGTCCCCTCGTAGGGCACCTCGACCCGTGCGACGCGCGGGCTGTGCAGCTCGAAGGCCTTCTGCGCCAGCTCCAGCAGCCGCTTGTAGGTGGGTACCCGGTTCGGGTCGGAGTGGGCCAGCATCCGTTCGGCCTGAGCCAGGTAGTTGGTGGCGCGGAAGTACAGCTGTCCGGCGGTGCGCGTGTGCCCGGCCTTCTCCGCGTCCTCCGCCTGGCCGACGAGCTGGTCGGTCAGCGCGGTCCAGGCGCGCAGGAAATCCGGCGTGCCGGCGTCCTCGCCCTGCTGCGCGGCGTCCTTGATCGGTCGGCAGGCGCGGTCGACCTCGTCGATCAGGCCGCCGGAATTCAGTGCGGCGACGACGCCCAGGTTCCAGACGTAGTTGCCTGGGAAGTACTCGAACACGGTGGGTTCCTCTCGTTTCTCAGGATGCGCCGGGCAGGACGGCGGACCAGCCGCCGTCGACGACGAGGTTGGCGCCGGTGACGTAGGACGCCTCATCGGAGGCGAGGAACAGCGCGCAGCGAGCGACCTCGTCGGCGGTGCCGATGCGGCCCAGCGGGATGGCCCGGGCGATGGCGCGCATGGGGTGATCAGGGGCGAGCAGGTCGCCCTCGGTGGCGGGGGTGCGGATCATGCCGGGGCTGATGCAGTTGGCGCGGATGCCGTGCACCGCTCCCTCGGCGGCCAGTTGCTTCGTCATCGCCACGACGCCGCCCTTGGTCGCGGTGTGCGCGATGCGGGTGTTGGTCAGCGAGCCGGTGATGCCGGCGGTGGAGCCGACCAGCAGCACGCTGCCGCCGCCGCGGGCGACCAGGTGCGGCCAGGCGTGCTTGGTGGCCAGGAAGACGACGTCCAGTTCGTTGCGCAGGACGAAGGACCAGTCCTCGTACGAGGTCTCGGCCACGGGTGCGAACCGGGTGGCGCTGGCGTTGTTGTAGAGCACGTCGATGCCGCCGTGCCGGGCGGCCGCGGCGTCCACCCACGCCCGGACGCCGTCCTCGTCGGTCAGGTCGAGCGGGTGGGTGCTGTCCATGGCACCGCCGGCCGCGCGCACCAGCTCGACGGTCTCGGCGGCGCCGACGGCGTTGACGTCGGTGCCGACCACGGTGGCGCCTTCCGCGGCGAACAGCAGCGCCGCCGCTCGTCCCTGCCCGCCAGCGGTGCCCGTGATCAGCGCGACCTTGCCGGCCAGCCGCCCGCTCACGTCGCCGCCCGGACGGCGTCGCTGATCGACTTCACGCCACCGTGGGCGGTCATGCCGCCGTCGACGGGGATCTCGGCGCCGGTGATGAAGGTGGCGCCGTCGCCGAGGAGGAAGGCGACCAGCGGGGCGACCTCGTCGACGGTGCCGGTGCGGCCCAGCGGCGTCTCGGCGACGTTGGCGGCGCGGAACGCCGGTGCCGCCGAGGCGGTCATCGGGGTCTCGATGTAGCCGGGGTGCACGGTGTTGACCCGGATGCCGCGCGGACCGAGCTCCAGGCAGGCGGCCTTCGCCAGCCCGCGCAGCGCCCACTTCGACGCGGTGTACGCGACCGGGAAGTGGCCGGTCAACGCCGCGACCGAGCCGACCACCACGACGGACCCGCCGTCGGTCATCAGCGGAGTGAGCGCCTGGATGCCCAGCAGCGTGCCGGTCACGTTCACCTCGGTGACCCGGGCGAGGTCGGCCGGGTCGAGGTCGCCCAGCCGCGCCCGCCAGGTGATCCCGGCGTTGGCGACCAGCCCGTCGACGCGTCCGTACCGGTCCCGCAGGTCGTCGGCCAGCGCCGTCCAGCCGGCGGCGTCGGTGACGTCGAGCCGCCGGTAGGCAATCCCCGGCAGCTCCTCGGCCGGCGAGTCGGTCAGGTCGCAACCGACCACGGTGGCGCCCTCGGCGGCGAGCAGCCGGGCCTCGGCCGCGCCCTGCCCCTGACCGGCGCCGGTGACGACGACGACCTTCCCGTCGAGCGTCACGACGGGCGCTGCCGGGTGCGCGGCCGCGGCCGGGCGGGTGCCACTGGCGGCAGGTCGAGGCCGGGGACGACGCGGTTGCGGATGGTGCCGAGGCCCTCGACGGTCATCTCCACGACGTCGCCGGGCTGCAGTGGGGGAGGGGCCGCCTCGCCGCGGGTGCCCCAGAGCTCGGCCAGGCAGCCGCCGTTGCCGCAGGTGCCCGAGCCGAGCACGTCACCGGACCGGACCTCCGTCCCGCGCGAGGCATAGGCGATCAGCTCCTCGAACGGCCAGCCCATGTTGGACAGCAGGTCCTGGCCGATCTGGGTGCCGTTGACCGACACCCGCATGTCCAGCGGCAGGAACCCGTCGGCGTCCCGGTACGGCTCGAGCTCGTCGGCGGTGACCAGCCACGGACCGAGCGTGGTGGCCGAGTCCTTGCCCTTGGCCGGGCCCAGGCTGACCTTCATCTCCCGGGCCTGCAGGTCGCGGGCCGACCAGTCGTTCATGACCGTGTAGCCGAAGACGTGCTCCCTTGCGGCCTCCGGGGTTAGCGAGGCGCCGTCCCGGCCGACGACGACGGCGACCTCGAGTTCGAAGTCGAACCGCTGCGACCCCGGGGGCACCGGGACGTCGTCGTGCGCGCCGATCAGTGCGTGCGGGTTGGTGAAGTAGAACGTCGGCGCCTGGTACCACTCGGCCACGACCCCGGCCTGGCCGTCGATGGCCTTGCGAACCCCCTCGACGTGCTCCTCGAACGCGACGAAGTCCCGCAGGGTCGGCGGCTGCAGCGGTGGCAGCAGCCGGACGTCCTCCAGCGGCACCGCCGGACCCTGAAGCGCAGCCGTGCCCGCCTGCATCGCCGTCGGCAGTCCGGCGCGGACGAGGTCCAGGACCGTCGTCCCGTCGGGGAGGGCGTGCAGGCCGGCGGCGGTGACCACGCCGGCCCGCACGCGGCTCCCGGTCTCCCAGGTCGCGAACCGCATCAGACCGGGGGAGCGACGAACAGACCCTTGTCGGGGTCGTTGAACGACTTCTTGGCCACGAACTCGTTCATCTGGTTCGCGGTGCCCCACTGGTCGGAGACCTCGGGGTTGGTGAAGTCGTAGAGGTGCGGGTGCCAGGTGTCCTCGTCGATCTGCTCCAGCTCGGTCGTGTACTCCATCGTGTTGCCGTTGGGGTCCAGGAAGTAGCTGAAGGTGTTGTTGCCGGCGAGGTGCCGGCCCGGGCCCCAGATCTTCTCGACCCCGGACCGCAGCACGCGCCCGGTGCCGCGCATGTACTCGTCGAGGCCGCGCAGCTCGAAGCTGGCGTGGTGCAGCGAGGGGTGTGGGCAGCGGGCGATGGCCATGCTGTGGTGCCACGAGTTCACCCGCATGAACCACATCATCTCGCCCATGTGCGGGTGCATCAGGGTGTCCGACAGGGCGAAGGCCAGGTGCTTCTCGTAGAAGGAGCGGGTGCCCTCGGGGTCGGCGGAGTTGATGACCACGTGGGACAGGCGCACCGGGATCGACTCGCCCTCCTCGATCGGGCGGTGCTGCCGGACGGCGACGTCCGCGCTGATCTCCACGGTGCGGCCCTCGTTGTCGAAGAACCGGAACCCGTAGCCGCCGCCGGGGGTCTGCAGGTCCCCGGGCTCGCTGACCAGCCGGACGCCGTCGGCCGCCAGCTGCGCGGCCAGGGTGTCGACGTCGGCCGGCGTCGCGGCGCCGAAGGAGATCAGGTCGATCCGCTTGTCGGCCGACTCCCGCAGCCGCACGACGTACTGCTCCGGGCTGCCCTCAGCTGCCAGGAAGGTCAGGCCGGTGTCGCTGTGCTCGGCCTTCAGGCCCCAGGTGTGGGTGTAGAAGTCGAGCTGGCTCTTGTAATCGGGCACGGCCAGGTCGACGTGCCGCAGGTGGGTGATCAGGCGCTGGGTCACGGGTTCTCCTCGAGTGGGGGTCGGGGCGGCCTCGTCCCGGGTCCCACCGCGAGCGTGCGAGCGGTGGGGAGGACGAGGTCCTTCTTCAGGCCGGGTCGCTGACGAGGACGGCGATGCTGCGCATGAGGCCGGGCACGTCGCCCTGCTCGTGGTCGAGCAGCCACTGGCCGAGCTGGTTGGAGGCGTCGACGACGGCCGTCGCCCGGTCGAGCCGACGCGCGTGGAAGGCGTTCCACAGGTCCTGGTCGAGGGTGTCCCGGGTGAGCAGCAGGTCACTGAGCACCGCGGCGTCCTCCAGCGCCTGCGCGCCGCCCTGGGCCACGGTGGGCGGGCAGGTGTGCGACGCGTCCCCGATCAGCACGACGCGGCCGCGGTTCCACGGCGCGGGCAGGATGTGGGTCTCGAACCAGGTGTAGTTGACCCGGCTGGGATCGGTGAGCTGCTCGCGGATCTCGTCCCACGGCCCGTGGTAGGGGGCTGAGAGCTCCTTCATCGTCGCCAGCCGCTCCTCCGGCGTTATCGCAGAGCGGTCCTGAGCCTCCTCCACGATGTAGGCGTAGAGGGAGTCCTCGCCGGTGGGGCAGTAGCCGGCGATGAACGACGGCCCGCCGTAGTACAGGTCGGTGCGGGTCACGTCGGCCGGCCGGGGGCCGAAGGCACGCCAGATGCCCATCCCGGTCGGCCGGGTCTCCAGCTCGATGCCGAGCGCCTGCCGCACGGCGGATCGGACGCCGTCGGCTCCGACCACCAGGTCGTAGCGGCCGGTCGAGCCGTCGGTGAACGTGACGTCGACCCCGGCGTCGTCCTGGCGCAACTCGGTGAACGTGATGCCGTACCGCAGCTTGACGCCGACCTCCGCGGCGCGGTCGTGCAGGATCCGGGCCAGCTCCGGACGCGACATGCCCATGACCGCGGGGTAGTCCGGGCCACCGGACTTGGCGTCGGGCACCTCGAACAGCACCGTGCCGTCCGCATCCGGCGCCCGGATGCCGGTGACGTCGAACGGGAAGCCCTTCTCCCGGACCCGCTCCCAGACACCGACCCGATCGAGCTCGCGCAGCGCGTTGCCCTGCAGGGTGATGCCGGAGCCCAGCGCGGTGACCTCGGGCTTGACCTCGACGAGGTCGACGGCGACGCCGGCCTCCGCGAGCCGGATGGCGGTGGCGGTCCCGGCCAGGCCGGCGCCGACCACCAGGACGTTGTCCACTGCGGTCACGGGGTGCTCCCTCACTTGACGGCGATGGGGTTGACCGGGGCGCCGACGGCGCCGGTCACGGGCAGGGGCGCGGCGGTGAGGAGGAAGTCCCACACGCCGTCGGCGGCGCAGTCGGCCGCGAGCGCGTCGAGGTCCCACATCTCGCCGATGAACAGGCCGATGTGCGGGATGGCGACCTGGTGCAGCGGCTGGAAGGCGATGTCGAACTCGTTGGGGCGGACCTCGAAGCCCCAGGTGTCGGTGGCGACGCCGGCGATCTCGGTGCCGTGCAGCCAGTCGGCGGTGGTGAACGACAGGCCGGGGGAGTCGCCGCCGGCGTAGTCCCTCCAGCCCTCCCGTCGCGCCCGGGCCAGCCGGCCCGTGCGCACCAGCAGCAGGTCGCCACGGCCGACCCGGGCGCTCTCGCCCTGGGCGGCGATCGTCGCCTCGAGGTGCTCGGCGGTGATGGCGAACCCGTCGGGCAGCTCGCCGTCGGTGCCGATCGCGCGGCCGACGTCGAGCAGCACGCCGCGCCCGGTGATGAGGGAGGCGACGGTCTCGATGCCGGTCACGCCGTCGCCCTCGCTGGTGACGACGTCCCCTGCCCGGCGGCCGTTCCAGGCGGTCCCGTGGTCGAAGATGTGGCCGAGGCCGTCCCACTGGGTGGAGGCCTGCAGCGGCATGAACACGACGTCGTCGGCGCCGCCGAGGCCGTGCGGAAAGCCCTGCCCGCGCTCAGCGTCCAAACCGGTGTCGAGCATGGTGTGCACCGGGTTGGTCCGTCGGCGCCAGCCCTTCTGCGGGCCGTTCGCGTCGAACGACTGCGCCAGCGAGAAGCTCACGCCCCGGCGCACCAGCCGCGCGCCCTCCACCCGCTTGGCCTCGTCCAGGAAGTTCAGCGTGCCCAGGACGTCGTCGGCGCCCCAGCGGCCCCAGTTGGAGCAGCGCTTCGCCGCGGCAGCGATGGCGCCCTCCGGGTCGGTGCGGTCCAGCTGTGGCATGTCGGTCACGTGTCCCACCGTCTACGGACGCGTGTCACTCGGGAAGACGAGATGTGTGATGCGGGGCATAAGAGCCGTGGATACTGCCCCGGTGAACCTGGCGAGCCTGGACCTCAACCTGCTGGTCTCGCTGGACGCGCTGCTGCAGCAGCGCAGCGTCACCCGCGCCGCGGCGCAGATGGGGCTGTCCCAGCCGGCGTTGTCCGCGTCGCTGGCCCGGCTGCGCCGGCACTTCGGCGACGAGCTGCTGACCCGGGTCGGCAACGAGTACCGGCTCACGCCGCTGGCCGTGCAGCTCAGGGAACTGGTCCGCATCGCGCTGTCCGGAGTGGAGCGCGTGTTCGCCGCCCAGCCGGACTTCGACCCGGCGTCGTCGAACCGGGAGTTCTCCGTACTGGTCAGCGACTACGTGGTCGTCGTCCTCGGCGACACCATCGCCGCCCTGCTCGCCGACGAGGCACCGCACACCCGGCTCCGCCTGACGCCGCACTCACCCGCGATCGTCGAACGCGCCGACCAGGTCCTCCTCGGCACCGACCTCCTGCTCCTGCCGCACGGGTTCGTCACGGATCTCTCGCACCGCGACCTCTACCGCGACGAATGGGTCTGCGTCGTCTCGGCCGACAATCCCGTCGTCGACGAGGGCCTGACCATCGAGCACCTGCAGACGCTCCCGTGGGTAGCCACCTACCACGGCCAGACGGCCTCCACCCCGGCCGCCAGGCAGATGCGCATGCTCGGCATCGAGCCCCGGGTGCAGGTGGTCAACGAGGACTTCCTCACCGTGCCGGCTCTCATCGCCGGCAGCGACCGGATCGCCCTGCTGCAGCGCCGGCTGGTCAGCCTGCTGCCCCTGGACATCGGCATCCGTGCCCTGCCGTGCCCCTTCGAGGCCGGCCCCCTGGTCGAGGCGATGTGGTGGCACCCCGCCTACGACGACGACCCCGAGCACCAGTACCTGCGCGACGTCGTGTCCCGGGCGGCCGAACAGGCCGTCGGACCCGCTGCCCAGGAGGGCATCGACCTGGCTGATACCGCACCCCGGAAGAAGTGATTTCCGCTCCCTCCGCGCCGTCCTGACACTTCTCCGCCAGTGATGCCGATCACCGCGGTCGGCACCCCTGACAACCGGAGAGCCCCGTGTCGCAACCGCTCGCGAGCTCCATCCCTGCCGTCGAGGAGCCCCTCGCCGGCGAGGTCGCCGTCGATCCGGCCACCGGCCGACCCGCCGGCCGCATCCAGGCGTTCGTGCTGCTGGTGTCCAGCTGCCTGTCGGTGCTCGGCGCCGTCCTCCTCGCCCCGGTGCTCCCACGCATCCAGGACGCCTTCGCCGGCACGCCAGGGGTCGAGGCCCTCACCCCCGTGGTGCTCACCGCACCGGCGCTGGTGATCGGGCTGACCGCTATGATCGCCGGCCGCATCGTGGACAAGCTCGGCCGCAAGCGGCTGCTCGTCGGCGCACTGGTCGTCTACGCGTTCGTCGGGACGGCGCCGCTGTGGCTGCCCTCCCTGCAGCTCATCGTGGCCAGCCGGGTGCTCCTCGGTCTGACCGAGGCCGCGATCATGACCTGCTGCACCACGCTGCTCGCCGACTACTTCCACGGCTCCAAGCGGGAGCGTTACTTCGGCCTGCAGGTCGTCTACACGACCGTCTCGGCCACCGTCTTCTTCGGCGTCGGTGGTGCGCTGGGCGCGCAGGACTGGCGGACGCCGTTCTGGCTCTACGTCGTCAGCCTGCCGCTGGCCGTCCTCGCGGCGAAGTACATCTGGCAGCCCGCCCCCCGAGCCCAGGCGCACGCCCACGCCACGAAGCTGCCGCCGCTGCCGTGGGGACAGCTGGTCAAGCCGGTCGCCGTGACCCTGCTGGGCGGATTGATCTTCTACGTGCTCATCGTCGAACTGTCCTTCAAGCTCGACAGCATCGGTGTGGAGTCCACCGGCACCATCGGCGCGGTCAGCGCCATCGGCTCACTGGGTACCGCCGTGGGCGCCTTCCTGTTCGGCCGGCTCGCCAAGCTGGGCCCAGCGGTCACCGTGCCCCTGGCCTTCGGATTGTCCGGGCTCGGCCTGATCGGCCTGGCCCTCGCCCCGAACGTGCCGCTGGTCACCGCCTTCGCCGTCGTCACAGGCTTCGGCAACGGCCTGTTGCTGCCGTCCCTGCTGACCTGGGCGCTGGGCTCCCTCACCTTCGAGCAGCGCGGCCGCGGCACCGGCGTCTGGACCTCGGCGCTGTTCATCGGCCAGTTCGTCTGCCCCCTCGTCGTCCTGGGGCTGACCGGGGCGCTCGACGGGCTGGGCTCCGCACTGCTGGTCCTGGGTGCCGTCGCCGTCGCTGCGGCGGTCGCCGTCCGACTGGTCCGACCGACGGCCGCCGCGGACCCCGCCCTCGCGGCGCACTGACGCGTCTGACCGACGGACGACGGCCCCGCGGGAGATTCCCGCGGGGCCGTCGTCCGTCCAGCGGCTCTGGCGGGCTCGACCCGGACGGGGATGCTGTGTCCGGCTCGCGAACCAGGATGAACACGGTCAAGGACATGACCACTTGACGTCGGCCGCGCGAAGTTGTCGCGGGGGACCGCCGCATGCCTGCGACGCGGTCACGCGCAGCAACCGCGAAATGTGATTCGTACCGCCTGCGTCTGCCCAGCCCGGACGACGTCTTGACCACCATTCTGACCACCATTGAGGTCAGTTCGGGACTGTCCCTCCCTGTCCGCCGTCGTTCCGTATGCCGGTCTACCTGCGCAGTTGCACTGTGGCGGACGACCGTGAACCCGCGGCCGACGGCTGGGGGTCAAGGGGTCGCAGGTTCAAATCCTGTCAGCCCGACAGCGGAACCGCAGGTCAGAGGCGGGTCGGCCGAGGAGGCCGGCCCGCCCCTTGCATGACCACAGCAACGTGGCCCGAGGGACAGCAACGGTCACCAGCGGAGCGCTCGGTCGGGCCGGTCGGCCGCCTCCCGCTGCTGCGCCGGACGGACGTGGCTGCAGATGTCCGCTCCGGTGCATACGGAGCGCCTCGACGGCCGAACGGGGGAGTGGCACGGCCCTGCGGGACCTGTCCGTCTGGGGCTCGTCGAGCTGCAGGCCCGCTGACCGTGCACGAGGTCGTCAGAGGACGGCCGGGGCCAGCGTCGTACGCAGCCGGGTGAGGAGACGGGCGCGGGTCGGGCCGATGCTGCCCACCGGCATACCCAGCCGCGCACTGATCTCCTCGTAGCTCACCGGGGGTGACGCGACCAGCAGCTCGAGCAGCCGCTGATGCCGCTCGGGGAGCTTGCTCAGCGCCTCGCGCACCATGGCCGCCCGCTCCCGCCGCAGGACGTGCGCCTCCGGGTCTTCGGCCCGCTCCGCGACCTGCTCGAGGACCGTGTGCGTCTGCGGGTCCACCGGGCTCTCGCGGCTCCCTCGGCGGATGGTTTCCAGGCAGGCTCGGCGCGCGGTCGTCCGCAACCAACCGGCCAGCCGCTCGGGTTCCCGGATCGCGTCGAGGTTCTCCAGCAGTCGCACCCACGTCGTCTGGACGGCGTCGGCGGCCTGTGCGTCGGTCAGCCGGAACCCGCGGACGACCGACCACAGCAGGCGCCCGTACTCGTCGACGATGACGTTCCAGGCGACCTCGTCGCCGCCCGCGGCCCGCCGGACCAGCTGCGCGGTGATCTCGTGCCCACCGGTCCGGGGAGCGGTGGACCCGCGGCCGTGCGCCACGCCATCGGGACGAGCCCTGGACTGCAGCGGGGTGGCGACCATGGAGGACCTCGTCCTCTCGGCCGCGACGGTGCGGCGCACCGCCGGGTCCGTGCCACCGAGCCCGCTGACGAGGCCGTCCGGTGACGATCGAGCCGGCTCCCGATCCGCGGGGCGCTGCGTCAGCCCTGGGGACGGGGTGGCGATCTGGTGGCCGAGATGCCAGGCGGTGCATTCCGAGCAGTAGGCCATCCACACGCGGGTGGCGTGGCGATGACAGGGACGATTGGCAGACGCGCCCCTCGCCCGTCCGACTTGCAATTCGGGAGATCGTCCAGACATCGAATTCCCTGACGTGCAGAAGCGCTCGCTGTGGCCGGCGCTCGTGGTTTTGCGGACTTCTTCAGGGTCGTCTGCGCAAATCCGATGCGGCATGGTGTCCGACGGCACACTTCCAGCACGTGCGGGTAAGGGTCTTGTACTGGATTCGTAAGGACAGTGGCCCCCTGGGGTCCGTCCACGGCTGAGCACGCACCCGCTCGAGAGGGCGCGGCGGTGGAAGCCGCCGTGGGCTCCCCGTCGCGGCCCAGTTCTCGGCCGGCGATCAGGGCCGGATGACGGGTCAGGTCGCTAAGCTCGGCCAGCCGGGGCTGGTAGCAGTGGTCTCCAGGGAGACTCGCCATGTCGTCACGCTGGGTCTGGGGGCTGGCCGGGGGATCGCCGGTGCGGAGCCGGGAGCCATGGCTCGGTGGCGGTCGGCGGGCATGACGGCGTACCTGGAGGTGTGGAAGCCCTTGGGTGTCGAGCTCGTGCTGCTCGAGACACGCCGGGTGACGATCGGCCGCAACAGCAGCAATGACATCCCCCTCGGCCACGACAGGACGGTCTCCGGCCTGCATGCGGTCCTGGAGCCGGTCGGCGGGGGCTGGTGCGTGCAGGACGTCGGGAGCCGCAACGGCACGTTCGTGCGGGGGGAGCGCATCCTGGGGATGTGCGCCCTGCGGCACGGCGATGACCTCGCGGTGGGCCAGACGAAGTTGGTGTTCCGGGCGGCGGAGCCGGCAGGGACCACGCGAACCGAGGGGGCGGCACCGGCGCCGGAGCTGACCCGTCGCGAGCGTGACGTGCTGCGCGCGCTGTGTCGGCCCCTGGTCGGCGGTGGGGTGTTCACCGAGCCGGCGACCCTGCACGAGATCGCCACCGCACTGGTCGTCACCGAGGCCGCGGTACAGCAGCACCTCCTGCGGCTCTACGACAAGTTCGGCATCGCCCCCGGCACGGGCAGCCGCCGAGGCCAGCTGGCCAACGAGGCCGTTCGCCGCGGCGCGGTCCCCCTTGCCGATCTCTGGGACTCGCCGCCATGACCACCGGATCGCTGCCACCCGGGGCGGCGGTCGGTGCGTTCACCGTGGAGGCGCTCATCGGTCGGGGCGGTATGGGTGAGGTCTACCGTGCGGTCCACCGTGAACTGGGTCGCCCGGTGGCACTCAAGGTGCTCCTCCCGGTGCTGGCCACCCAGGAGGAGTTCGGCGCCCGGTTCGTCCGGGAGGCCCGGGTGATGCAGAGCCTCGACCATCCCGGCATCGTCACGGTGTTCGACGCCGGGGACGCCGGCGGACGGCTCTACCTGGCGATGCGCCTGGTCACCGGGATCAGCCTCAAGGACCTGCTCGCCGAGGGCCGGCTCCCGCCCGAGCAGACCGTCTCGATCCTCGAGCAGCTCGCCGAGGCGCTGGACCATGCGCACAGCCGGGGAGTGATCCACCGCGACATCAAGCCGTCCAACATCCTGATCGACCCGCAGGGCCGGCCGGTGCTGGTCGACTTCGGCCTGGCCAAGGCCCTCGGCGACACCTCGGTCACCGTGAGCAGCCAGTATCTGGGGACGCCGACGTACATGGCGCCCGAACAGGCCTCCGGAGACCCGATCGGGCACCGCGCCGACCTGTACTCCCTGGCGTGTGTGGCCTTCGAGATGCTGACCGGCACCCCGCCCTACACCGAGCAGGACACCCTGGCCCTGCTGCTCGCCCATGGAACCCATCCGGTGCCGCGTGCCACCGAGCGAAATCCGGACCTGCCGGGGCCGGTGAACGCCGCCTTCCAGCGTGCACTGGCCAAGTCCCCCACCCAGCGCTACCCCTCCGCCGGCGCATTCGTCGACGCGCTCGAGACCGCGCTCCCGGCCGACCGCGAGTTCCCGCGGGCAACCCGCCCCGGTCTGAGCCGGCGCAGCTTCCTGCTGGCCGGCCTGGGCTCGGCAGCTGTGCTCGTGGCCGGCGGAACAGCCGTGGTCTGGAACACCGCCGCGCCCGAGCCACGACCGTCACCGCGGCCGGCGTCCGGTCCCGGAGTGCGACAGGTCGCCGCCGGCGCCACGCACAACCTGGTCCTGCTCGCCGATGGCACCGTCAAGGCCTGGGGCTTCAACGGCTCTGGTCAGCTCGGCGACGGCACCACCGCATCGCGGCGATCCAGGCCGGTGGCGCTGCCCGACCTGACCGATGTCACGACCGTCGACGCCGGTGACTGGCACAGCATGGCGCTCCTGCGGGACGGCACCGTCAGGGTCTGGGGCGACAACCAGTTCGGCGAGCTCGGCGACGGCACCGCCACCAACCGGTCCACCCCGACAGCGCTGCCCGACCTGACGGGTGTGACCGCCATCGCCGTCGGCGGATTCCTGGGCAACGACGGCCGTGGCGATCCGGTCAGCTTCGCGCACACCCTGGCCCTGCTGGCTGACGGCACGGTCAGGTCCTGGGGCAGCAACAACGACGGACAACTGGGCGACGGCACCACCACCGACCGCCTCGCACCGGCCGCGGTACCCGGCCTCACCGGGGTCAGCGCCGTCGCCGCCGGCGGCACGCACAGCTTGGCCCTGCTCACCGACGGCACCGTCGTGACCTGGGGAGACAACGGTCTGCGCGGCCCGACCGGCAGAGGTACCTCGGCACAGACCGAACGGAGCGCCATCACCGCCCCGGTCGCGATGTCGGGACTGGCCGATGTCACCGCCATCTCCGCCGGCAACTTCCACAGTCTGGCCCTGCTGGGAGACGGGACCGTCCGAGCCTGGGGCTGGAATGCCTTCGGTCAGCTGGGCGACGGCACGACGGACGACCGGCCGTCCCCGGTCACGGTGTCCGGGTTGACCGACATCACCGCCATCGCCGCCGGGGACCGGTTCAGCCTCGCCCTACGCCGAAACGGCCGAGTCACGACATGGGGGGCCAACGAACGTGGCCAGCTCGGCAACGGCACCTTCGACGATCAACCCCTTCCCGTCGACGTCCTCGACCTCACCGAGGTGACCACCGCCTCGACGTCGACCCAGCACAGCCTCGCGCTGCTCGCCGACGGCACAGTCATGGCCTGGGGTTGGAATGCGGAAGGTCAGCTCGGCGACGGCACCGCGGATGACCGGCCCGCTCCCGTCGAGGTGTCCAGCTTGACCGCCTGAGAAACGGCGGCGAACCGATCATCAGGCGACTGCCCGCGTGATGCCGCGTTCCCTCATCTCTTCTGCAGCAGTCGCAGGTGCGGTCCGTCGCGTGATCCGACGACGGAGGGTGCGAGGTCTGCTGGGCTCCAGCGGCGTCGGCACCGATCGCCGTAGACCATCGCGTTGTGCAGTGACTGCTCGTCGATCCAGGGGTGTGGGGGAGGGGCCGGGCGTCGGGCGACGCTGCCACCGGCGCGCCTTATGTCGGTATGAGGAGCGCCTCACATGGAAGCAACGGGATTGCTCCACGCGCGGGATACTGCGCCGGCGCAACGGGTGCGCATCCTATGGGCGTCAAGAGACACCCGTGAGGGAACTCGAGCGCACCAGATGAGGGTGATCATGCCGGTCGTCGCTTCTCCCCAGGATTTCAACGAACACGACCTGTACGTGGACCTGCAGCCGATCCTCGGGCAGTCGCTGTTCCTCAAGTGCGAAGGCTTCAACTTCGCCGGTTCGGTCAAGCTCAAGGCCGCCACCGAGATGGTCGAGGCCGCCGAACGCGACGGGACCCTGCAACCTGGGGCGTGCCTGGTCGAATCCTCGTCGGGGAACCTGGGCGTGGCGCTGAGCATGATCGCCGCGAGCAAGGGCTACCGGTTCCTGTGCGTCACCGACTCCCGGTGCAACCTGGCGACCCGGCTCTTGATGGAGGCGCTGGGCGCGCAGGTGCACACCATCACCGAGCCCGACCCCGTCACCGGCCTGCTCGGCGCCCGGATGGACTTCATCCGCGCGCTGTGCGCCCGTGACGACCGGTACGTGTGGCTCAACCAGTACACCAACCCCAATGCCTGGAAAGCGCACCACCGCACCACCGGCCCGGCGATCGCCCGGGAGTTCCCGCAGCTGGACGTGCTGTTCGTCGGCGCCGGTACCACCGGCACGCTGATGGGCTGCGCCCGCTACTTCCGCCAGCACCATCCCCACGTGCGGATCGTGGCCGTCGACCCGGTCGGTTCGGTGTCCTTCGGCGCCCCGGCGGCCCGGCGGATGATCCCCGGCCTGGGCATGGGGGTGCGGCCGCCGCTGCTGGACGAGTCCTACGTCGACGAGGTGGTCCACGTCCAGGAGGCCGACGCCATCCGGGCCTGCCACCGCCTGGCTCGGCGTGGGTTCCTGTTCGGCGGCTCCACCGGCACCGTGGTCAGCGGCGCCATGGACTGGCTGACCGAGCACGGCACGCCGGACCTGACCGCGGTGGCCATCGCCCCCGACCTCGGGGAGCGTTACCTCGACACGATCTACCAGACCAACTGGGTGGCCGACCTCTACGGCGAGGACGTCCTCACCTCCGACGAGCTGGCTGACGCCTCCCCGGCCGCCTGACCCGCGCCACTGGTGCCCCACTCCGATGATCCCTGCCCCCGCTGGCCTTGCTGCGGATCGATCCGTTGCTCGAGTGCCCTGTCCGTACAGCTCGGGATGGCGCTGCTCGCCAACCGTGTTCACCACCATGGGCCTCGGGTCAGGGCCGTTCGCCACAGTGCGCTGACGTCCCGTGTCCCGTCTGACCTGCGAAGACGTATCTAGGCGTACGTAGGCGCACCCACAGCCGACGCCTGGAGGTCGAGGGGTCGCAGGTTGACGTCCTGTCAGCCCGACAGCGGAAACCGCAGCTCAGGGGTCGTGTCCGGAGGGATCCGGACCGGCCCCTCTCCCTGTGCGGGGCAGGCGCTCGTCGTCCGGCAGCCGGTCCCCACGCCGGACACGGCACGGACGGTGAGTCGTACGTCGATCCTGCGGGATCGGCGTCTCACGTGCGTGGGTCCGTGCGGACGCGAGCGCGGCCAGGAGGCTCGGCTGTGCGGCCGTGTCGCTCGTCCGCAGCCGGTGGCCTCGGCAGCCCGGCTACGACTACGTTTCCGCCATGCAGGACAGTCGCACTGCGCGGGACAACTCGGTGCAGTCCGTGGACCGGGCGATCTCGGTCCTGCAGGTGCTTGCACGCCATCGCACCGCCAGCGTCACGGAGATCGCCGGCGAACTGGGCCTGCACAAGTCGACCGTGTTCCGCCTGCTCGCCACCCTGGACGCGCGCGGGCTGGTCGAGCAGCACGCTGAGCGCGGTAGGTATCAGCTCGGCTACGGGGTGGTGCAGCTGGCTGCGGGAGCCACGAGGACCGGCGACCTCTCCCTCCTCGGTCTCCCACTCTGTCGGGAACTCGCGGAGACCGTGGGCGAGACGGTCAACGTGGCGGTGCGCGACGGTCGGTGGGTCGTCAGCGTCGACCAGGTGATCGGCGCCGCGGCAGTGACGACCGTGAACTGGGTGGGGCAGCGCAGCCCCCTGCACGCGACCTCGGCCGGCAAGGTGTTCCTGGCGCACATGCCGCCTGACCAGGTGGACGCCGTGCTCGCCGAGGACCTGGAGCGGTACACCCCGCACACCGTGGTGGACCCGATCGTCCTCAGGACGCAGCTCGAGCTCGTCCGGGACCGGGGCTACGCCTCCACGAGCGAGGAGCACGAGGTGGGCCTGGCGGCCATCGCGGCTCCGATCCGCTCCATCGACGGCGGTGTGGTCGCCGCCGTCACGGTCTCCGGGCCCACGTTCAGGGTCAACGAGGACACGATCCCAGGCCTGGCCAAGCACGTCCTAGCGGCGGCTGACGAGATCTCGCAGCGCAACGGCCATCCCAAGCGCGGCTGAGCGGCGGCACGGGGCCCGTCGCGCGCTCGGCCGTCGCTGAGGCGACCGAGGGGCTGCCGCCCGCGTCACACCGTCCCCCGCGGACGGCGAACCCGAGGCCGCCGTCGTGCCGGGGGGCCTGCGCCGGGCCGGTCGACCCACCTGCACGGGCGAGTCAGGCGTCGATCCGCAGGTCGCTGAGCGGCTTCGAGCAGCAGATGAGCAGCTTGTTCTGCGCGATCTCACGCGGCCGGATGCCGCCCTGGTGCTGCATGTCCACGGTGCCGGAGAGCACGGTCGTCTTACAGGTGCCACACATGCCCTGGCCGCAGGACGAGGGAGGGGTCAACCCAGCCTCGTACGCGGCGTCCAGGACGTTCTCGTCGGCGCGGCAGCGGAACGTGCGACCGCTGCGGACGAACTCGACGGAGTAGGCGACAGCCTGCGCTTCGGCGCTCGGCGGCTGGGACTCGTCCGCACAGGCGGCGTCCACGCGGGCCGGGGGCACCTCGACCGTGAGGTCTTCGAAGGAGAAGGACTCCTCGTGGTGACGCGCCATGTCGAAGCCTGCCGCGACGAGCATCCGGCGGACCGCGGCCATGTACGGGGTGGGTCCGCAGCAGAACACCTCGCGCTCGTGGAGGTCGGGCGCGAGCACACGCAGCATCTCGCCGCTCAGGAAGCCCCGCAGTCCGACCCACGGCTCCCGAGGGGAGTCCCGTTCGCAGACGTGGGCGACGCGGATGGTGGGTGCCGTGCTCGCCATGACGTCGAGCTCACGCTGGAAGATGATGTCGGACGGCGTCCGCGCACTGTGCACGAACAGGACGTCGGTGTCCGAGCCGAGGTCGTACAGCGTGCGCGTCATGGACATGAGCGGGGTGACGCCGCTGCCTGCCGACAGGAACAGGTACTTGCCTGCCGGATGGCGGGCGGGCGAGAAGAGCCCGAACGGTCCGTCCGCCGAGACGCGCTGGCCAGGCCCCATGGTGTCGTGCAGCCAGTTGGAGACGAGCCCTCCGGGCTGTCGTTTGACCGTGATCCCGATCAGATGGGGCCGCGTCGGTGGCGTGGAGATCGTGTAGCACCGGTCGACAGCGCGGCCGCCGATCTGCAGTCGCAGGGTGATGAACTGGCCGGGGTCGTAGTGGAACAGCGCGGGGTCCTCGGACTGGAACAGGAATGTCTTGACGTCGTGGGTGACGTCGAGGACCTGCCGGCACACCAGCGTGGAGTTGTCCGTCTCTCCCCAGACAGGGAGCACGGACGGGTGGGCCGTCAGACCGACGTGCCCACCAGCGGGGGACGGCGCCGGCGGACCTGCATCCAGTACCGCCACGGGGCTGGGGGGCGCGGTCATCGGAAAGCCTCTCGACGTGCTGGCTCGGGTGCCGGGCGTGTCGGCCGGCGATGGGCTGGGTGGGCGGGGTCGGGCGCAGGCCCGGGTCGGGCCGCTGCGTGGCAGAGGCCGCACGGCGTCGGGTCAGAGGGCCCGAGCGCGCTCCCGCCTCTGATGGAGAGCTGACTCGATGCGGTCGGCCGCGCGCGTCAGGTGGTCGGCCGCTCGTCGCGCCCGGCGCCCATCGAGTCGCTGCGTGGGGCCGCTGACGGTGAGCACGCCGACGAGCTCGCCGACCTGCCCGTAGATGCCCGTCGCGACGCCCGACAGGCCTTCTTCTGCCTCGTCCGTGGAGAGGGCGTGCCCTCGCTCGCGGACGCGGCCGAGGTCGATGCGCAGCTCGTCGGCCGTGGTGATCGTCGAGGGGGTGAGACGCACGAGCGGCTCGCGGAGGAAGCGCTCGAGCTGCTCGTCGTCGAACGTGGCGAGCAGCACCTTCCCGCTCGCGCTGGCGTGCAGCGGGAACCGCTGTCCGACCCAGGATCCCGGTCGCAGGTGGTGGGGTGCGTCGACCTGGTGCACCAGGTCCAGGCCTCCGTCGGGAGCCACCACGCTCAGCGTCCCGGTCTCCCTGACCGCGGCCACCAGGTCGGCGATGACCGGGCGAGCTGCCTCCAGCAGGAGGAGCCCTTCGTCGGTGTTCCGGGCCAGGCGCAGCAGCTCCGGCCCCAGGAGCACCCGGTCGTCACCGGCGACCCGGAGCAGGAAGCCCTCCTGTTCCAGCGTCTGGATCATCCGGAGCGCCGTGGCACGCGGGAGCCCGGCAGCCCGGGCCAGCGAGGAGACGTTCGCCCTGTGGTCGTCGGCGGTCGCGCGGAGGAGGGTGATCGCCTTCCTGACCGACTGGTTGAGCTTGGCTCCCTCGTCACCGGTCTTCGTGCGGCCACGAGGTCCTCGGCTCGGCAGCGCCGATGGCCTCGTCGGGCCTTCCGTCTCGTCCATGTCCCACCTCTGCGGTTCTGCGGCCTCGACCGTCGATGTGTCCCTAGCGGGACAGGTGAGCGGCCAGCCGGGAGACGTACCAGGTGACGAAGGCATCGACGTCCCCTTCGACCGTCGAGTACGGGCCCGGCCGGTAGCCGGGGTCCTCGACGCCCTTCTGGGTGCGGGCCACCAGGGTCCCGTCCTGCTGGTTCGTCGCCTGCCAGACCCTGGTCAGGGTGGCCACGTCGTAGTCCAGGCCCGCCACCGCGTCCGGGTGGACCAGCCAGGTCGTCCGCAGGAGGGTCCGGTCCGGGGCGAGCGGCAGCACGGAGAACACCACCGCGTGGTCGGCCAGCACGTGGAACCACGAGTTCGGCTGCATGTGCAGGGACAGGTCACCGAACCGGTCCGTGGTCATGGAACCCATCAGCCTGCTGCACACCGACTCGCCGTTCGTGTTGAACGACTTGCCGGCACCGTCGAGCGGCGCGTGGGAGAGCTGGAACCCCGTGGCGCGTGTGTCGAGTTCCCGAGCTCCCTCGATGGGGAAGCCCTGCCGGACGCACGCCGACCGGAGCGCGGCGGCGGCCTCGTCGTAGCGCTGGAAGGCCGCCCGTAGCCGCGGCGGGACGTCCTCGGCGGTGTAGCCGAACAGGGGGAAGTAGGCGCTCACCAGCTCGGGGTGGCCGTCGCAGTGGTAGCACTCGCGGTTGTTCTCCATGACGAGCTTCCAGTTGCCGACCTCGACGATGTCGACCTGGTGGGCGACCTTCGCCTGGCGCAGGCCGTACGGGGCCAGGAAGGGCTCGATGCGCGCGGCGACCTCGTCGAAGTCGGCCGGTGGGTCATCGGCGAGGCACAGGAACACCAGACCGCCGATGCTGCGCACCTGGACCGGCCTGAGGCTGAAGCAGCTGCGGTCGAACGAGGCCGGCTGGTTGTCGGCGTGCATCAGTCGACCGTCGACGCCGTAGGTCCAGTGGTGGTAGGGGCAGACGAGGTTCCCCACGCTGCCCCGCGGCTCGTCGAGCAGCCGCGATCCCCGGTGCCGGCACACGTTGTGGAAGGCGCGCAGCTCTTCGTCGTCGTCCCGGACGATGATGACGGAGTAGCTGCCCACCGCGACGGTGACGAAGTCGCCCGGTTCGGGGAGTTCCGCCTCTGTGGCCGCGAAGAGCCAGTGCCTGGCGAAGATCGCGCTCACGTCCAGGTCGAAGACCTCCTGGCTGGTGTAGAAGGGCGCCTCCAGGCTGTACCCGGGCACACGACGCTCCACCAGGTCGACCAGGTCGTGTCCGGTGGGGCGCTCCAGCTGCATGGTCATGGTGCGTCTCCTGGGTGGAGGGGACGTGCTCGCTGATCGCGGTGCTGGTGCGGCGTCGACCTGCTCGACCAACCGGCGCCGTGGCCACCACCCAGTGGATGGGCGTGTCCACTAGGTGAGTGGTAGCACGCTGTCTCGAGGTGAGTCAACAGCGCGGGGAGCCGGTCACGCGTCGGACAGGTGCTCGTCGTGCGGTGCGTGGCTGAGCACCTCCACGCCGCCCTCCGTCACGAGGACCTGCTCCTCCAGCTTCAGCCCCTCGGCCTCTCCTTCGACCCCCACGTACGCCTCGACGCTGAACACCATCCCGGCCTCGATCTGGCCGGCGTGGTGGTCCTCGAAGACGAGGACCGGGTACTCGTCGCTCAGCCCGCTGCCGTGGGCGATGAACGGATACCGCTGCGGGTGATAGGCACGAGGAAGGCGACTGCTGAGTCGTTCGCCCACCTCGTCGAAGGCCGCTCCCGGCTTCAACTCACTGATGATCTCCTCGAGGAAGGCCTCGGCATCCGCGTACAACCTCTGCTGCCGAGCGGTGGGCTTCGTGCAGTCGACGAGGTACGTGCGGGACACGTCTGCGAGGTAGCCGGCCGGACCGATGAGGTCGGTGTCGAAGGAGACCAGGTCGCCGGACTTGATGCGGCGATCGCTGGCCTCGCGGAACCAGGGGTTCGTCCGCGGTCCGGACGACAGCAGACGCGCCTCGACGTACTCGCCCCCCAGGGCGAACGCTCGGCCGGTGAACAACGCCCACGCCTCGTTCTCGGTCATGCCCGGCCGGAGGGCCTGGTGCAGGTGGGTGATCGCCGCGTCGCAGGCGCGAACCGATCGGCGGATCAGCTCGATCTCCGCCGCTCCCTTCGTGGCCCGCGCCTGTTCGATCGCCAGCTGCACCGGTTCGAGGTGCAGACCGGCCGCCTGGAGGGCCAGGAACCCGTACGCGTCGAGTCTGTCCACCCCGATCCGGGCGTCCCGGATCCCGCGCTCCTGCAGCACGTCGGTCACCTCCGCCGCGAACCGCTCGGCCCGGCCCGAGGCGCGTTCCGCAGACCCGAAGACCGACCAGCTGATCGCCGTCCGCGTCTCCAGGTGCGGATGGGGAGACACCAGCTCGGCTGGTGCCGACGCGTACTCCCACAGGATCGGCTCACCCTCGGCCGGCACCAGCACGTAGCGGTCGACCACGTGCATCGTCCAGACCGGCATGGTGGAGGTGCCGGACACGTATCGGATGTTGACGGGATCCACGAGCAGTGCGGCTGCCAGGTCGTGGCGGCGCAGCGCGTCGCGGGTGCGGACGAGCCCGTGTTCGACGGCCCCGCGGACCAGCGCGGTGTCCACCTCCGGCTGTGCCTCGCTGGTCCGGGCCGGCGCGACCGACCGCGGCACGTCGTACCTGGGTCGGGTGGCCCGGCCTGACGACGCGCCCGGTGTACTGGTCATGAGCGGCTCTCCACAGCAGGTGCTCGGCAGGGGCCCACTCGGTCAGGCACCGCTCTGGCCGGAGGGCTGCGCGGGGTGGTGCGCCGACCACTGGCTCCCAGCCGGCGGCGGTGCAGCCGAGCGGGCCGCGCCGTGATCGCCCAGCCGGACAGGACGAGGTGCGGCCCTGTCGATGCGCACCGGTGGCTGCACTCGTCAGAGCGGTGTTCGTGACGCCGTCGGTTCGCGGGTGGGAGCGGCGGCACCGTTCTCGGGGCCGGCCGGGGGCGGCTGGGTCGGGTCCTGCTGCTGGACCGTGTTCGAACGCATCTCCGTGACCACCGTTCGGACACCAGGCGGGACCGTGGCGACGACCGGCTCAGCGCGCAGTTGCTTGAGCAGGCTGTAGCAGACCCCGAGCATGACGACCAGGAACGGGACGCCGAACACGATGACCGTGGTCTGGATCGCGTCCAGTCCACCGGCGAGCAGCAGAGCGATCGCGACCGCGCCGATCATCGATCCCCACGTCACCACCAGCCAGGTCCGGGGGTGGAGCGAGCCGCCCTGGGACAGCATCCCGAGCACCAGGGACGCCGCGTCCGCTCCGGCGACGTAGAACAGCATGATCAGGACGACGACGAGCACCGCGGTGATGGTCGAGAGCGGCATCGCGTCGAGCATCGTGAACAGGGTGTTCTCGACACCCGTGGCCAGCGAGCCGGCCATGTCGGTGACCCCGGTCAGCTGGAACCGGATGGCGGTCCCCCCCATCACGACGAACCAGATGGTGCTGACGAGCGTCGGGACGATCAACACGCAGATCACGAACTCGCGGATGGTCCGCCCTCGGGAGATCCGCGCCATGAAGGTGCCCACGAACGGCGCCCACGACATCCACCACGCCCAGTAGAAGATCGTCCAGCCGGCGAGCCACTCGCGGCCACCGGCGGCGCCCGTGCGGAACGACATGGGCACGAACTGGGCCAGGTAGCCGCCGAAGGACTCGACGAGGGTGTTCATCAGGAAGATCGTGGGCCCGAAGGCGAACACGAACACCAGCACCCCGACGGCCAACCCGGCGTTGATGTTCGCCATCCACTTGACGCCCCGCTCGGTCCCGCTGACCGCGGACACCACGAACAGGGCGGTCAGCACGACGATCACCACGATCGACACCGTGTTGCTCTGGGGGGCGTCGAACACCCGCGTCAGCCCGCTGTTGATCTGGAGGGCGCCCAGCCCCAGGGACGTGGCCGCCCCGAAGGTGGTGATGAACAGACCGAAGATGTCAACGGCCCGGCGGGCAGGGTGCGACGGGTCCTTCCGCGGGAACACGATGGAGCTGAGCAGGTTGGGCAGACCCTTGCGGAACGTGGCATAGGCCAGGGCCAGCCCGACGACGCCGTACAGCGCCCACGGGTGCAGCCCCCAGTGGAAGATCGTGTACTCCATGCCGAGTTCGGCGGACTCGGGCGTCGCGGGCTCGGCGAGGTCCAGCGGCGGGGTGAGCAGGTGCGACAGCGGCTCGGCGACGCCCCAGAAGATCAGCCCGATGCCCATGCCGGTCGCGAACATCATGGAGATCCAGGAGACGGTGCTGAACTCCGGGCGCTCGTCGTCGCGGCCCAACCGGATCCGCCCGTAGCGCGAGAGGGCGAGCAGCAGCATGAGCGCGACGAAGCCGACGGTCACGAGCACGTACACCCAGCCGGTGGCGTCGATCATCTTCGCCAGGACCGTCGAGGCCACGGTGGCCAACGAGCTCGGTGAGATCACCCCCCACAGCACGAACGCCAGGGTCAGGGCGAGGCCGGCGATGAAGACGGTCCTGTCGACCGGCTGGTCCACGTCGGCGGCTCGCGGGTGCATCCGGTCGTCATCGGGCGCGGCGTGGACGAAGCGCTCGGTGACGACGACCGTCTCCTCGACCGTCATGTCGCCGTCGGCCGCTCGGGCGGGCATCCGGTGATCGGGGTCGTCGGGGCTCATGAGACACCTTCCGTTCCGCAGAGCGCTTCCGTCGCGCCGTACGAAACAGTGTGAGCTGGACCACTGTCAACGGTCAGCCGGTCGAGGCGTGCGGAGGTCTCGGCGCCTCCGCGCACCGATGCGGTGACAGTCGCCCGGGTCGTCCTCGACTGCTCACGACCTCCTGGTCGGCCGCGATCTGGTGGCCTCGAGCTGTCCGATCATGTAGGTGGCGGCGTCGTCGATCTTGACGCGCCAGCGTTCCACCGCGACCTCACCGTTCCCGGAGTCGATCGCCTCGAAGATGGCGCGATCATCATGCAGGATCGCGTCGATCGGATACGCGTAGTCCAGCCCCATCACGGCGATGAACATGCGCAGGTGGTCCGCCAGGACCTCCAGCATGGGTGCGATGCGGACCAGGCCCGAGGCCTCGGCGAGGGTGTTCTGGAAGGCGATGTCCGCCTCGCCTGTCCGGTGGACGTCGCCGGTCGCGGCGCACTGTTCCAGCGCGTCCAGCGACTCCGCGACCGACTGTCGCTCCTGCGGAGACCACCGGACGGCGGCTCGGATCACCAGGGCTCCCAGCGCGCGCCGAGCGGCGTACGTCTCGACGACGTCGTTCGTCGTCAGCACGGGGACCACCGCCGCATGCCCCGTCGTGATCGTGAGCAGGCCGTCCCTCTCCAGGAGTCCCATCGCCGTCCTGACCTGAGCCCGCGACGTCCGCAACCGACCCGCCAGGAAGCGTTCGGTGACGCGGTCACCACCGGCGAGCCGGCCTTCCGCGATGCCCTGGCGGATCGTCAGGACGATCTCGTCGGCGAGAGCTCGTTCCGGTCCCAGGTGACGCGCCGCGGATCGGGTCGCGGGTCCGCGGCCTCCTCCCGCCCGGGGTGTGGGACGCACCCAGGTGAACGCACGGCGGGGCGCTCGCGCCCACGCGCGCAGGTCGTTCTCCAGCTGCAGTGCCGAAGCGGGGGAGAGGAGCGCCCCCCAGTCGACGAGGAGCGGGAAGAGGGACAGCCACTCGCCGAGATCCCGGCACACCCTCCGAACCGACACCTCGGCCGGCACGGGCGCCTCGGCGGACGCGAGGGCCATCAGGGTCGCGTCCGGGTCGGCAGCGTCAACCACCTCGTCCCAGAACGGACTCGTGTCGGCAGCGGAGATCGCCGGGACCTCGGGGCGGACCAGATCGGAGGCCAGGACCGCACGCAGTGACCGTTGCACCGCCGGGTCGACGCGTGCTGGTGGAGCAGGGTCCTCCCGCCGGGGAGCGGGCGTCAGCTGAACGGCCAGGACGGCGTACTGCGACGTCACCAGGAGGCCGAGGACGACCGGCTGACGCCCGGTCGTCGCGGCGGTCAGGTCATCGCTGAGCGCGGTACCGGACCGCATGGCCTCCCAGGCGCGCGCCACGAAGGACTGGCTGACGCCGAGGGCGTCAGCGATCGAGCGACTGGACCACTTGGTGGTGGGCATCCAGAGCGGCGCAGTGAGGGCGGCGTGCCGCAACTCCTCCGTCGTCCGGCGTCGGTGGGCGGGCCGGCTCAGCTGCGCCGCCCCGCCTAGGCGGTAGCGCTGAGCCCACTTGGCGGCCGTCTGCCTGGTGACGCCGTGTTCCCGGGCGGCGCGCGCAGGCCCGAGCGACAGCACGTCCTGCACCAGTCGTGCGCGCAGACGTACCGCCTCGTCGACGTCCCGCGAGAGGTCCTCGAGCTGCGGATCGCTCACCTGACTCCTCGAGCGTGGAGTGCATAGTGTAACTCACCGACTCACGCCCGGTACGAGTCCGGGCGCGGTACTACCGGACCGGCGGACACCGCTGCACTCTTTCCTCCCGACGCGACCGAGGGCCGCTGGCAGCCCCTGCGATGGGCACCGTCCACCGAGCAGGGACTGGTCGAGGGGCCGTCGACGTCGCGACCGTGCCGACTGCTCCGACGAGGCAGGAAGCGCGGAGGAGGAGGTCGGGGAGACGCCATCGGCCGCCGTTGCTCCTGGAGGCACCCGTGCAATCCGCAGACCCGTTGATGAGTCCCTTCACGCTCAAGGGCGTCGCGCTGCGCAACCGGATCGTCAGCACCTCCCACGAGCCCGCGTACAGCGAGGACGGGCTCCCGGGGGACCGGTACCGGGCCTACCACGTCGAGAAGGCGCGAGGCGGGGTCGGGCTCACAATGATCGGCGGCAGCGCCATCGTCAGTCCGGAGAGCGCACCGGCATTCGGCAACCTGCAGCTGTTCAAGGACGAAGCGGTCCCGCTGCTGCGTCGTCTCGCGGACGAGGTCCACGAGCACGGCGCTGCGGTCATGACCCAGCTGACCCACCTCGGCCACCGGACGAGCAACTACACCCACGACTGGCTGCCGGCTATGTCGGTCAGCGCCCTCCGGGAGTCGGCGCACCGGGCGTTCACGCGGCCGGCGGACCGATGGGATCTCGACCGCATCGTCCGGGACTTCGCCGACGCGGCCGTGCGCTGCAAGGAGGGAGGACTGGACGGCATCGAGCTCATGGCGTACGGGCACCTGTTGGACGCCTTCTGGACCCCGGCCCGGAACCGCCGCGAGGACGAGTACGGAGGATCCTTCGAGAACCGGATGCGCTTCCCGCTCCAGGTCGTCCGTGCCATCCGCGCCGCCGTCGGTGAGCAGTTCGTGGTCGGCGTCCGCATGACCTTCGACGAGGGACGCAGCGACGGCCTCCGGACCGACGAGGCCCTGCGGATCGCGCACGCACTGACCGACGCGGGCATCGACTTCTTCAGCGTGATCAAGGGGTTCATCGACACCGACGCCGAGTTGGCACAGGTGATCCCGCCGATGGGCACGCCGGCGGCGCCGCACCTCGCGTTCACCGGCTGGGTGAAGCAGAACGTCGACGTCCCGGTGATGCACGCCGCCAAGATCGGCGACGTGGCGACGGCGCGGTACGCCGTCACCGAGGGACTCGTGGACCTGGTCGGGATGACCCGGGCGCTGATCGCGGACCCTCATCTGCCGAACAAGGTCGCCGCCCGACAGGTGGACCGCATCCGTCCGTGCGTGGGCGCCAACATGTGCATCGACGGCATCTACAGCTCCGGTGCGGCCTACTGCGCCCACAACCCCTCGACCGGCCGGGAGCTGCGCCTCCCGCACACCGTCCGCAAGGCGGCCCAGCGGAAGAGGGCCGCCGTCGTCGGCGGGGGGCCCGCGGGACTGGAAGCCGCGAGAACGCTCGCCGAACGGGGACACGAGGTCGTCCTCTTCGAGGCGAACCCGAGTCTGGGCGGCCAGATCGCCCTCGCGGCGAAGTCCCCGCGGCGGCGTGACCTGATCGGGATCGTCGACTGGCGGATCGAGGAGTGCAAGCGGCTCGGTGTCCACCTGGAGCTCAACCACCTCGTGGAGCCGGGCGAGCTCGCCGACGGGGACTTCGACGTCATCGTGGTCGCGACCGGTGGCCTGCCCGACGTCGAGGTCGCCGAGGGCAGCGACCTCGCGATCGACTCCTGGGACGTCATGTCGGGAGCGGTCAAGCCCACCGGCGACGTGCTCGTCTACGACGACCACGGAGGGCACCAGGCGCTCGACGCCATCGAGGTCATCGCGCCCGCCGCGGCCTCGGTCGAACTGGTCACCCCGGAGCGGACCATCTCACCCGACGTCGGTGCGCTGACGATGGCCGGCTACCTGCAGATGCTCGCCGAGCACGGCGTGACGATGACGCCGGCCCACCGCCTGATCCGTGTCGAACGATCCGACGGACGGCTCAAGGCGACGTTCGCCGTGGACGGTGCTCGGCGGTCGATCGAGCGGTACGCCGACACGATCGTCATCGAGCACGGAACGCTGCCCGTGACCGACCTCTACGACGCACTCGTCGACGCTTCGATCAACTGCGGCGAGATCGACACGAAGGAGCTGTTGGCGCTGTCGCCCCAGTCGCCGACCCACAACGAGGACGGCCGGTTCAGCATCTACCGCGTGGGCGATGCGGTGAGCAGCCGCAACATCCACGCGGCCGTGCTCGACTCCTTCCGCCTGTGCAGCGCGATCTGAGGATGGAGCAGCTCACTTGTCGTTGCCGCAGACGATGGCCGCCGTTCTGCTCACCGGACACGGCGGGCTGGAGAAGCTCGAGTACCGGACGGACGTACCCGTTCCCCACCCCGGGAGGGGTGAGGTGCTCATCCAGGTCGCCGCAGCCGGGATCAACAACACGGACGTGAACACGCGGATCGGGTGGTACTCGAAGGCCATCACCTCCGGGACCGGAGAAGGCGGGGCAGCGGGCTTCGACGCCGTCGAGAGCGTCGACGCCACGTGGGCGGGGACGGCGCTCGAGTTCCCGCGGATCCAGGGTGGGGACGTCTGTGGTCGCATCGTCGACGTGGGGGAGGGGGTCTCCCGCGACCGCATCGGCGAACGGGTCCTCGTTCGCACCATGCTCCGCACGCCGGTCGGCTACCGGCCGTTCGAGTGCTGGACCTTCGGCAGCGAGTGTGACGGCGGGTTCGCGCAGTTCACGGTGGCTCCCGCTCGCGAGACGTACGCCGTCCGCAGTGACTGGAGCGACGAGGAACTCGCTGCGCTGCCGTGCGCCTACTCCACTGCGGAGAACATGCTCCACCGGGCCGCGGTGGCGTCGGAGCGGGTGCTGGTGACCGGCGCCTCGGGGGGAGTGGGCCTCGCCGCGGTCCAGCTCGCCAAGCGCCGGGGCGCGACGGTCGTTGCGGTCTGCTCGGCGTCGAAGGCCGCCGACGTGATCGCACAGGGCGCTGATCGGACCGTCGACCGGGACGCGGACCTGGTCGACGACCTCGGCAGGGCGACCGTCGACGTGGTGATCGACGTCGTCGGCGGCCCCCGCTGCGCGCAGTTGTTGGACCTCCTGCGGCCAGGCGGTCGGTACGCCGTCTCGGGCGCCATCGGAGGGCCGATCGCGGAGATCGACCTGCGAACGCTGTACCTCGAGGACCTCTCGCTCTTCGGCTGCACGTTCCAGGAGGACGAGGTCTTCGAGAACCTGATCGAGTACGTCGAACGCGGCGAGGTGCGCCCGGTCGTCTCGCGCACGTACCCCCTGGCGGAGATCGCTTCTGCGCAGGAGGCCTTCCTGACGAAGGAGCACGTCGGAAAGCTGGTGCTCATCCCACCCGGTCAGGCTGCTTGAGCACCCATCCCACGACAGCCCCCGCGGTGCAGGTGGTCGGCGAGGACGTCGGCAAGGCCCTCGGTGAGGGTGAGCTGCTCACGCAGGGCGGTGACCCGGGCGGTGGCGGCCTCGTGGGACATCCGCAGCCGGTCGAGCAGCGCCACCGCTCGTGTCGGCGGCACCGACATCAGCCACTGGCTGAACCGGCCGTCTGACCTGCGCAGGTCGTACGACCCCGCATGCCGGCGAACCGCCTACGGCAACGGTCACCACCGGAGCGCCTCGTCGAGCCGGTCAGCGGCCTCGCAGAGTTGATCCGGACCGACGTGCCCGTCGGTGTCGGCCCTGATGGCGTAGCACCACGTGGCCCAGGTGCTCGTGGACGACCTCGGTGTGCGTCGGCCGCCAGCAGGGAGCTCGCCGCGGAGTGCCTCAGGGGTGCAGGTGGACGCCGTTGGGACCGGCGCGCTACGCCGAACGTCTCGAAGCCACGCAGCACGTTGCGGGGCTCGGGGTTGCTGCGGAGCAGCATGGTGGCGTGGGGGCCGGCGAGGGCTCGGGAGAGGTCCGCGACGAGCGTGCCGGGGAGCGTCCCGGGTGCAGTGCCGGTCATGGTGTGCACCTCCTCAGAGCCAGCCGGGAACCGCGAGCACGGCCCAGACGAGGAGTGGTCCCGCGAGCGTCACGAGGACGCTGTAGTAGAGGACCTGCTTGTAGTACTTCTCCTCGGTGATGGTGTCCGGCCGGTTGGCGACCATGAGCGCCCCGTTCGTGGAGAAGGGGCTGACGTCGACGATCGTCGAGGACACGGCGAGGGCGGCGACGACGGCGACGGCGCTGACCTCGCCGGTGGCGATCAGCGGGATCGCGATCGGGACGATGATGGGCAGCAGTGCCGTCGACGAGGCGAACGCCGAGGTGATGCCGCCGACGTAGCAGAGGACGAGCGCGCCGATGAGAACGGTGCCCAGACCGGCTGCCCAGGTGCCCACCGCCTCGGGCGCGCCGGCGGCACTGAGGATCGCCGCGAAGCAGCTGACGCCCGCGACCAGCAGCACGGTCGGCCACGCGATCTGCTTGATGGCGCCCTTCTGCTCCTTGGGGAACAGGGCGGTCAGGATGACCGCGGCGGTGATCGTGGCGAACCCGATGTTGCGATCGAACGCGAGCGCGACGAACGCGACGGCGGCGAACGCGACGAGCGTGATGACCTGGTCTGCGAGACGCCCGCGGGCGACCGTCGTGTCACCGCGGGTCTCGGTGACCGTGCCCCCGCTCGGGGCCGCCGCCGGAGCGCCACCCCCGGACGCGCCGGCCGGGACGACGTCGCCGACTCCGGGCTGCTTGCCGTCGCCGGGTTCCTCCGAGCCGATGCGGCGGGACGCCAACTGGCGGCCGCCGAGCGCGAGGAAGAGCGCGATGGCGATGGCCAGGTTGACGAGCAGGCTGGAGAGGAAGATCGCTCCCTCGTTGACGGGCAGGTCGTTCTCGGCCATGACGGAGTTGGTGATGACCCCGTAGATGCTGATCGGGGAGAACCCGCCCGCCTGGGCACCGTGGACGACGAGCATGCCCATCACCAGCGGGCTGATGGAGTAGCGGCCGGCGAACCCGAGCGCATCGGGCCGACGATCGCGCAGGCCGCCGGGCTGGCGGCGCCGATCGCGGTGAGCACGGCGGTCACGGCGAACATGACCCAGGGGATCAGCGCCACCCGGCCGCCGACCGCGCGCACGGCCCCCCGCACGATCAGGTCGACGGTCCCGTTGTTGCGGGCGATGGCGAACAGGTAGGTGACGCCGACGAGAGTGAGGATGAGATCGCCGTTGATGCCGTCGACGATCTCCCGTTCGTCGAGGCCCAGGGCGTACATCCCCACGCCCCAGGCGGCGACGAAACCGAGCGCGCCCATGTTGATCGGCAGAACGGTGCCGACGACGAACAACGCCACGAGCGCGAGGATCGAGACCAACTCCGGTGACATGTGCGGTCCTTGGGTCGGGACTGGAGGGAGCCCGGGGGCATGGCCGCTGACTGTGGCACCCCTCACACGGTGGCTCAGTGGCTGAGCCAATAGCACATCGGGACACCTGTCAATAGACTGGTGTCATGTCTGGGGGCGGCACCTTCCGGCCGGTTGCCCGGCCGCGCCTGTACGAGCAGGTCGTGAGCGAGATCGAGGCCTGGATCGCCGAGAACGGCCTCGAGGTCGGTGCCCGTCTGCCGCCGGAGCGGGAGCTCGCCGCCAAACTCGGTGTCAGCCGGGCGACCCTGAGCCAGGCGCTGGTGGCGATGGAGGTCGTCGGCGTGGTCTCGGTGCGGCACGGCGACGGTGTCGTCCTCGTCGAGCCCGCCGGGTCGACCAAGGTCGTCAACGCCCTGCGGCGGCACGCCCAGCAGTTGCCCGAGATCATCGAGGCGCGCGATGCGCTCGAGACCAAGCTGGCCGCGCTCGCCGCCGAGCGGCGGACCGACAGCGATCTCGCCGCCATGGAGGAAGCCCTGGACTGCATGGAGCGCGACATCGCCTCCGGAGGACGAGGCGTCGAGGGGGACGAACGGTTCCATGCCGCGGTGACAGCCGCCGGCCACTCGCCGCTGCTGGCCAAGCTCATGGTCGAGATCAGCGATCTGATCAGGGAGACGCGGATAGCGTCGCTGGCTCAGCCAGACCGGCCCGCCAGCTCACTCCGGGGTCACAGGAAGATCGCCGACGCCATCCGGGCGCGTGACGCCGCAGCGGCCGCTCTGGCGATGCAGCAACACGTCGCGATGGTCAGCGACGTGGCCCACCTCAAGGGCTAGCGAGCCGACCGACCTGCAGGTCGGCGGTCTCGTCCCCGCGGGCGCCGGTCACCACTCCACGGCGTCGGACCCGCTGGTGGCGAGGTGATGGACCGGACCCCGTTGCGCGGCACGACCTCGGCCGCTTCGTCGTCCAGGGCCTCGGACGAGCACGTGCTCCACCTGGAGGGCGTTGCCGTCGACCACCGTGCCGACGCCCGCTCGGTACGACGGGCGGCTCAGCCGAGACGGGCCTCCACCGCCGCGAGGCCGCCTGCGTAGAGGGTGCCCGCCAGCAGGTCGTCCATGGCCTTCTCGTCCTCGGGTTCGCAGTCGTACGTGCTCCACCACTCGACGAAGCTCGCGCCCCCCTGGGTCACGGGGCTGACGCGGATGGTCGAGTAGTACCGGGTGAACGGGAAAGGTCCCTCCAGCAGGTGATACGTGTAGCTGCGATCGAGATCGCTCAGAGCGACCAGCCGCTCCCGCACCAGCGAGCCGTCGTTCAGCGTCAGCTTCCGCTCGCAGCCGACCTGATCGGCGGGCTTCCCGTCCAGGATCTCGCTCGCGGTGATGGCGTCGACGAAGTCCGGCGTGCGGTTGAAGTCGCGGAGGAAGTCCCAGACGGTGTCGGGATCGGCACCGATGACGGAGCTGGTGTACGAGCGCGGCATCGTCCACTCCTGAGGGATCGCGGCGCGGGGAGTATCGGGTGCAGGGAACCCCGCGTAGTGTGCTGCGCCCGGCGGCACGACGTCGACCGGTCCCGAACGCGTTGCACGACCCGCTCCGTGCGCTTGCTCGGGCGAACGGGCGCGGTCCGCCAGACACGACGCAATCCTCCGACGCCTCTGCGCAGGTCGGGACCGGCGCACATGAGCGGCCTGGTCCTCCACCCTCACCGCCCTGGTGAGCCGCCGGCGCT
The DNA here is from genome assembly GCF_054050595.1 of Geodermatophilus sp. SYSU D00779. Lineage (NCBI taxonomy): Bacteria > Bacillati > Actinomycetota > Actinomycetes > Geodermatophilales > Geodermatophilaceae > Geodermatophilus > Geodermatophilus sp. SYSU D00779. Next base: position 105,828 of record NZ_JBJGZQ010000010.1, read on the forward strand.
GCGTCCGCGTCTGCGTAGGGCCACCGCCGCGCCGGTCAGAGCCACTCCAGGGCACGGTGGTCGCCGGGGCCCATCGGTCCGAGGGGCCGGTGCCGTAGGTGACGAAGGCCAGCGCCGGCTGTCCGGTCGCCGGATGGGCGAGGATCCCGGCGTTGACCACCGAGGCCTGGATGGTCGAGTCGGCCCGCAGGGTGGAGACGACCGCGAGGTGGTGCTCGTCGGCGGCGAGGGCCGCGACGTCGTCGAGGCTGGTCACACCCAGACCTTGGCGCCGGCGCCGGGGCGGCTCAGGTCGGCTGCTCGGGTTCGACGAACCGGCCACGGCCGTGGGCGGGGTGGGTGCCAGGCGTCCGGCGGGTCGGCACGAGCCCTGTCGGTGGTTGCCGTCGACGGCCTGCGGGGGAGTTCGCGGCCGCGGGACCCTGACGGTGAGGCGGCCCGGGGGGCGGCGGTGCACCGCCACGAACGCGATGGTGAGGGCCTGCTGGTGCGGAGATCGGGGTGCGGGTGCCCTCGGTCCGAGTCCTTCACCGGTCAGGCCGTTTCCCCGTCCGGGAGCGACCTGAGCGGCTCACGGCTCGACGCCGTAGCGACGGGCGAGATCCGCAACGCGGTCCCAGTGGAAGGTCACGCCGTAACGAGCATGGTGTGCCTCCAGGGCCTCGCGCCGCTCCTGTTCGGTCATCGCGGAATCGGCGAAGATCACGGCGACCTCGTCGTAGTAGTGAGCGAACGTCGCCGGCACGTGCAGCTCCATCACCCGCGCGGGCTCGCTGCCGGGGTTCCAGAAGGCGTGCGACACCCCGCGAGGTTTGATCACGTAGCTGCCGGCATCGGCTGTGACGATGTCCTCACCCACCTGGAACACCACTCTCCCGGAGATGACGTAGGAGCACTCGTCCTCACGGGTGTGGGTGTGCGGCGGGATGAGCGCACCGGGAGCGACCTGACCCTCCATGATGAGCAGACGACCGCCGAGATGGTGTGCGTCCACCTTGTGAGCCATGTCCATCCCGTGCACTCGCGCGCCTTCGTCGGGCCGGATGATGATCCGGCCGCCGGCGTCCGCCCTCACTTCATGATCTCCCGCCCCTTGCCGACCACGGTGATGCCCGCCGCGGAGACGACGAGACCGCGGGCGCGGTCGTCGTCCTTGTCGACGCCGATCTCGACGCCCTCGCCGATGCGGACGTTCTTGTCGACGATCGCGTCGCGGACCACGGCCCGGCGGCCGACGTGCGTGCCGTCCAGGAGCACGGACCGCTCGACGGACGCCCAGCTGTGCACGACCACGCCGGGGGAGAGCACCGACTCGCGGACACAGCCGCCGGAGACGATGACGCCGTTGGACACGATGCTGCTGATCGCCCGGCCGACCCGGTCGCCGTCGTCGTGCACGAACTTCGCCGGCGGCCGGGACGGGATGTGGGTGAGGATCGGCCAGCGCTCGTTGTAGAGGTCGAACGCCGGGATCGTCGCGCAGAGGTCCATGTGGGCGTCGAAGTAGGAGTCCAGCGTGCCGACGTCACGCCAGTAGCGCTCGGTGCCGGCCTTCTCCCCGGGGACGTCGTTCGTGGTGAAGTCGTACACCTGCGCCGCGCCCTGCCCGACCAGCAGCGGGACGATGTCGCCGCCCATGTCGTGCTTGCTGTCCTCGTCGGCGGAGTCCGTTCGCAGGGCGTCCAGCAGCGCCTCGGTGCTGAAGACGTAGTTGCCCATGGACGCGAAGGTCTCGTCGGGGCGGCCGGGCAGCCCGGGTGGATCGGCGGGCTTCTCCAGGAACGCCTCGATCCGCTGCCCGTCGTCCGCGGTCTGGATGACACCGAAGGCGGTGGCCTCCTGGCGGGGCACGGGGATGCCCGCGACCGTCAGCCCGGCGCCCCCGTCGAGGTGCTGGCGCCACATCTGCCCCGGGTCCATGCGGTAGACGTGGTCGGCACCGAAGACGACGACGAGGTCGGGGCGCTCGTCGTTGATGAGGTTCAGCGACTGGAGGATCGCGTCGGCCGAGCCGGTGTACCAGCGCGGGCCGAGGCGCTGCTGCGCCGGCACCGTGGTGACGTAGTTGCCGAGCAGGTTCGACAGCCGCCACGTCGTGGTGATGTGGCGGTCGAGGCTGTGGCTCTTGTACTGCGTGAGCACAGCGATCTTGAGGATGCCGGCGTTGACGAGGTTGGACAGGGCGAAGTCGATCAGCCGGTAGAGGCCGCCGAACGGAACGGCGGGCTTGGCCCGGTCCTCGGTCAACGGCGCGAGCCGTGTGCCCGCACCACCGGCCAGCACGATCCCGAGGATCCTCGGCTCCGCCATCCCACACCTCCTGAGCCGCCCACCTCGGGCCTCGACGACCTGTCGTCCCGTGGTGGGTGCGCGTGTGGCTCCGGGCCTCGGGCGAGGCCTTCCCGTGAGTCGGGTCACATCATGCTCGTGGGGGCACCTGATCGGAACCGGAGCCGGGGACGTCCGTGGGGGGTCCTGAGCCCGCCGTTCCCCGGAACCCCGGTCCGATGGCGGACGGCGGACCGTCAGCCCGAGGACCCGACTGCGCCACCGGCCCACCCGACCCGGTTCCGGTGGCACCGGGTGCGGGAAGGGGGCAGAGTCCACAGTGCTCTGGATCACACCGCACCCAGCACCGGGGAGCGACCATGGCACTCGCGATCGGCGTGGACATCGGCGGCACCAAGGTCGCCGCCGGCCTGGTCGACGAGCAGGGCGGCATCGTCGCCAGTGCCCGGCGCGACACACCGTCGCACGACCCGGCCAGGATCGAGGAGATCATCGCCGACGTCGTCCGGGAGCTGCAGGCCTCCCACGAGGTCGAGGCCGTCGGCATCGGGGCGGCCGGGTTCGTCGACGCCGCGCGATCGACCGTGGTCTTCGCGCCCAACCTGGCCTGGCGCGACGAGCCGCTGCGCGTGAACGTCGAGAAGCGGTGCGGGCTGCCGGTCGTCGTGGAGAACGACGCCAACGCGGCGGCCTGGGCCGAGGCCCGTTTCGGTGCCGGGCGGGGGCAGCAGTACCTCGTCGTCCTCACCGTCGGGACCGGCCTCGGCGGCGGGCTCGTGACCGGCGGGGAGCTGTACCGGGGGCGGCAGGGCATCGCCGCGGAGTTCGGGCACGTGACGGTGGAGCCGGGCGGACGGCGGTGCGGCTGCGGCGGCCGTGGCTGCTGGGAGCGCTACGCCAGCGGCCGGGCGCTCATCCTCGAGGCGCAGGAGCTCGCCACGGTCTCGCCGGCCATCGCCGGTCGGTTGTTGGAGCTGGCCGGTGGCCGGCCGGAGGCGATCACCGGGCTGCACGTGACGCGTGCGGCGCAGGACGGGGACGAGGCCGCGCTGGAGGCGTTCCGGGTGATCGGCACCTGGCTCGGCCAGGGCATGGCCGCGCTCACCGCGGTCCTGGACCCGGAGCTGTTCGTGCTCGGCGGCGGGGTCTCCGCCGCCGGGGAGCTGCTGCGCGAGCCCGCGGAGCGGTCGCTGCAGGAGCGGATCACCGCGCGCGCGTACCGGCAGGTGCCGGCCGTACGGCTCGCCGAGTTCGGCCCCGAGGCCGGGATCGTCGGCGCGGCCGACCTCGCGCGACGCCGGTGAGGCAGTACGGGGCAGAGGACTCGCGGGGGATGTCAGACGGCAGAGCCAGGCGGCACACGGTGGAGCGCGGGGGACGGCGGAGGGGGATCCGGTGAGCGAGCACGGTTCGTTTGATCAGCACGCGTCCATCTACGACGAGACGGACACCGGCAGCGGTCGCAGCGCGGTGCGGATCGCGTCCGTGGCCGCGCTGGGCGGCTTCCTCTTCGGCTACGACAGCGCGGTGATCAACGGTGCCGTGGCTGCCGTCGAGGACCGGTTCAACGTGGCCCCCGGCCCACTGGGTTTCGCCGTGGCCTCGGCCCTGCTCGGCGCCGCGGCCGGCGCCCTGACCGCCGGGAGGTTCGCCGACCGCTTCGGCCGGCTGTTCACCATGAAGGTGGCCGCGGTGCTGTTCTTCGTCAGCGCGCTGGTCACCGGGTTCGCGCCCAACCTGGTGGTCCTGGTCCTCGGGAGGATCATCGGCGGCGTGGGCGTCGGTGTCGCGTCCGTCATCGCCCCGGCCTACATCGCCGAGGTCGCCCCGGCGCGGATCCGCGGTCGTCTGGGCTCGCTGCAGCAGCTGGCCATCGTCACCGGCATCTTCCTGTCCCTGCTGGTCGACTACCTCTTCGCGGTGGCGGCGGGCGGGTCCCGGGAGCCGTTCTGGTTCGGCCTCGAGGCGTGGCGCTGGATGTTCCTCGCCATGGCCGTCCCTGCCGTGGTCTACGGCGTGCTGACCCTGACCATCCCGGAGTCCCCGCGCTACCTCATCGCCACCCACCGGATCCCCGAGGCGCGGCGGATCCTCAGCACGCTGCTGGGCGAGCGCGGCATCGACATCAAGATCAACCGGATCCGGGAGACCATGGAGCGCGAGAAGCCGCCGTCGTGGGCCGACCTGCGCGCCCCGCGGACCGGGTTGCTGCCGATCGTCTGGGTGGGCCTTGGGCTGTCGGTCTTCCAGCAGTTCGTCGGGATCAACGTGATCTTCTACTACTCGAACATCCTGTGGGAGGCCGTCGGCTTCAGCGAGAACGACGCCTTCGTCCACACCGTCATCACCTCCGTGGTGAACATCGCGACCACGCTCATCGCGATCGCCACGGTCGACCGCTTCGGCCGCAAGCCGCTGCTGCTCATCGGCTCGGTCGGCATGGCCGTCACGCTCGGCACCCTGACGGTCATCTTCGGGACCGCACCGCTGAGCGCCGAGGGCAACCCGGTGCTCTCGGGTACGACCGGCCCGATCGCCCTGCTCGCGGCGAACCTGTTCGTCGTCGCGTTCGGCATGTCCTGGGGGCCGGTGGTCTGGGTGCTGCTGGGCGAGAAGTTCCCGAACCGGATCCGCGCCGCGGCGCTGGCCTTCGCCGCGGGCGGCCAGTGGGTGGCCAACTGGCTGATCACGGTCAGCTTCCCGGTGCTGAGCGACGCGTCCCTGGGCCTGGCCTACGGCTTCTACACCGTGTGCGCGGTGCTGTCCTTCGTCTTCGTGCTGCGCTGGGTGCGGGAGACCAAGGGCGTCGAGCTGGAGGAGATGCACGCCGACGCCGGGGCGGTGCGTGGCGGTGCCGGGCACTCCGGCTGACGACCGTGCCCGCGCTCGTTGCCCCGCACGGCGCGCGGACCCTGTCCCGGGGCAGGTCGGGTTCCTAGACTCCTCCCGTAGGTCGACAGGCGGAGGTCGATCACATGCGCAGGTACCTCGTCGTCGCGAACCAGACCCTCGGTGGGCGGGAGCTCCAGGAGGAGGTCCGCAAGCGTGCGGTGGCGGGTGAGTCCTCGTTCTACGTGCTCGTGCCCAACACCCGCGCTGCCCACTACCACGTCGTGCCTGCGGCCGGTGGCGTCGTGCCCATGCCGAGCATGGCCACGAGCTACGGCGGGCCGGAGACCGACGAGGAGGCGACCGAGGAGGCCCGGGAGCGACTGTCCCGGATGCTGGCCGGCCTCGCCGAGGCGGGAGTCGAGGCCGAGGGGCACCTGGGCAGTCCCCAGCCGCTGGTGGCCATCGAGGAGGCCCTCAGGGACCACGACTTCGACGAGGTCATCGTGGCGACCCTGCCCAAGCGGGTCTCGCGCTGGCTCGGATCGGACGTCCCGCACCGGGTCGAGCGCCGCTTCGGTCTGCCGGTCACCACGGTCGTCAGCCGGGCCTGACCGGACGACTCCGGGGGGCACCCTCACCACCACCGGAGCGCTCGTGGGAACGACCGCCGTCACCTGCCGTGTAGGCACCACCTCCCTCGTGGCGGTCACCGACGTCCAACGGGGGAGCGCGGCACCTCGCTGGTCAGCCGGCGCGCAGCGTCGAGGGCCCCTCGACGCTGCGCGCCGTGTCGCGACGCCCGACCGGCACCGTCGACCCCCGGCACCGACCGAGCGCTGGGCCACGCGCTGCTCCTGGGTCGACCCGACCCGGACATCCGTGTCGGCCGGCGGTCGGTGATGGTGACCCGACCACCTCGCAGGGTGGAGGTCTGCGTGTCGCTGGAGTCCCCCTCGATCGGGACAGCGGAGCGGCGCACCGCTGCCGGTCACCAGACCACCACGGACGACGACGACGCCGGTGCGCGGGCGTGGACCGTGTCCGGGGAGAGCCGGACCGGCCCCTGACCGCCTGCCGGGCGGCCATGGCCGGCGCCGGTCACCGGATCAGGAACGCCCACAATTGGCCGATGCGCCGCAACCCCGGGATGCTGTCGCCGGAGCTCGGGCAGCAAGGAGGTGACCGTGGATCTGCGCAGTCGTCCATGGGCCCTGCCCGTTCCCGTGCGGTGCCGAGCCACGGACCTCCGACGGCCGCCTGCACACCGGCCTCCGCGAGGACCGTGTCCCGTGCCCGGCGCCGGGCCTCCAGCCTGTCGTCCGGTCGCCTCCCGCGCCGCTCCTGCACCAGCCCCGAACGCTGAGCCGGCCGCCCGTGGGCGAGCGGCCGGCTCGATCGCCGGGGGCTCCCGCCCCACGGCCGGAGACATCCGCAACCTCCACACGCAGAGGGGATGAGCCTTGTCCAGGTCTCACCAGGAAGCCGCTGTCCCGCCGGCATCGCGCACGTCCATCGTCAAGGTCGTCGGCGCCAGCCTCGTCGGGACGACCGTGGAGTGGTACGACTTCTTCCTCTACGGCTCGGCTGCCGCGCTGGTCTTCAACACGCTGTTCTTCCCCGACTTCGACCCCCTCGTCGGCACGCTGCTCGCGTTCGCCACGTATGCCGTGGGCTTCGCGGCCCGGCCGATCGGGGGCATCGTCTTCGGGCACTTCGGCGACAAGGTCGGCCGCAAGCAGATGCTGGTCATCACGCTGATGCTGATGGGCGGCGCGACGTTCCTCATCGGCCTGCTGCCGACCTACGGGGCGATCGGCGTCTGGGCGCCGATCCTGCTGATCCTGCTCCGGCTGGTGCAGGGCTTCGCCCTCGGCGGCGAGTGGGGCGGGGCGGTGCTGATGGCCGCCGAGTACGGCACGCCGGAGCGACGCGGGTACTGGGCCTCCTGGCCCCAGGCCGGTGCGCCGGCGGGCAACCTCCTCGCCGTCGCCGTCCTGGCGCTGGTCTCTGCGCTGACCACCGACCAGCAGTTCGAGTCCTGGGGCTGGCGCATCCCGTTCCTGCTCAGCGCGGTGCTGGTGGGCGTGGGTCTCTGGATCCGGGTCTCGATCGAGGAGTCGCCGGTCTTCCGGGCCGCCCGGGAGCAGTCCGCCAAGGCGGAGGAGGCTCCCAAGCTGCCCGTGGTCCAGGTGCTGCGCGAGTACCCCCGCGAGATCATCCTGGCCATCGGCGCCCGCCTGGCGGAGAACATCGGCTACTACATCTTCACCGCGTTCGCGCTGGCCTACGCCACCGGTGAGGCGGGCATCTCGCGGGGCACGGCGCTGAACGCGGCGCTCATCGCCTCCGCGGTCCACTTCGCAGCCATCCCCGTGATGGGGGCGTTGTCCGACCGGTTCGGCCGCCGGCCGGTCTACCTGGTCGGGGCCGTGGGCGTCGGGGTGTGGGGCTTCGTCTTCTTCGCCATGTACGACTCGCAGTCGTTCCTGCTGCTGGCGCTCGCCGGCACCATCGGCCTGGTGCTCCACGGAGCGATGTACGGGCCGCAGGCGTCCTTCTTCTCCGAGCTCTTCTCCACCCAGGTGCGTTACAGCGGCCTGTCGGTGGCCGGTCAGGTGTCCTCGATCGTGGCGGGCAGCCTGGCGCCGATCATCGCCACGGCTCTGCTGCTGGAGTACGGCAGCTCCCTGCCGATCTCGCTGTACCTCGCCGGTGCCGCGGTGCTCACGGTGATCGCCGTCGTGCTCAGCCGGGAGACCGCGCGCAGCGACCTGACGCGGGACCCCGCCGCCGATCGGGCGGTGCTCAGCGCCGGCCGGCGCTGAGCACCGTCGTCCGGTGCAGCGCAACAAGGTCATCTCGGCCGACGCCGCAGCGCAGATCGTCCTCGACGGCGACACCGTCGCCACCGGCGGATTCGTCGGCGTCGGGTTCGCCGAGGAGCTGGCGCTCGCGCTGGAACGGCGGTTCGAGGCCACCGGCTCGCCGCGGGACCTCACCCTGGTCTACGCGGCGGGCCAGGGCGACGGCGGCACGCGCGGGCTGAACCACTTCGGGGCCGACGGCATGGTGCGCCGGGTCATCGGCGGGCACTGGGGGCTCGTGCCGAGCCTGGGCGTGCTCGCTCTGGACGACCGCATCGAGGCGTACTGCTGGCCGCAGGGCGTGATCAGCCACCTGTTCCGGGAGATCGCCGGCGGGCGCCCGGGTGTGGTGACCAAGGTCGGGCTCGGCACCTTCGTCGATCCGCGCCACGGGGGCGGCCGGATGAACGAGTGCACCACGGAGCAACTGGTCGAGCTGGTGACGCTGCGCGGGGAGGAGCACCTGTTCTTCCCCGCGCAGCCGGTGCACGTGGCCCTGCTCCGCGGTACGACGGCCGACCCCGAGGGCAACATCACCATGGAGCGGGAGGCGCTCACCCTCGAGGTGCTGTCGATGGCGCAGGCGGCCAAGAACTCCGGCGGCGTGGTGATCGTGCAGGTCGAGCGGGTCACCGAGCACCGGACGCTGAGCCCGCGGGAGGTGAGGGTCCCCGGCATCCTGGTCGACGCGGTCGTCGTCGCGCAGCCCGCCCACCACGGTCAGACCTTCGCCGAGGCCTACAACCCCGCCTACACGGGGGAGATCACCGCGCCCAGCACCGGGCTGGCCCCGATGCCCCTCGACGCGCGCAAGGTGATCGCCCGCCGCGCCGCGATGTTCCTGTCGACGAACGCGGTGGTGAACCTCGGGATCGGCATCCCCGAGGGGGTGGCGGCGGTGGCTGCCGAGGAGCGGATCCTCGACCTGATCACGCTGACCGTCGAGCCCGGCGGCGTCGGCGGCATCCCGGCCGGCGGGCTGAGCTTCGGCGCCGTCGCCAACCCGCAGGCGATCATCGACCAGCCGTACCAGTTCGACTTCTACGACGGCGGCGGGCTGGACCAGGCGTTCCTGGGCATGGCCGAGGCCGATGCGGAGGGGAACGTCAACGTCAGCCGGTTCGGTCGCCGGGTCGCCGGTGCGGGCGGCTTCATCAACATCAGCCAGAACGCCAAGGCGGTCTTCTTCCTCGGCACGTTCACCGCCCGCTCGCGGGTGGCGGTGCGGGACGGCGCGCTGGTCGTCGACGACACCGGCGCGGTCGCGAAGTTCCGCGACCGGGTCGGGCAGGTGACCTTCAACGGGCGCCTGGCTGCGGAGCGGGGGCAGTGCGTCTACTACGTCACGGAGCGGTGCGTCCTGCGGCTGACCGAGCGGGGCCTCGAGCTGGTCGAGGTCGCCCCGGGCGTCGACGTGGACCGGGACGTGCTGGCCCACATGGACGTCGCTCCCGTCATCGGCGACGACCTGTGCGCGATGGACGCGGCGATCTTCCGCGACCGGCCGATGGGGTTGCGCGACCGACCTCCCGTCGCCATGTCGGAGCGCTTCCGGTTCGACGCGGCCACCGACACCGTCTACGTCAACTTCGAGGGGCTGCGGCTGCGAACGGCGCAGGACGCCGACGACCTGGCCCGGGAGCTCGACCGCCGGTTCTCCGCGCTCGACCGGCGGGTGCACGTCGTCGTCAACTACGACAACTTCGACCTCGGCCCTGACGCGGCGGATCCCTTCTTCGCCATGGTCCGGAGGAACGAGGAGCGCTTCTTCCTCTCCTCCACCCGCTACTCGACGAACGCGTTCTTCCGCCGCCAGTTGGGCCGGGAGTTCACCGAGCACGACCTCTACGCCAACTTCAGCGAGCACCCCCGCTGAGCGCGATCCTCCGCCACCGTGGTCACGCCCGGGGCACCACTGGCGGGGACGGCGTCGGCCGTGCGCCACCGGCCGCCTCGGCGGCGCCAGGCCATCCTGCTCATCGCCGCCGTCGTGCTGTGGCTCCGCGTGGATCCGCAGGACAGGCCCCGGTGGCGCGCGTCGGCCGACGCAGCGGTCCGCTCGAGGACACCACTCGCGGTCGTGGGTGGGGAGTCAGGGTGGGGTCGGCCTCAGCGCGGTGACTGCCGCGGGGAACACGTGTCGCACCAGCTCGTACGCGGCATCACCCGGGCAGGTGGTGCGAGACATGTCCCGGTGTCCAGCGATCGTCGTGGTCGTCACCGTGGTACCGACCGGCCAGCGGTCGGACCCGCGGGACACGAAGGTGGTCGTGGCCCCCGGCGCGGTCTCGATGGCATAGGTGTCCGCGAGTGCCGCCAGCAGGGCCGTCATGGACTTCCGAGCTGCCGGGGTCGGAGCCTCGACCTGGTGGTTGCCGATGAAGCAGCACAACTGGGCGAACCCCTGGCTGCCACCGGTGGCATCGGCCATCACCGGACCGGCCAGGCTGCCGGTACGGCCCTCCCACACCGTGCCGTACCGGTCGACGAAGAAGTTGTAGGCAACGTCCGGCCACTTCCTGTCCGGGCCGGTGTGGAACCAGTAGAAGCCGCGGAGCAGACCCGGCACATCGCCGGGGTCGTAGTCGTTCGCGGAGGCGGTGTGGTGGACGAGCAGGAAGCGGGTGTCGCCCGGTCGCTCCTGCTGCAGCGGACCCGTGGGAGCCAGACCCCGAGCCCACTCGGCTCGCGGACGCACGTCGACCCCCCTGAAGGGGGTTCGGGCCCGGGCCTCCTCAGGCACCACTGCGACGAGCGGGATCGCCAGAGCTGTCGCCAACGAGCCGACGAGGAGGGTGCGTCGACCCAGGGCCTGTGGCGGCGCAGCGCCGGCGTCTCCGGCCGCCGGTACGCCCGGACACTGGTCCACCGTCCTCACGGCTGCTCGGTGGGCGTTGCGCCGGCGAGCACCTCGGCGCAGCCACCACCGCTCGCACCGCCACGCACGGCGCAGGCGGACGGCCTGGGTGGCGCAGGTCCACATCTCTGTCCCGCCTCCTCCTCCGCGACGAGGTGGGCCGACACTGCGGCAGCTCTCCGTACCCGCTCCTCCCCCCGGCTCAACCTGTCGAGAGGGGCGTCCAGTGATCCGTCCTCGCGTCATCGACACAGGCCACGAGGGCCGTCCCCGACGTCCCTCCCGGCCAGCACCCGCGGCACGCTGCTGAGCCCGCGGTGGGGGTTCCAGCGGGACACCGACCCTCCGAGGCGCTCCCGCCCGGGAGCCGGCCGCTGACCTCCGTCCGTCGTGCCGTTGGTCCTGGATCGGATCCGGGAGGTCGCAGCCGCTTGCCTGCGGCCCGGTCCCGCGATGTGCTGAACGCCCGGGCACCAGGGAGCAGACGATGACGACGTGCGTGCACGAGGATCCCCGGACATCCGGCCGGTCGATGGCAGCCCTGGTGGACACGCACCCGGGGGACAGCACCGGGCGTGGCTCGGAGAGCGCTCCGCCGGCTGCGCCGGCGTCGCCGTCCACCGGTGCGACCCCGGAGCCGACGACCGCGGACCCGTCGGCCGTCCCGGCTCACCTGCGTGGCAAGGACGTCACCGAGATCCCGACCGGGGACCGCGTCGTCGCGCTCACGTTTGATGCGGGTGCCAACTCGGCGGGGCTGCCGAGCATCCTCGGGACCCTCGCCGACCAGCAGGTGCCGGCGACCTTCTTCCTGACCGGACAGTGGGTCGGCAGCAACCCGCACGGCGTCGCGGTGATCCACGCGGACGGCCACCGCCTGGGCAACCACTCGATGACCCATCCCCACTTCCCCGCGCTGCCGGACCAGGCGATCCGGGACGAGGTGCAGGGCGCGGAGCAGCGGATCCTCGCCGCGGGAGCTGATCCCCGGCCGCTGTTCCGCTTCCCGTTCGGGGACCGGGACGAGCGGACCATCGCCGCGGTCAACGACCTCGGGTACGTCGCGGTGCGGTGGACGGTGGACACGCTGGGGTGGAAGGGCACCAGCGGTGGGATGAGCGCACAGGAGGTGGCGGATCGGGCGGTGGACGCCCTTCGACCCGGGGAGATCGTGCTGATGCACCTCGGGGCGAACCCGGAGGACGGCACGACCCTGGATGCCGACGCGCTGCCCGACGTGATCGAGCGGATGCGTGCGGCCGGCTACGCCTTCGTGACCCTGGACGCGTTGCTCTCCACGGAGGATCGCCGTCGTCTCGCGGCCGGGTGACCCAGCGACTCCACGGAGGAGGTCAGCCACGAACCCACGTTCCACCGCCCGGCGTCGCCGACCCGAGCGTCACTTCAGGCGGGCGATGGTCTCCGCGGAGGCGGCGTCCAGGTCCCACAGCGGCTCGAAGGTGATGTTCACCGCCGAGGCGTAGGTCTGGTTGTGGTGCGCCTGGTAGCGGCCGAACGCCTCGGGGTCGTCGACCTCGATCAGCACGTAACCGCCCCAGGCCGTGCCGTACGTCCGGTGGTGCTCCACCCCGCTGTCCACTCCGCCCCAGTTGCCCGAGCGGGCGAACGTCTTGTAGCCCTCCATCCAGGCTGCGTCGATCTCGGAGCGGGTTGCGCCGTCGCGGTAGGCGAAGCGCTGCAGGTACATCTGGCCCATTCGAGGTCCCTCCTCTGTGCGCGGCCGCTCGGCCCGGTCAGGACGGCGGCGCCTGGTCGGAGTTCCAGATGTCGATCCCGTACCTCCACGTGCCGTCGGGTTGCCGCCGGTGGACGACGACGTACTTGCCGGTGTCGACGACCTGGTTCCCGGCAGTCAGCTCGTAGCGGCCTTCCTCGACGGCGAGGTCGCCCTGCTCCTCGAGGGACACCGTCGACAGGCTGCCCCCGGTGAGCCCCTGGCCGAGCGCGCCCTGCCAGAACTGCTCGATCGCCGCCCGGCCGCTCACCGCCTCGGACCCCGGTGCCAGCACCCGGCCGTCCTCTGCGTGGACCGAGGCGATCAGCCCGGGATCGCCCTTCTCCAGGCCCTGCACGAAGGTGGCGTTGAGCGCGTCGATGTCGGTGCGCGCCATGGCTGCTCCCCTCTGCTGTGAGGGGTCCAGCGTCGGGAGGGCCAGTGACCCCGACAAGACCCGCCCGCGCCCGGACACGCCCAGCGCGGCGGGAGCGGACTCAGCGCAGCAGCGGACTCACCAGTGCACGAGGACGGTCGGCGACACGACGGGTGGACGGCGACGGCGCGCGTCGTCCACCCGGCACCGATCCCGTGTCCTACCCGCACCTCTGCCAGCCCGGGGCTTCCCCGCGGTACTGATCCGGTCGACGGGGGGCTGGGCCGCCACGACCGATCCTGCCGCCCCGACCCCGGTCCTCCTGCGGCTGGACGAGGGGCCGGAGGGCTCCTGCCCGGTCCCGCTCGTCCGCGGGGAGCGGGGGACGGCAGAGCGCCGCGCCATCACCACCCGGTTCCGGCCCGTCGCCCCCGGCCACGGCGGCCAGCTCGAGGATGCGGCCGGCCACGTGGTCCCAGCTCCACAGCCGGACGGCTGCCCTGCGGGCCCCTGAGGAGAGCGCTCGCCAGGACTCGGCGTCCAGGTCCAGCAGCTCGCCCAGCCGGGTGCGGAGGTCCTCGACGTCCCCGCTCGTGAAGGACGCCAGGTGGCGCAGCTGCGGCGGGTACTCGGCCTCCAGGCCGGCCGCGATCTCGGCCAGGCCGGAGTGCCGGGCGACCAGCGGGGGTGAACCGCAGGACGCGGCCTCGGCAGCAACCATGCCGAACGCCTCCGGGAAGACCGACGGCACGACGCTGACGTCCGCCAGCGGCCACAGGTGCGCCAGGTGGCGGTGCTGCAGCGGGCCGGTGAACAGGACGTCCGGGCCGGCCGCAGCCGCCAGCTCGGCACGGGCCGGGCCGAAGCCGACCACCACCGTCCGGGCGTCCAGTCCGTGCAGGGCCTCCAGCAGCAGCGAGACCCCCTTCTCGGCGCTGAGGCTGCCGACGTACAGCACCGTCTTGCGGTCCCCGCTCAGGAACGCCGCCAGTCGCTCGGCGTTGCCCGCGTCGGGCAACCGCTCGTCGTGCCCCCCGGCCGGGTGAGCCGGATCCCGCCGGCTCTCCTCGATCAGCGCGGTCAGTGCGGCGGCCCGCTCGCGGGGGCGCAGCCCGTCGACGTCCACGCCCGGGGGGACGACGGCGACCCGCTCGGGGTCCACGACCACGAGCTCGCCGAGGACGCCGGACACGTGGCCGGACCCGGCCAGGACGACAGCCGCGCCGGGAAGGGTCTCTCCGGCCCAGGCGCACAGCTCGGCGTCCCCCCGCATGGCGAACTCCAGTTCCGACCCGTGCGCCTTGACCACGTACGGCAGCCCGGACGCTGCCCCGACCGGAGCGCCGAGCAGCACGTGGTTGACCAGCAGGAGGTCCGCGGGGCCCTGTGCCCGGACGGCCGCCGCGTTCGCCGCCACGAACGCCTCCCGTTCAGCGCGGCTCAGCTCGGTCAACAGCCGCGGCTGCAGGTCCTCGTACGGACCCATGACGAAGACCGGGAGCGGCCCGGGCAGACCCGGCCGGACGACCGCGGCGCCGCCCAGGTCGTAGCGCTCGGGGTGCGGCTCCTGGCAGAGGACCACAACCTCGTGGCCCATCCGGCTCCACGCCCGGGCGAGCTCCCGGGTGTAGACGTTCGAGCCGCTGCCCTCGAGCAGGTAGCCGTGCCAGATCAGGATGCGCATCGGACCAGGGTGCGTGACCGGTGGGGCGCCGGCTACGTCCACGGTCAGCCGGGGAAGTGGCGCGTCGACCGGGTCGCCCGGGCCGCTCGCCTGCCGCGACGACGCAGGTGGCCGGGTCCAGGGACACCAGGCAGGTCCTCGCCGGCCTCGTGGCCGTCCCTCGAGCATGGTTGGCGGTGTTCCCAGGGTGCTCCATCGCCGTCGGCTCACGGGGAGGAACGACGGCGATGGAGCACGATCATCCGAGCACGGCAGGGAGAGTGACGGCGACCGGACGCCGACAGCTCCTCCGTTCGACGATCAGAGGAGGTAGTAGATCTCGTACCAGCCGTCCCGGAACACCACGATGCCTTCACCGGGCCCCGTTCGGGGGTCCTCGTTGAGGAAATTGCGCACCTCTTCTGCGGTCTGCCGAGTGCGGAACATCCATTCCCTCGTCGCCGGCTGCGCACCCTCGGTCTTGGCCTGCACCTGGACGGCCTGATCAGTGGTCATCGCCGGATCCCTCTCTCTCGGCCCGGCCCTCGAATGGCCAGGAGGCACGCAAGCTTGCACGGGCTCCATCACCGCAGCGTCACGGCATTGTCACCGTCACCATGCGCCTGGCCCGCGTTCTGTGACCGGCCGCCGCTCCACCTTCGCGCGTCGGCCCAATGGCAGCCGCGGGTGAGCTCCCACGCCGGAGTGCTCGCTGAATCGTCCATTCCGCGGCATCGGGGGAAGGGCGTGGATTGTTTCCGGAGTGGCCGAGTGTGAGGTGAGCCCGCGATCCACCACTCCCACCTCGAGGAGGTGGTGGACACGCGAGAACAGTCGATCGTCACCGGGAGCCCACGTCCTGGCGGTCCGCCGTCGAGGAGGGGGATCTTGTGACGCCGCGGTGACGACTCCGTGACGGACGTCCCATACCGTGCGCTTTGCTGTCAGCGGGTCGGCGGGCGGGCTTCCTGCTGTCGTACCGGCGAGACATTCGAGCACCGCTGCCCGGGCGAATGCCTCATGGCGGGAGTCCGCACCCAGTGGAGGGAGCACGTGACTGTCGACGGAGATGAAGGCCGCGAATCACGCGCGGAGGCCTTGCGCATCGTTCCCGAGGTCGGGGACACCGTGCAGGACGGAGTGTTGCGGGAGTTCACCGACCCCGGCGGCACGCGATACCGCGCGGAGAGCCCGCGGGCGGCGATCGACCGCTTCATGGCACAGCGTGGTGGAGACCTGAAGGCCGGTGGGGCCGACCTGCGTGAGCTGGACTCCGCAGAGGGCGCCGGCACACTGCGGGTGCGCTACGGCCAGTTCCACAACGACCTCCCGGTGCTGGGAGCCACGCTGCAGGCGGTGGCGAGCACGCGTACCAGCAGTGTCGTCAGTGTGAGCAATGCCGCTGACCAGGAACTGAGCGGTGCAGCGACGCCTGAGCAGGCGCGCTCGATCGACGAACTGCGATCTGCGGTGCTAGCGCCGTTCGAGACCGGGTTCGGTTCCGCCGAGATCGTGCGCAGCCGGCTGGCGTATCTCCGAGACGTCGAACGGCCTTCGGTGCCGGAGGCGGACTATCCGACGGCGTCGGTGGCGCTGCTGTCGACCGGCGTCCCATCCGACGGTGCGGTTCACCTGGTGCATGACGTCGAGGTGCAGACCGGTCAGCCGTTCGAGGTGTTCCGGGTGGTCGTCGACGCGGTGTCGGGCACCGTGCTGTGGGTCCAGTTGCTCAGCAAGTACGCGACCGCAAACCTGCGGGTCTTCGTGCCCGACCCGGTGAGCGAGTCCGACGACGCCACCCTGCACAGCGGATCCGGCGCCGCCGTCCTCAACCCGTTCCTGCACTCCGTGCAGGCTGGGATCGATGCGGCGACGGGTCGGACATTCCGCCTCCGCGGTGACTGGGTCAACTGCAACGACTGGGACACCCCGGCATTTCCCCAGCCCGAGGAACCCGGACCCGACTTCGCCTATGACAGTTTCCCGGCGGATCGCAGGTCCCTCAGTGCGAACGCCTACTTCTGGATCGACTCGTTCGCCCGCTACCTGCGCACCTTCGGTAATCCCACCTTGAACGCGAACATGGTGCGGGTGGACGTCGATGCACAGGGGTTCGACGGCGAGGACAACAGCCAGTGGATGGGAACGACCCCACCACGCATCCGGTTTGGTGAGGGCGGCACGCCGGATGCCGCCGACATGGGTGTGATCATCCACGAGTACATGCACGGCGTGTTCGAGTTCCTCGGCAGCGACCACGGGGGATCCGGTTCCTACGAGCACAGCTTCTGCGACGCGGTCCCGGCCATCTACCGCGACCGGTTCAACGCCAATCAGCACCGACGGACGGAGACGTTCCCGTTCGACAACAACGTCACCAACCGGTGGAGCACCGAGCGCACCCTGGACCGCGCCGAGCGGTTCGACGACCCAGGATTCGCCGGCTACCGCTTCAACCTGCGCAATTCCATGCTCGGGACCGCGGTGTGGGAGTCCTATCTGGGCATGGGCGGGGGCTCGCCTGATCCGCTCGTGCGGCGGCAGGCCGCGGACGCGCTCATCGCGACCGTCCTCGAGATGTTGCTGATCACGCCGGACGACCAGTCGACGGGCGCCGCTCACGCCCGCCGACTGGCTCAGGACCTCATCATCGCTGACACGCAGCTCACCGGCGGGCTGTACAGCAAGGTGATGGACGAGGCCTTCGTCAACCGCGGGCTGTGGGTGCGGCGTCCGGTCGACGTGTACGTCACCGACAGCGCCGGGGACGTCGGCGTCATCCCCAGTCCGGCTCCGCACTGGAGCTCGCCGGACATCTGGGTGCGCAACCACGCCATGAGCGACGGCGACGATCCCCGACAGGGCCACCAGCCGCCGCTCGCCGGCCGGCCCAACCACCTCTACGTGCAGCTCCGCAACCGCGGCGCTCAGGCGGCCTCGGCCGGCACCTTCCAGATGGAGGCGTTCCGCTGTGACCCGGCGACCGCCACCACGTGGCCGGACGACTTCACGTCGCTGGGGTCCTCGACCGTCGCGGATCCGATCCCGGCCGGCGGGACACTCCGGGTCGGCCCCATCACCTGGACGCCACAGTGTGCCGGCGAGGAGGGGCTCCTGGTGGTGGTGCACGGGACCGAGGACCCGGCGATCACCGCGACCCTCGCCGGCTCGGTGTCACACGAGCAGCTGGCCCGCTTCGACAACAACATCGGGCAGCGCAAGGTCCCCGTCCAGGCGGTGCAGCCAGAGGGCGTGGCGGGCGCACGGGTGACCGTGTCCGACCGCGCGGCCGACACACGTGTCGGCTCGGCCTCGGCGCCGTCCACAGCGCACGGCAGCAGGGAGATTCCGTGAACCCCTGGAGCAAGGACCGAGACCTGCCCGCGCCGAACAGCCGCGGCGACGCTCCTGTGTCTCGCATGCCGACCAGCGCCACGAGTCGGTCGTCGTGACCGGGCCGCTGAGGTTCCCGCCGCCGGACAAGCGCGTCCCCCCGGCTCCGGCAGTCCCGGTATCCCCGCCGACCGCACGATCCCGGAAAGAGGCCGCCACGGAGGAGCGGGTCGCCGAGCTGGTCGGGCAGGTATCGGCCGGCCGACTGCGCGCCACGGTGGAGGCGCTGGCAGCGCTACCCACCCGGCACACGTTCTCCCCGCACATCCACCAGGCGGCCGACCTGATCGCGGCGGCGTTCACCGCTGCAGGTCACGACGAGGTGGTGAAACTCCCCTGGATCCGCGACGGGCACACCGCCGACAACGTGGTGTGCACGAAACCCGGCACGAACGGCGACGGTCGCATCGTCATCCTGTGCGCCCACTACGACTGCCGGATGGAGAGCCGCGACAACTCGAGCGCTCGTGCGCCCGGCGCGGACGACAACGCCAGCGGCGTGGCCGCGATCCTGGAGGTCGCCCGGCTGCTGCACGGTGTCGACCTCACCGAGACCGTGCAGTTCGTCGCCTTCTCCGGGGAGGAGCAGGGACTGTGGGGCTCCTCGGCCTACGCCGACGCGCTGCAGGCGGCCGGCGTAGACGTCCACCGCATGATCAACCTGGACATGGTCGGCCGCCCACCGGAGGACGGGTCGGTGGTCGTGGAGTTCGACATGGGCAACCTGGTGGCCGCCAACGACGCCGCTTCCCGAGCCTTCGGCGCGGTGATGACCCAGGCTGCGGCCGACTACACCGACCTGCCGATCAAGCAGGGGCCGATCTACTTCAGCGACTACATGCCCTTCGAGGCCAAGGGCCACGTGGTGATCGGGGCCTACGAGGGCGTGGGTAACCCGCACTACCACGCCACGTCGGACACTCCGGACACGTTGGACTACGACAACTACCTGACCGGGATCACGCGGTTCACGCTGGCCACGGTGCTCCGTGAGTGGCTCGACACCAGCACTTCGCGACAATTCGACGAAGGGTCGGGTCTGACCGCACGAGCCTGATCCTCGCCTCGGTGCCTCAGGGAGGAATGCCGAGTCTGCTATTCGACATCCTCCGCAGGCTGACGGATTCGGTAGCGCTGCTGGCACATGGCGTCGACCTGCCGCCACATCGTCATGAGCTCGTGCAACGGCACTCGAGAATGCGCGGTGATGATGCCGTGACAGGACGGTGACGCTGCGGATGAGATTCTTTTGCCGTGTAGCCCTACCGGACTTGGACAACGCGAGGAGGCTCACGATGACACCGGATTGAGAGCGTCGGGAGAGCCGGGTGCAGAGGGAACGCCGCCATGGGTCCGACCGTGGCGAGATCGGCGCGATGACGAACTGACCTAGAGCGGACGTGCGGTGGTCGACGGAGGCGGAGCTATGGCTCCGTGGGTGCATGTGCCATCGCCCAGTAGGAGTGCAATGTCGACCTGGGGCTGCGATCCGCGACCAGTGAGCACGCAGTCGAACTCGGACTTCGACCGTGTGTTGACGGTGGGTCACCGGCCCGGGTGCCACCGGACGAGTGAGGAGATGTGAGATGCAGGATCAACCCTTCGTTGCCGCACTGAGTGCTGCGCCTTCCTATGCGCTGGGTGAGCCCGTGACCGTGGGGCTCGAAGTCCGGAACGACGGTCAGCAGGCAGTGCAGTTCCTGGCATGGGGTACGCCGTTCGAGGGTGATGTGGCCGCCGACTTTCTGATCGTGCGGCGTGACGGTGAGCCGGTCGAGTACGACGGTCAACTGGTCAATCGCGGGGACCCCCTGGACGAGGACTACGTCTTCCTTGCTCCGGGCCAGTCCATCTCGGCGGAGGTCGACATCTCGAGGCTCTATGCTATCGACCGGCCCGGCGATTACGAGATCACGCTGAATCCTCGCTTGTACGACGCCTTCGTGGTCGCCGGCGACACGAAAGCGGCACCACGAACTCGCGACACCCTCGAAGCCCATGACATCGACGGGTCCACGGCGCGCTTCACCGTGACTCCGGACGGGGAACCGAAGCTGACGTTGGGGGCGTCGGTGCGGCAGGCGGAAGGACCCGAGGTCAGGTCTGCCGAGGACAAGGCTGCAGCGCCGAACTTCAACGGCGGAACTCCGGCCCAGCAGGCCGTGACCCGACGAGCGCACGACAAGGCGCAGCAGGAGTGTGGGCTGTGCCTCCAACAACTCACGTCGGCCACGCCGAGCACGAACGCCCTGTTCATCGAGTGGTTCGGTGTCTTCGACCAGGGTCGGTACGACACCGTGACCAGCCATTTCGAGGACATGCGGGACTTCCTCGCGAACATCCAGGTCACCTACGACCTCACGGGCACCGGTTGCCGGCCGAACGTGTACGCGTACACCTTCAAAGGCAGCAGGACGGTGTGGCTGTGCGCTCTCTACCACAGCGCGCCGGAGTCAGGTACCGATTCCAAGTTCGGCACCTTGATCCATGAGTGGAGTCACGCAGTGTGCCGCACTGACGACATCGCCTACGGGGTGAATGCGTGTCGTGCCCTCGCCAAGGACGATCCGGCGCGAGCAGTGGTGAATGCGGACAGCCACGAGTACTTCGCCGAGCATCGCTGATCCGGTTCGAGTCCCGGTTCCTCCGCGATGTCCTCCCTGGCTGCCTGCAGACCTCTCCAGGTGTGCTGACCGGAGAGGTCGCTGCGCCGCGGGAGGCGCGATCGGTGGTGGGGGGCGCGGGTAGGCGTCCGGATTCCGCCGTGCGCCTCAGGGAGGTTGCCGAGCTCCTCGGTGCGGACCTCACGCCTTCTTGGGGCAGGGGCTCCGCCGGCTCCTGGAGGCGCTACGCCAGCGCGATCGACGCCGTCGCGCTCGATGCGGCGGGCCGAGCTGGCCGGCATGGCGCCGGCGGCTCGGCCCGCATCGCAGTCGGTGTGGGACGCCTCCGGAGCCGGAGCGGGTGCGTGCCGGGGACGGGTGCGAGGACCGCGGTCGGCGCTACGGGGCTCTCCGGGAGCCGACCACCGGTCCTGACTCCGGCCAGGGCTCCGGGACGGGGAGACGCCCGGTCGACGCGTACTGGTGGGCGCGGTCACGGCGGAGCGGCGCCGAAGTGAGGAGCCTGCGCGAGGTGTGTCGTCGATGTGCGGCTCGAGACGAGGAAACCGGACATGCCTTCTGGAGCATTCGCTGTCTATGTCGACCAGAGCGCAGGAAGCGGCCCCAACGCCCACATCAACCGGGTCGTGCCCCTGCCTGTCAGTGCCGGTGACATCCGTTTCGGAGAACGGCGCCTGACGCTCTACTACGACGATCAGGTGCCGGGTGCGATGCCGAGCATTGTCGTCGACGTGCGCTTCCTCGGGGCAGGCTCGGGTTCCTCAGTCCAGCTCAGGGCCGGGGACTGCCGGCCCATCGAGGTCCCGCCAGAGGCGTGCGCGGCGTCCTTGCACGTGGAACCGGCACCGACGACGCCGCCGGGAACGACCCGCGGCGCGATCTCGGCACTCGTGGAGTTCGTGAGCTGAGGCCGGAGCGGGATCTCGAGGTCTGGCGGGATCAGTCGTGCGGTCACCTGCTCTCCTGCATCGCCTCGGATAGAGCTCCGGCGGACCGAGTCGGACGGACGCGTGGGCCCCGAGGCACGGCCGCGCAGAGCGCCGCACACCCAACTGAGTGCCTCGCCCGGATGTGGCTGCGGTGGACGGCGTCGCTACGCGGCGTCGACCAGGATGCCGGCGAAGAAGTCGACCAGCGCCTCGTGCGCGTCCAGCGGGAGGACGTGCGCGACGAACTGGTCCGGGCGGACGACCACGAGGCACCCCCGGTCCCGGTCCACGCCCCTCAGGTCGAAGACGTCGCCGCGCCCGGGGTCGGGGCAGAACGCCTTCTCGTAGTCGACGAGGCCGAGGCGGCCCTTCCGCGGCAGCAGGACCGGCGGCAGCGCGTCGACGGCCAGGTCCCGGTGCCCCTGCTGGAACACGGCGCGGACGTCGATCACCGAGTCCGGATCGGCGCCCGTCGGGGTGGACCGGGCGATCGGGGAGGCGTCCGAGGCCAGGAAGTCGCACAACGCCCGCGCGCGGGAGTCCGGGCTCGTCGGTTCCACCCGGTCGGCGAAGACGTAGAGCCGCCACGCGCCGTCGGCCCGGGCGACGTGGCCGAGGTGCAGCGGCTTGGCGTCGGCCAGCCGGATCACCGGGGCGGAGTGGAAGCGCATCCCGACCGGGAAGCCCGCCGCGAGGTCCTGGACGGAGCTCTCCGCGGTGATCATCGACGGGGCGTACCGGGTGGCGACCCCCGCGGTGAACCGGCCCTGGGCGACGAAGTACCGGTGGAACTCCTCCGGGTCGACCCCCTCGCCCTCGACGTCCCCGGACTCCTTCGGGCGAGCGCTGAACATCCGGGCGAACTCGCGGTCGAAGTCGATCAGCTCCTGGGCGACCGCCTGCCGTTCCGCGGAGTAGGTGTGCAGGAGCTCCGGCCGGGCCGTCCCCCTGAGGACGGCGCCGAGCTTCCAGCCGAGGTTCCAGGTGTCGGCCATGGACACGTTCATGCCCTGGCCCGCCTTGGCGCTGTGGGTGTGGCAGGCGTCCCCGGCGATGAACACCCGGGGGAGCCGGCCCGGCACCTCCTCCGCCGGCACGTCGTCGAACTTGTCGCACAACCGCTGGCCGATCTCGTACACCGACCACCACCCGACGTCCCGCACGCCGAGGGTGTAGGGGTGCAGGATCCGGTTCGCGGCCGCGGCCAGCTCCTCCGGGGTGACGGTGCGGCGGTCGAGCCCCTCCTGGTCGCCGACCTGGTCCAGCTCGATGTAGAAGCGGACCATGTACCCGCCCTCGCGCGGGATGACCAGGATGTTCCCCTGGTCGGCGGAGTGGATCGTGCACTTGAGCCGGATGTCCGGGAAGTCGGTGACCGCGAAGGCGTCCATGACGCCCCAGGACTGGTTCATCGGGTCGCCGACCAGCTCGCGGCCGATCGCGGACCGGGTGCGGCTGCGCGCACCCTCGCAGCCGACGACGTACCGGGCCCGGATCGTCGAGGTCTGCCCGGTCTCCTCGCCGCCCGACACGTGCTGCACGGTCACCGTCACCGGGTGCTCCGAGGAGCCGTCGGTGTCGATGCGGACGTCGGTGGCCTGCAGGCCGTAGTGCGGGGTCGACCGGCTGGCCGACCGCTCCATGTGCTCCAGCAGGTAGGCGAGCATGCGGGCCTGGTTGACGATGACGTGCGGCATCTCCGACAGGCCCTCCTCGACGTCCTGGACCCGGCCGGTGCGCCGGATGCGGCTCCGGTCGTCCGGGTCCGGCTGCCAGAAGGCGACCTCGTTGACCCAGTAGCCCTCGTCGACCAGGCGACCCGCCAGCCCGAACGCCTCGAGCATCTCGACCGTGCGGCAGGCGACCCCGTCGGCCTGGCCGACCTCGAGCGGGCCCTCCCTGCGGTCGATGACCGCGGTCCTGATCTCCGGGAACGCGGCCATCTGGGCGGCCAGGACGAGCCCGGCCGGACCGCACCCGATGATCAGGACGTCGACCTCTTCGGGGAGTCCGTCCGGCCGGTCGGCGACCGACGGGTGCGGCTCCTCGACCAGCGGGTCGCCGGGGGTGTAGCCGTCCAGGTAGAACTGCATCGTCTCGGCCCTCCTCGTCGCTCGGCGTGTGGACCCTGGCCTGAGCCGGTGGGGTCCGCAGCCAGACGGTCCCCTCGATGCCGCAGCCCGGAATAGCCTTTTCTGCTGTGAAGAACCGACCGCCCTATGCGATCGCCTCGGTCGACTCGGCCCTGCTCCTGGCCACCCTGCTGCAGCACGAGGGGCCGATGCGCGTGACGGACGCGGCCGAGCGCCTCGGGGTCTCCGCGTCGACGGCGCACCGCCTGCTCGGGATGCTCGTCTACCGGGACTTCGCCGAGCAGTTGCCCGACCGGCGCTACGGCCCCGGCCGGATCCTGGAGCGCACCCCGCTCCCGCAGGCGCCGGTCGCGCGGCTGCGGGAGCTGGCCCTGCCGCACCTGCGGCGGTTGGTCGACGAGCTCGGGGAGACGACCAACCTGATGGTCCTGACCGGCCCGGACGTGCGTTTCGTCGCCACCGTCGAGTGCGAGCACGTCCTCCGGGTGGGGGACCGGACCGGCCGGTCGCTGCCGGCACACCTGACCTCCGGGGGGAAGGCGCTCCTCGCCGCTCTGACCCCCGACGACCTCGACCTCGCACTCGGGCAGCACGACGACGAGACGGCGGCCCGGCTGCGCCGGGAACTGCCCACCATCCGGCGTCAGGGGTTCGCCGTCAACGACCAGGACACCGAGGCCGGACTCACCGCGGTCGGGGTCGCGATCCCGGACGGCGGGGGCGCCGTGGCGAGCGCGATCTCGGTCTCCATGCCCACCGCCCGCTACTCGGGGGACCGGCTGCGGGCGTGGTCGGTCGCGCTGTCGGCAGCCGCAGCGGCGATCGCAGCCGACCTCGACGCGGCCTGACCGATCCCGGGTGCGGCCGCTGCTGCGCCGTCCTCGGCCAGGCCGGTGCGGTGAGACGACCGCTGCCCCGGTCGTCGCCGGCACTGCCCTCGGCAGTTCTAGGGGACCGCAGCGAACGCCCTACCCGGTCCCGTCCCCGGGACGACCGACGGCCCTCACCATCGACCTGGTCAGGATGCCGGCGACGGCGGCCGCGGCGGCCGCGATGGCGGAGCGGAGCAGACGGTGCCTGCGGCTCATGGCAGCCTCCTGGCGCAGCGGTGTCCCGCCTCTCTACCCCGGTGGCCCGACCGGCTCAAGGCTCGCCGCGCATCGCACCGGCGCACCCGCGGAGCAGGCACCCGGCTCGCCGGGCCGGCGCGACCCGGGCGCACGTCACAGCGGCCGCCCGGGCTGACGACCGGGCGGCCGCTGTGGTGTGGGTGCCGGGTCCGTCAGCCGGCTCCGGGCGGGGCGTCCCCGCTCCTGCTCACCCGAGGCCCTTCACCGCGACGACGGGACACGGCGCGTCGAGGATGAGCCGCTGCGCGATGCTCCCCACGAGGAGCTTCATGGTGGGGGAGCGGCGCCGGACCGGGACGACGACGAGGTCGGCGCCGACCGCGGTGGCCAGCCGGTCGACCTGCGCGACCACGTCCTCCTCCGGGGCGTGGAGCAGGTGCGGCAGACCGGCGTCGACGAGCCGTTCCGTCACCCGCTCGCGGAGTGCCGGGGTGCTGTACTCCGGGGCCGCTGGCGAGTCGGCGCGGACGAGCACCACCTGCAGGTCGTTGCCGCACCGGCGCGCGTGGTCGGCGCCCCAGCGCAGGGCGGCGTCCCCCTCGGGACGGTCGTTCACCAGCACGATCGTGCTGCGCATCGCAGATCTCCTCGTCGACGGACCGGCGCCGGCCCCACGGGGCGGCGCCGGTCGGGGTTCACAGGGGGATGACGCTCAGCGCGAGGCCGGTCGCCAGCATGACCAGGGAGACGACGACCGACCGCCAGATGGCCTTGCGGTGGTGGTCGCCCATCTCGACCTTGGCCAGGGCGATCAGCAGCAGGAACGCCGGGACCAGCGGGCTCTGCATGTGCAGCGGCTGGCCGGTGACCGCGGCCCGGGCCATCTCGACCGGCTCGATGCCGTAGTTGGCGGCGGTCTCGGTCAGGACGGGCAGGACACCGAAGTAGAAGGCGTCGTTGCTCATCAGGAAGGTGAGGGGCATCGACAGCAGGCCGGTGATCACGGCCAGGTGCGAGCCCAGGCTGTGCGGGATCACGCCGATGAGCCAGTCGGCCATCGCGTCGACCATGCCGGTCCCCGACAGGACGCCGGTGAGGACGGCGGCCGCGAGCACCATGCCGACCACCGACACGACGCTGCCGGCGTGGGCCTTGAACTGGTCGGCCTGCTGCGAGACGTGCCGGAAGTTGATCACCAGCGCGAGGCCGACGGCGACCATGAAGACGAAGGGGATCGGGACCAGGTCGACGACGAGCATCACCATGACCGCGAGGGTCAGCGCCAGGTTGACCCACACCAGACCCGGCCGGGCCCGCTCCCCCCGGTCGGGCAGGCTCGCCGCGGGGTCGTGCGCGGGAACGGGGACCGGCTCGGTGGCGCCGACCGCCACCTCGACGGTGTCCTGCCGCACGCGCGCGCCCACCAGCACGCCTCCCGAGCGCACCGGAGCGCCGCCGACGCCCGCCGCGGCCGGGCGGAGTCCTCGCATCCCGGCCGGTGCGGGCGCCGGACCCCCGGAGCCGTCGGTCCCGGCCTCCCCGTCCACCGGCAGGTGGACGAGCCCGATGCGCTTGCGCTCGGAGCGCCCCAGCAGCCAGGCCAGGACGAAGACGGCGAGGATGCCGGCGACCATCGACGGGATCATCGGCACGAAGACGTCGGTCGGGCTCACGTTCAGCGCGGCCGCGGCGCGGGCTGTCGGGCCGCCCCAGGGGACGACGTTGAGCACACCGTTGGTGACCGCCGCGACGCAGGTGAGCACGACCGGGCTCATCCCGAGGCGCAGGTAGATCGGCAGCAGGGCCGACGTCACGATGATGAACGTGGTCGATCCGTCGCCGTCGAGGCTGACGATGGCGGTCAGGGCGGCGGTGCCGACGACGAGCTTGACCGGGTCGTGCCCGACCAGCTGCAGGATCTTGCGGATCAGCGGGTCGAACAGACCGACGTCGATCATGATGCCGAAGTAGGTGATGGCGAAGAACAGCAGCGCCGCGGTGGGCGCGAGGTCCTCGACCGACGACATCACCATGTCCCCGATGTCGGTGCCCGCGCCGGCAGCGATGCCGAAGGCGACCGGGACGAGGATGAGGGCGACCACGGGGGTGGTCCGCCTGCTCATGATCAGGTACATGAAGACCGCGATCATGAGGAAGCCGAGGGTGACCAGCACGGGTGGCTCCTGACGGTGTGGTGTCGATGGGTGCGGGGCCTGGTCGGGACCGGACGGCTCGACCGGGCGGCGGGCCCGCTCGGCGACGGAGAGCTCGGGTCGGCTCCTCCGTCAGGCCCTTGTGACCAGGGACACTAGGGAGGCACGTGGCCCAGGTCTCTCTTCCGCAGGAAAGCCGCACAGGTCGTGTTCTCGACGTTTCGCTCGTTCCGCTCAGCCGCTCGCCGGAGGCCGGCCGGGTCCGGGGCGGCCGGGCCGCGCACGGGCCTCCGGCGGGCGCTGCCCTTCACCCGGCAGATGCTCCTGCTGCAGCTCGCCGTGCTCGTCGCCGTGGTGGCCCTGGGGTTCGCGGTGGTCGCCTGGCGGCTGGAGGCGGGCCTCGAGCAGCAGTTCGAGCAACGCGCCCTCGCCGTCGCCCGGAGCGTCGCCGCGGAGCCCCGGCTGGCCGACGAGGTCCTGGCGCAGGACAGTGCTGACGTGCAGGCCCGGGCCCTGGCCGTGCAGCGGGCGACCGGCGCGCTGTTCGTCGTGGTCACCGACGACCGGGGCGTCCGCCTGGCCCACCCCGACCCCGCCAGGATCGGGGAGCGGGTGAGCACGAGCCCCGACGCCGCGCTGCGCGGTCGCGAGGTCGCCACCGTCGAACGCGGGACCCTGGGGCTGTCCGCCCGCGGCAAGGTCCCGCTCCGCGATGACACGGGGCGCGTGGTCGGGGAGGTCAGCGTCGGCTTCGACGCCAACGACATCTCCGTCGCCCTCCGGCGACTGCTGCAGAGCACGGCTGCCTTCCTCGGCGTGGCCCTGCTGCTGGGCGTGGCCGGGAGCCTCCTGCTGATCCGGCTGCTCCGCCGCCGGACGTTCGGGCTGGAGCCGGCCGACCTGGCCGAGCTGGTCCGGGAACGGGAGGCGGTGCTGTACGGGGTCTCCGACGGGGTCGTCGCCGTCGACGACCGCGGGGTGGTGAGCGCGGCGAACGCCGAGGCGTCCCGGCTCCTGGGGGTCCCGGTGGTGCCCGGCAGGCCGCTGGCCGACCTGGACCTGCCCGCGCCGCTCGCCCGCGCGCTCGCGGACCGGTCCGGCACCCCCACGGTCACCGTCACCGGGGACCGGGTGCTCGTGGTCACCCGGCGGGAGGTCGAACGCGACGGTCGGGCGCTCGGCTCGGTGGTCACCGTCCTCGACCGCACCGAGGTGGAGCGGCTCACCGACGAGCTCGGGGCCGTCCGGCTGATGACGCAGGCCCTGCGGGCGCAGCGGCACGAGTTCGTCAACCGCCTGCACACGGTGCACGGCCTGCTGCACACGGGGGACGCGGACGACGCCGCCGAGTACGTCAGCGCCCTGCTGGACGCCCCCGCGATCGCCATGGCCGACAACAGCGAGGCGATCGCCTCCTCCACGGTGCGCGCCTACCTCGGCGGTCAGGTGGCCCGGGCCGCGGAGCTCGGCGTGCAGCTGCTCATCTCCGACGGCAGCTGGGTGCCCCACCGCCTGGTGGCGCCGGTGGAGGTGATCACCGTGCTGGGCAACCTGGTCGGCAACGCCGTGGAGGCAGCGCACGACTCCGCCGTCCGGCCGGCGACGGTCGAGGTCGACCTGCTCGCCGACGGGGACGACCTGGTGGTGTCGGTGGCCAACACCGGGGACGGGCTGCCCCCGGAGCGCCTGGCGGGCATCTTCACCGGAGGCGTGAGCACCCGCGGCGAGGGCCGCGGCCTGGGGCTGGCCATCGCCCGCGGCACCGCCGAGAGCCTCGGCGGGTGGGTCGAGGTGACCCACCCGGGCGGGAACGGCGCCATGACCGTGTTCGTCAGCCGGCTGCCCGGTGTGCTCGAGCGGCCGGAGGTGACCACGTGAGCGCGCTCGCGAGCTCACGCGTGGACGCAGCGGCGCCGCGGACGCGGCCGACGAGCGCCGGCGAGGAGGGCTCGTGAGCTTCGCCGTCCTCGTCGTCGACGACGACTTCCGGGTCGCCCGGCTGCACGCGCGCCTCGTCGAGGACGTCCCCGACTTCCGGGTGGTCGGCGTCGCGCACACCGCCGAGCAGGCCCGGCACCTGGTCGCCGAGCACTCCCCGGACCTGGTCCTGCTGGACAACTACCTGCCCGACCAGCAGGGGGTCGAGCTCGCTCCGCAGCTCGGCTGCGACGTGCTCATGGTGACCGCCGACAGCTCCGCGGGGCTGATCCGTGCCGCCGTGGCGGCCGGCGCGGTCAACGTCCTGGTCAAGCCGTTCACACCGGAGCGGCTCGCGGAGCAGTTGTCCGCGTACGCCCGCTACCGCGCGCTGCTGCGCGACTCCGCCGACGAGCTCGGCCAGCAGGGCGTCGACCGGGCCCTCGCCGCGCTGAGACAGGCCTCCCGGGCCTCGCCACCCAAGGGGCAGTCCTCGGTCACCGCGCGGTTGGTCGCCGAGCGGCT
Source organism: Geodermatophilus sp. SYSU D00779 (assembly GCF_054050595.1). Classification (NCBI taxonomy): domain Bacteria; kingdom Bacillati; phylum Actinomycetota; class Actinomycetes; order Geodermatophilales; family Geodermatophilaceae; genus Geodermatophilus; species Geodermatophilus sp. SYSU D00779. Next base: position 135,148 of record NZ_JBJGZQ010000010.1, read on the forward strand.
GCGCACCTCGGACGCCGCCCTCACCGCGGCCGACGTCGCCGACGCCCTGGGCATCTCACGCGCCACGGCCCAGCGCTATCTCGCCGCTCTCACCGAGACCCACCAGGCCAGCGTCTCCCTGCGCTACGGCAGCACCGGCCGCCCCGAGCACCTGTACCGGTGGGGCCCCGATGCCGCCCGGGCGGAGTAGGACGCCGTCCGGACACGGCCCGGGACGCGCCGGCCCCGGACGCCGGGGTGCGGCGTCCGGGACCGGCGGATCGTGCGTCCGTGGCTGCGGGACCCGCTACCGGGTCCGGTGGGCGAGCAGGTCGCCCGGCTCCACGGCGAGCGCGGCCGGCGCCGACCGGCGGGCCGCCTGCGCGTGCCGGGCGTCCGCCGTCGGCACGACCAGGGTGAGCAGAGCGCCGAGCACGGCCAGGGCGGTCAGCACGTAGAAGATGGAGTTGAGCGCGATGCCGGAGGCGACGAGCAGGCCGCCGATGAGCGGACCGCCGATGCCCCCGAGGCGCCCGAACCCGGCGCACCAGGCGACACCCGCGCTGCGCACGTTGGTGCGGTAGTAGGTCGCGACGAAGCCGTAGATGAGGATCTGCGTCCCGCTCGTCCCCAGCCCCACCACCGCCACGAACGCCAGCAGCACGCCCAGCGGGAGGCTCACGGTCAGCAGCGCGATCGCCGCGGCACCCAGCGTGAAGGACGCCGCCACCACCGGCTTGGGCCCGAACCGGTCGGCGAACCGCGAGGCGACCAGCGCGCCCAGGACCGCGCCGCCGTTGAGGACCAGCAGGAAGGCCAGGGACCCGTTGGTGGAGAAGCCGGCGCGGCCCATCAGCTCGGGCAGCCAGGTGTTGAGCGCGTAGACCAGCAGGAGACCGGTGGCGCTGAGCAGGCCCAGCAGGAGGGTGGGCAGCAGGTAGGTGCGGCCGGCCAGCCCGGCGAAGCCCGCCCGGCCCTCGACGACCGGTTCGGGGACCCGGGGGCCCTCGGTGCCCGGCGCGGCCAGCGACACCCCGGTCCGCGCGGCGACGGCCCGCGCCTCGTCCAGGCGTCCCCGCGACGCCAGCCAGGCCGGCGACTCGGGCATCTTGAGGAAGGCGAGGGGGAGCAGCGTCAGCAGCGGCAGGGCACCGATCCAGAACATGCCCCGCCAGCCGATGACGTCCAGCAGCAGGATGGCCAGCAGCGCGGCGAGCAGGCTGCCCAGCGGCACCCCGGAGTAGGTGATCGCGTTGGCCAGGTTCTTCCTGCCCGCGGGCGCGAACTCGGCGACCAGCGCCCCGGTGGTGGCGACCAGGGCGCCGACCCCGATGCCGGTGACGAAGCGGAGCAGGCCGAAGGCGGTCGCGCTCGTGGCCAGGGCGGTGAGGGCCATGCCGACGGAGAACCACGCGTAGGCGGTGAGCATGACCTTCCGCCGGCCGATGACGTCGGCGACGCTGCCGGCCAGGAGGGCGCCGACGAGCACGCCGATGAGCGCGTAGCTGCCCAGGGCGCCGGCCAGGGCCGGCGTCACCTCGCCGATCTGACCCGGGTCGCGCAGGAAGAGCGGGACGACGGTCCCGTAGACGACCAGGTCGTAGCCGTCGAAGACCAGGCCGACCGTGGCCAGCGAGACGATCCAGGTGACCGACCTGCGACGGAGCGCGTCCTGCCGGACGGCTCCGTCCTGCGTGGATGGTGCCACTGCTGTTCTCCTCGGGACGGGCCCTGGCTCGAAGACGGCACGGGAGCCGTGGCAGGGCAGGGGACACCCGGCGACCGACGTCGCCACGGGGTGGGGGAGGGGAGACGCGCCGGGCTGGAGGGAGGTCGCCGGGCGGCCGGGTGGTGCAGCGGTGCGGGTCGTGCGGGTCGTGCGGTGGTGCGGGTCGTGCGGTGGTGCGGGTCGTGCGGTGGTGCGGGTCGTGCGGTGGTGCGGGTCGTGCGGTGGTGCTCACTGCGCGGTGTTCACTGCGCCGGGTCCTGCGCGGTGCCTACGGCGCCGGGTCCTGCGCGGTGCCTACTGCGCCGGGTCCTGCGCGATGTCCGACGGGTGCGCGGCCAGCGGGGTGACCGTGATGCTCATGTACGGGAACAGCGGCAGCCCCCACAGGATCTGGTGCAGCTGCTCGTTGCTGTCGACGGCGAAGACGCTGAGGTTGGCGTACTGACCGACACAGCGCCAGATGTGCGGCCAGTGGCCCGAGCGCTGCCAGCGCTGGGAGTAGGCCTTCTCCCGGGCGAGGAGGTCGTCGCGCGCCGCCGGGTCCATGTCCGGCGGCAGCGCGACGTCCATCCGCACCGCGTACAGCTGCGTCACGCGGGGTCCAGCGCGAAGTCGTAGGTGACCTCCTCGCCCTGTCCGGAGGCGGCCGGGGCCGGGTGCAGGACCAGCTCCGGCTTCACGGCCTGGGCGACGTCGTCCTCGACGTGCTGCCCGCCCGCGAAGTACAGCTGCGTGGTGACCAGCTGCTTGCCCGGGGCCGACACCTTCAGGTGCAGGTGGGCCGGGCGCCAGGCGTGCCAGCCGGCCGCCGCGATCAGCGCGCCGCACGAGCCGTCGGTGGGGATCTGGTAGGGCGCGGGCTTGATGGTGTGGAACGCGAACCGGCCGTCGGCACCGGTGAGGACGGTGCCGCGCAGGTTCCAGTCGGGGATGCCCGGCGCGAACTGCGAGTAGTAGCCGTCGTCGTCGGCGTGCCACAGCTCGACCCGCGCGTCCTCGATCGGGGTGCCGTCGAGGTCGGTCACGGTGCCCTGGAACAGGAACGGCGTGCCCTGCTCGCCGTCGCGCATCGGCAGGGTGGCCTCGCTGCGGTACTCCGGCGAGCCCGGGATGTAGTACGGGCCCTCGATCGTGCCGACGGCGCCCAAGCGGCCGGCGTTGGCGACCTCCTCGACCACGTGCTCGATCCACACGTCGAGGAACAGCGGCCACTCGCCGTCCTCGCCGACCCGGATCAGCCACGCCTTGAGGGCGTCGTACTCGGCGTAGGTCACCCCGTGCTTGCGGATGACCTCGTGCAGGGCCGTGATGGCGTCGGTGGCGATGGCGGACACGCGCGCCTGGTCGACGGCGGCGGCGCTGCGCTCCTTCTGGGCGAAGCGCTCGGTGGCGTTGCGGCCGGAGCCGGCCGCGGTCGGGTTGGGGACGGTCGCGGTCATGGTGATCTCCTCGTGTGCGGTGCGGATGGGACGGGGATGCGGTGGTCTCCCTGCAGGGGCCCGCCGTGGCCCCGTCTCGGGTCCCACCCCGAGCCTGCGAAGGGTGGGGAGGACGGGGTCCTTCTTCGGTGGGGGGGGCAGGGAGGCCCTTCAACGGTCCTGCCGGTAGCGGGCGAGCTTGTCGGGGTCGATCTCGATGCCGATCCCCGGTCCGGGGCGGACGGCCAGCTCGCCGCCGGTGATCTCCAGCGGCTCGGTGAGCAGGTCGTCGCTCATGTCGAGGAAGTTGGAGAGCTCACCGGCCCGGCGTGCGGAGTGCCGGTGGGCGGCGCCGAAGGCCACGGAGCACGCGGTGCCGACCTGGCCGTCGATCTGGTTGCCCATGACGACCTCGACGCCGAGGCCCTCGCACTGGTGCAGGATCCGCTGGGAGGTGCTGAACCCGGTGCGGGCGGTCTTGATGCTGATGGCGGTGGCCGCGCCGTCGAGCAGCTCCCGGGTGACCTGACCCGGCGTCGTGGCGCTCTCGTCGGCGACGGTGGGCACCGTCGTCTGCGCGGTGAGCCAGCGCCGGCCGAGCACGTCGTCGGCCGGGCACAGCTCCTCGGACAGCGTGAGGTCCAGGTCGGCCATTGCGCGCAGGGCCCGCGCCGCCTCCGACGGGGTCCACCCGCGGTTGCCGTCGACGTAGAGCTCCACGTCCGGCCCGAGCGCCGCGCGCAGGGCACGGCAGGCGCCGACGTCGAGCTCCACCGGGCGCCGGCCCACCTTGACCTTGAAGGTGCGGATGCCGTGGGTGTCGCGGACGCGCTCGGCCTCGGCGACCATCTCGGCGTCGGAGGAGAACCCGACCATGTGCGACACCCGCATCCGGTCGGTGAAGCCGCCCAGCAGCTGGGAGACCGACACCCCGAGCGTGCGGCCCAGCGCGTCCCAGATCGCCATGTCCACCGCCGCCTTGGCGGCCGGGTTGCCGACGGTGCGCTCCATCCGCGCGGAGGCGGTCTCGCGCTCCAGCAGCGTGAGGTCCACCAGCTGCGGCGCGAAGAGCTTGTCGACCACCGCGATGATCGACTCCTGGGTCTCGCCGTAGGTGTAGGGCCGCGGCGGGGCCTCCGCCACGCCGACCACGCCGTCGTCGGTGTGCACCCGGACCAGCACGTGGTCGGCGACGTGCACCTCGCCGCTGGCGAAGCGCAGCGGCTTCCTGTACGGGATCGCGAACGGGATCGCCTCGACCTTCTCGATCTTCAACGGGTCCCTCCCAGTGGGGCGGTGTCGGGTGCGGTCGGGCTGGGGAACCCCGCGTCGGGCACGAGGAAGCCGTTGGCCTCCAGCGCGTCGAGCAGCCGGGCGAGGGCGGGGGAGCGGTCCTCGCGCCGCCAGGCCAGGGCCAGGTCGATGTGCACGTCGTCGGCGACGGGCACGAAGCTGACCCCGTTGACGCGCAGCGCCAGCACGGACTCGGGCAGCAGGGCCACGCCCAGGCCGGCGGCGACCAGCGTGAGCATGACCGAGGTCTCCGCGGCCTGGTGGGTGCGCCGGGGCAGGAAGCCCGCGGCGAGGCAGGCCTGGGTCACGACGGTGTTCACGACGGAGCCCTCGACGCCGTAGACGACGAAGTCCTCGTCCCGCAGCTCGGTCAGCCCGACCGGCTCGTCACCGGCGAGACGGTGGCTGCCGGGCGCGGCGAGGACCAGCCGTTCCCGGGTGATGAGCCGGGACGACAACCCCGCCCGGCGCAGCGGCGGACGCAGCACGGCGAGGTCGATCCGGTCCTCCTCGAGGGCCAGTTCCTGCGCCGGGGTGAGCAGGTCGGTCTGGAACCGCAGCACCAGGCCGGGTACCTCCCGGGCGGCGATCCGGGCCAGCTGGGGCAGCTGGCGGAGCGCCGCCAGCCCGGTCGCCCCGACGCGCAGGAGGCCGGTGCTGCCGGCGCCGATCAGCCGGACCCGGGTCCGCGCGGCCTCGATCGAGTCGAGGATGCGCTCGGCGTCCTGCAGGAACGCCTCGCCGGCGGGCGTGAGCTCGACCCGCCGCGTCGTCCGGGTGAACAGCGCGGTCCCGAGCTGGGCCTCCAGCTGGCGGATGGCCTGGGACAGCGGGGACTGGGCCATGTGCAGGCGTTCGGCCGCCCGCCCGAAGTGGCGGGTCCGGGCGACGGTGACGAAGTAGTGCAGCTGGCGGATCTCCACGTGCCCTCCTCCGTCGATCGGTCGGCTCCGGGCCCGGGCGTCGAGGGGACGCGCCGTGCCGCAGCGGCTGTGACGCACTCAACGTAGAGGCCCCAGTCATGTACCCACAAAGACCGAGTTCCGCTCGATTGAGATGCCGGAAGTCTCAATCAGTGCCTGGTCAGGACTAGGCACATTGCTGACGCGAACGTGACCGGCGCCACCCACAGTGGGGTGCAGCGCCATCGACCACCGCCCATGCCGACCGGAGGCCCGCCATGACAGTCGACGCCAACCAGCTCAGCGACGTCCTCGCCGATGCCGTCATCGAAGACCCCGAGGCCGGGATCTACCGGGCCAACCGTCGGATCTTCACCGACGAGGAGATCTTCGAGCTGGAGATGACCCACATCTTCGAGGGGAACTGGGTCTACCTCGCGCACGAGAGCCAGATCCCGAACGCGGGGGACTACTTCACGACCTACATCGGCCGTCAGCCGGTCGTCATCACGCGCGACAAGAGCGGTGAGCTGCACTGCCTCATCAACGCCTGTGCGCACCGCGGCGCGATGCTGTGCCGCCGCAAGACGGACAACCGGATGACGCTGACCTGCCCCTTCCACGGCTGGACGTTCCGCAACGACGGCACGCTGCTCAAGGTCAAGGACCCCGACGGCGCCGGCTACCCCGCCAGCTTCAACAAGGACGGCTCGCACGACCTGGTCAAGGTCGCGCGGTTCGACAGCTACCGCGGGTTCCTCTTCGGCAGCGTCAACCCGGACGTGAGCACGCTCGCCGAGCACCTCGGTGACACCACCAAGGTCATCGACATGCTCGTCGACCAGTCGCCGGAGGGGCTGGAGGTGCTGCGCGGCTCCTCGACCTACACCTACGACGGCAACTGGAAGGTCCAGGCCGAGAACGGCGCCGACGGCTACCACGTCAGCGCGACCCACTGGAACTACGCGGCCACGACCTCGCGGCGCAGCACGGGGGAGTCGAAGAACACGACCAAGGCGCTGGACGCCGGCGGCTGGGGCAAGTCCGGCGGCGGCTACTGGTCCTACCCCAACGGGCACCTGTGCCTGTGGACCTGGGCGGCCAACCCGCAGGACCGCCCGCTGTGGGACCGCATGGACGAGCTCAAGGCCCAGTTCGGGGAGGCCAAGGGCGAGTTCATGGTCAAGGGCTCCCGCAACCTGTGCCTCTACCCGAACGTCTACCTGATGGACCAGTTCAGCACCCAGATCCGGCACTTCCGGCCGATCTCGCCCGAGCAGACCGAGGTCACCATCTACTGCATCGCCCCCAGGGGCGAGAGCGCCGAGGCCCGTGAGCACCGGATCCGCCAGTACGAGGACTTCTTCAACGCCTCCGGCATGGCCACCCCCGACGACCTGGAGGAGTTCCGCTCCTGCCAGCTCACCTTCCGGGCCACCGCCGCGCCCTGGAACGACATGAGCCGCGGTGCCGAGCACTGGCTGAACGGGCCGGACCCGGTCGCCAAGGCCCTCGGCATGGACGGCGTCATCTCCGCGGGGCAGCGCAACGAGGACGAGGGGCTGTACCCGATCCAGCACGGCTACTGGCTGCAGACCATGCGCGCCGCCGTCGAGAAGCAGGCCGGCGTGTCCACCGCGACCTCGGAGGGCTGATCCCGTGACCACCACCCAGAACCCCGTGCAGACCCCGGCCGAGGCGGCACCTGCGGGCGGCAAGCTCATCACCCAGAACGCGATCGAGCAGTTCCTCTACCGCGAGGCCCGCTACCTCGACGACCGCGAGTTCGAGAAGTGGCTGGAGTGCTACGCCGACGACGTCGTCTTCTGGATGCCGTCGTGGGCCGACGACGACCGGCTCACCGAGGACCCGCACCGGGAGATGTCCCTCATCTACTACCCGAACAAGGGTGGCCTCGAGGACCGCGTCTTCCGGATCCGCACCGAGCGCTCCAGCGCGACGTCGCTGCCCGAGCCGCGCACCAGCCACAACATCACCAACGTGGAGGTCATCGAGCGCCGCGGCGACCTGGTCGACGTCCGGTTCAACTGGCACACGATGTACTTCCGGTACAAGACCGTCGACCCCTACTACGGGACGTCGTTCTACACGATCGACTTCTCCGGGCCCGCGCCGCTCATCCGGCGCAAGACCGTGGTGCTGAAGAACGACTACATCCACCACGTCGTCGACGTCTACCACCTCTGAGCGGCGGCTCCCGGCCGTTCCCCTCCAAGCTGCTGTTCCGCCGAGACGACGGAGATCTCCATGGACCACCGCGTGGCACTCGCGTTCGAGGACGGGGTCACCCGCTTCATCACCTGCCGGGACGACCAGACCGTCGCCGACGCGTCCTACCGGGCGCGGATCAACATCCCGCTGGACTGCCGTGACGGCGCCTGCGGGACGTGCAAGGCGCTCTGCGAGTCGGGCGAGTTCGACGGGGGCACCTACCTCGAGGACGCGCTGTCGGACGACGAGGCCCAGAACGGGTACGTGCTGCCCTGCAGCATGAAGCCGCGCTCGGACCTGGTGCTGCAGATCGCGACCACCTCCGCGGTGGCCAAGACCAGCGCCGCCACGCACCGCGGTCGCATCACCGCGCTGGACCGGCTGTCCCCGACGACGGTCGGGCTCACCATCGAGATCGACGACCGGGACGCCCTGGCGTTCCTCCCCGGGCAGTACGTCAACATCGCCGTCCCGGGGACCGAGGAGTCCCGGTCGTACTCCTTCAGCAGCGCCCCGCAGGACCAGGAGCTGACGTTCCTGGTCAAGCTGACGCCCGGCGGCGTCATGTCGACCTACCTGGAGGAGCGCGCCGCGGTCGGTGACGAGATCACCTTCACCGGTCCGCACGGCAGCTTCTTCCTGCGCGAGTCCGACGCCCCGCTGCTGCTCCTGGCCGGCGGCACCGGGCTGGCGCCGATCCTGTCCATCCTGCGGACGCTGGAGGGCAACCGCAGCGACCGGCAGATGCACCTGGTCTACGGGGTCACGACCGACGACGACCTGGTCGAGATGGAGGCCATCGAGCAGCTCGCGGGCGGCATCGAGGGGCTCACCTGGGACTACTGCGTCGCCGACCCCGCCACCAAGGCACCCAACCAGGGCTACGTCACCGGCCTGTACGGGCCCGAGCACCTGCACGACGGCGTTGCCGCGGTGTACCTCTGCGGCCCGCCGGCCATGGTGGAGGCGGTCCGCAAGCACGTCGCCGGGCTCGGGGTGGCCCCCTCGGGCTTCTACTACGAGAAGTTCGCGCTGGCCGCGGTCCCGACGGAGGCCGCCGAGGAGGTCGTCGCGCCGGAGCCCGAGGCGGTCGTTCCGGAGTCCGCGGCGGTGGCCCCCGAGCCGCCGCCGGTCGTCGTCCCGGACACCGTCGCCGAGCTGCTGGCCCTGGACGGCCGGGAGGGCCGGACGACGGCCGGGCAGGGCCTGTTCCCGCCGGTGGAGCTGACCCCCCTCGGCGCCGACGGAGCCGGGCCGCGCACCGAGTCGCCGTCGGACATGTGGCGGCTGGCGGGGCAGCAGCTTGGGGAACCGTTCCCCACCGGCGACGTCCTCCCCGTGGACGACGCCGAGGACCTCGTGCCCGCCGTCGGTGCCCGCGCCGTCGCCGGTCAGGAGATGCTGCCCCGGGTGGAGCTGGAGCAGCTCACCCCGCCGGCGCCCTCGCCACCGGCCGGTCAGCCGGACGCCGGGACCGAGGACGCAGCGGTCCAGCCGACGCTGACCCCCGAGGGCTACTCCATCACGGCCGACGGGTACGAGATCGGTGAGGAGCACCCGTCGGTGCACGAGTCCGACGCCATCTTCGACGCCCGCCGGGCGCTCGAGCTCGGCGCCGCCGAGCTCACCATCGGTCGCCTGACGCACCAGGAGCTCATCGGCTACCGGGTGCTGGCCGAGGCCACCGTGCCCTACGTCGAAGGCGACCGGTTCGTCGACGCGGCGGCGTACACCGAGACCAACGCCGCCTTCCACGACTACCTGTTCACCCTCACCGGCAACGAGCACCTGCTGCGCGCCTACCAGGCGCTCGGCGTCAAGGGGCACATGGAGGAGTCCCTCCGGTCGGCCACCTGGTGCCACCCCCGGTGCGCCCAGGACCACCTCGACATCGTCGAGGCGTTCCGGGACGGCGACCGCGAGCGGGCACGGGTCCTGATCACCGAGCACGCGGAACGCTCCAAGGAGACCACCCGCCGGGCCATGCACGACCTCGCCGCGGGACGCCGTCCCCGGTTCGTGACGCCGGGCCGGTTCGCCGGTCGGGTCGTCCTGGTCACCGGTGCCGGGCAGGGGATCGGCGAGCGCACGGCCCGGCGGATCAGCGCGGAGGGCGGGACCATGGTGCTGGCCGACCGCGCCGAGCTGGTGCGCGACCTGGCCGAGGAGCTGGGGCAGCCCGGGGCCGAGGCGATCCCCGTCGTCGCCGACCTGGAGACCTGGGAGGGCGCGAAGTCCGTCGTGGACGCCGCGCTGGCGCGGTTCGGCCGCATCGACGTCGCCATCCACACCGTCGGCGGCACGATCTGGGCCAAGCCGTTCGAGCACTACCCGCCCGAGCAGATCCAGGCCGAGATCAACCGGTCCCTGTGGCCGACGCTGTGGTGCTGCCGCGCCGTCGTCCCGCACATGGTCGAGCGGGGGCAGGGCACCATCGTCAACGTGTCGTCGGTGGCCACCCGTGGGGTCAACCGCCTGCCGTACTCCGCCGCCAAGGGCGGGGTCAACGCCATCACCACCGCGCTGGCCCTCGAGATGGCCCCGCACGGCGTGCGGGTCGTCGCCACCGCCCCGGGCGGGACCGACGCCCCACCGCGCCGCACCCCGCGCGGCCCGGCGCCGGAGACGGAGCTCGAGCAGTCCTGGTACCGGTCGATCGTCGACCAGACGGTCGAGTCCTCGCTGATGAAGCGGTACGGGACCCTGGACGAGCAGGCCGCGGCCATCACCTTCCTGGCGTCGGAGGAGGCCTCCTACATCACCGGGACCATCCTGCCCGTGGCCGGTGGCGACCTGGGCTGAGTCGCTGGGCGAGGGGCTGCGGAACAGGGGAGTCCCCGGCCTCCCGGCCCTACGGTGTCGGCGTGAGCGCGACCGACGAGGACGCCCACGTCGTGGGGCTGGCCACCGAGACCGCGCAGCTCGAGGCGCTGCTCCTCCGCGCCTGCGCCGGCGGACCGGTGGTGGTCGTCGTCGAGGGCCCGGCCGGGATCGGCAAGACCACCCTGCTGCGCCGGTTCCTGCGCCGGCACCCCGAGGTGCCGACGACGGCGGCCACCGGGCTGCCGTGGGAGAGCGGCCGGGCCGGGGCGCTGGCCCGTCGGCTCCTCGACGACGACCCGGGGGACTCCCCGGCGCGGCCGGCCGGCGACGACCCCGTCGACCTCGGCACCGCGCTCGCCCGGCGGTGGGAGGCCCGGGCCAGGGAGGAGCCGCTGCTGGTCGTCGTCGACGACGCACACCACGCTGACCCGGTCTCACTGCAGGCGATCGCCTCCGCGGTCGCGCGCACCCACCGCGCTCCGGTGCTGCTGCTCCTCGCCCGGACGACCGGCTGGCCGGACACCGGCGCCGTGGAGGCCGGCGCCGTCCTCGACCGGCTCGCGGCCACCTCCGTCCCCGTGCTGCGCCTCGGACCGGCCGAGACCCGGCTGCTCGCCGCGCGGGTCGCGGCGGTCGACCTCCCGATGCCCGTCGCCCGGCGCCTCTGCGAGCACACCGCCGGCATCCCCGGTCACCTCCTGGAGCTGTTCCGCGACACCCCGCCGGTCCGCTGGTCGGACTGGCAGACCCGGCTCCCCGCGCCGGCCAGCGTGCAGCGCCGCGTGCACCAGGCCCTCGACCGCTGCTCCCCGGAGGCGCGGGCGCTGGTCGAGGCGGCGGCCGTGCTCGGCCGGAACCCCGTGCTCGCCGACGCCGCGGCCCTGGCCGGGCTCACCGACCCGATCGCCGCCCTCGACGAGGCCTGTGCTGCCGGCCTCCTGGCGACCGCCGCCGGCCACGGCCTGGACGCGCTCGCCTTCCCGGAGCGGTTCATCCGTGGAGCCGTCCACGCCACCCTCTCGCCGCGGGCGCGGCACGAGCTCCACCTGCGCGCGGCCGCCGTGGTCACGGACGACACCGAGCGGCTCCGCCACCGGGTCGAGGCGGCACCGCTCCCGGACGCGCGCCTCGCCGAGGAGCTGGTCGAGCTGGCGCGGCGCAAGGCCGACGAGGGGGCGTGGGCCGTCGTCGCGGGCGCGCTCATCGACGCCAGCCGCATCAGCCCCACCCGGGCCGACCGCGAGGCCCGCCTCCTGCAGGCCGTCGACGCGCTCGCCGGAGCGGGCCTGCTCGGGCAGGCCGTGGACGCCCTCCCCGAGGTCGAGGCGCTGCCCACCGGCCCCCGCCGCGACGCCGTGCTGGCCTACGTCGCCGTCCAGCGCGGCCGCCGCGCCGAGGCCGCCGCCCACCTCGACACCGCCTGGCGCCTCCGGGGGACCGACCGCGGTGCCGCCGCCGTCGTCTGCCAGCGCTACGTGCTCCACGCCCTGGCCGACTGGGACGGCGACGAGCTGGTCCGGTGGGCCGGCCGGGCGGTCGAGTACGCCGAGCCCGGCTCGCCTGCAGCCGTCGAGTCCCGCGCCATCGCGGGGCTGGGCCACGCCGCGCGGGGCTGCGTCGACGAGGCGTTCACCACCTACCGGCACGCGGTCGCCGAGAGCCCGGCCGGACCCCAGCACCAGCGCGCGCGCATGGGCCTGGGCTGGTTGTACCTGGCGCAGGACCAGCCCGAGGCGGCCCGGCGCGAGCTGGAGTTCGCCGTGCCCACCGTGCGGCAGACCGGCTCGAACCGGATCTCCCTGTGGGCCCTGGTGTGGCTCGCCCGCACCCGCTTCGCCCTGGGCGACTGGTCCGGGGCACTGGACGCGGTCGGTCAGGCCGAGGCCCTGCTCAGCGCCACCGGGCTGGACCTGCTGCGTCCCCTCGTCCACTGGACCGGCGCCCAGGTCCACGCGCTGCGGGGAGAGCACGAGGACGCCGAGCGACACCTGCAGCTCGGCGCGGCCACCGAGCACGACTACACCGTCATGACCGTCCCCGCGCTGCTCGCGCGGGCGCACGTGGCCGAGGCGGCGTCGGACTACGACGCGGTGGTCCGCCACCTCGCCCCCCTCGCCGTCCGGACGCCGCGCACCGGTCTCGACGAACCGGGGTTCTGGCCCTGGCACGACGTCTACGCCAACGCCCTCGTCGTCACCGACCGGCTCCCCGAGGCCGAGGCGTTCCTCGTGCCGCTCGAGACGACGGCGCAGCGCCGGGGGCACCGCTCGGCGAGCGCCCGGCTCGGCTACGTCCGCGGTCGGCTGCTGGCGGCCCGAGGCGACCTGCCCGGCGCGGAGGAGGCGTTCGAGCAGGCGCGGGCCCGACTGGCCGTGCTGCCGCTGCCCTACGAGCGGGCGCGGGTGGACTTCGCCCACGGCATCACCCTGCGCCGCGCCGGCCGACGGCGGGACGCCGCCGCGCTGCTCACCACGGCACGGCAGTCGTTCGCCGCGCTCGGCGCCCGGGTCTACGTGGAGCGCTGCGACCGGGAGCTCAAGACGGCCCGGCCGGCGCCCCGCGGAGCCGAGACCGGCACCGAACACCTCACCGAGCAGGAGCGGACCGTCGCCACCCTCGTCGCGACCGGCCTGACCAACAAGGAGGTGGCCGCGTCGATGCTGCTGTCGGTCAAGACCGTCCAGTTCCACCTCACCCGGGTGTACGCCAAGCTCGGTGTCCGGTCCCGCTCCGAACTGGCCGCGCGCTTCTCCCGCGGACCCGCCCCCGGGGGGACCGGGGGACGTGGCCCGCAGGCCGGCGTCCCGGCTCCCCGCTAGGAGTTCGCCCGAGGCGGGGTCCCGGCGCCGGCGAGGTCGGCGACCCGGGGGTCGGACAGGCCGGTGTCGGTGCCCAGCGACGGGCCGAGCACGCGCACCGGGGCGTCGGCGGGCCGGTCCCCGACGGCGTGCAGGCGTGCGGTCGTGCCGCCCGCCGGGGGACGGCGGCGTCGCGGGCGGATCCGCGGCCGGACGGCGCCCCGGGACCCGTCACGGGTTGGCCGACAGCGCCGACGGGTGCTCGGTCAGCGGGGTCACCGCGATCGTCATGAACGGGAACAGCGGCAGGTTCCACAGGATCTCGTGCAGCTCGTCGCTGGAGCCGACGTCGAAGACGCTGATGTTGCTGTACTGGCCGACCACCCGCCACAGGTGCACCCACGTGCCGCTGCGCTGCAGCTCCAGCGCCCGGGCCTTCTCGGTGGTGACCAGCCGGGTGCGCTCCTCGGGGTCGAGGTCGTGGGGGACGGCGACGTCCATGCGGACGTGGAAGAGCATGCTCAGTTCCTCCTGGACCGGGGCGACGGTGACCGGGCGAGCCCCGCCCGGGGCCCCGGACCGGCCGCGGCTCACCGCTGTCCGGCCCGGGGCGCGGGGGTCACGCGGCTCGGGCGCCTGCGTCGCGCTCCAGCACGAAGTCGTACTCGACGCGTCCGGTGCCGTCGCCCTGGTCCTGGGGGTCGAGGACGAGCTCGGGCTTGACCGCGGAGGCGACGTCGCTGTCGAGCCACTCGCCGCCGCGGAAGTAGAGCTGGGTGGTGATGGCCCGGTGGCCCGGCGCGCTGACGATCAGGTGCAGGTGGGCGGGGCGCCACGGGTGCCAGCCGGCGGCCTCGATGAGCTTGCCGGTGGGTCCGTCGGTGGGGATCTGGTAGGGCGCGGGCTGGATGGTGCGGATCTCGAACCGGCCCTCGTCGTCGGCCACCACCAGGGCGCGCAGGTTGCCCTCGGGCAGGTGCGGGGCGAACCCGGAGTAGTAGCCGTCGGCGTCGGCCTGCCACATGTCGATCTCGGCGCCGGGGACCGGGTTGCCGTCCACGTCGCGGACCTGCCCGGCGAAGACCAGGTGGCTGCCCTTCTCGTCCTCGCGCATCGGCATCGTGGCCGGGGAGGGGATGCGCTCCTGGCCGGGCAGGTAGTACGGGCCGAGGATGGTGCCCTTGGTGCCCTGCTGGGTCTCGGCCTGCACCTCCTCGACCACGTGCTCGACGAAGACGTCCAGGAACAGCGGCCACTCGCCGCCCTCGCCGACCTGGATCAGCCACGCCTTGGCGGCCTGGAACTCCGGATAGGTGACCCTGTGCTCCCGGATGGCCGAGTGCACGCCGTCCAGGACCGCCCGGACCACCGCGTCGACCCGTTCCGGTGGCACCTGGCGGGCAGCCTCGTACATCTCGGTGGTCAGGAACGACTCCGTCGCGCTGGCCCCCGACCCGGCCGCGGTGGGGCCCTGCTGGGTGTCGGTCATGGCGTGCTCCTCGGATGTCAGCGCGGTGGTCCGACCGTCCGTCACCGGCCGGGCCTGCGATCCCGGGATGGGTGAGCTGCCATCGTCGCCGACGCCGTGGGGAGCCGTCCAGCCGTCGCGCTGGCGATCGGCCCCTGGCCAGGCCGTTCGCCACTGCGGACCGGTCGTCGCGTCTGAATGCGTGGCGATTGTGCACGACCTCCGTCCGGACCACGGATGGGGACACGGAGACGCGGCAGCACCTCTACGCTGCAGCGATCCGAGCCGCGCAGCCGCGCACACCGGGCTGCGCCGGGCCACGTGAGGGGTGGCCGTGACCGTGACGACCGGGCATGCCGGGCGAGGGTCCCTCGACGCTCGCCCCCACCCCGAGGTGCTGCTGCGCCGCACTGCCGCACGGGCGCGAGCGGGGCACCGGCACGACCGCCGGCGTCCCTGCGCCGGCCACCGGGCGCGTCACCCGCCTGCCGTACCCGGCGGCGGAGCGGGACCGTCCCTCCCACCCTCGACGACCTGCTCGAGGACCACCTCGCACCCGGCGCGGACCCGTGGCCCCGGGCCCAGCGGTGCCCACGGACCCGTCCGGCCACGCCAGCACACCCAGGAGGTGCGCGATGTCGATCGCCACCGGTGGTCCACCGGACGCCGCCACGGAGCCGACCCCGCAGCAGGAGGCCCGGCGTCGCCGCACCGTCGTCTGGGTCGTCTCGCTGGCCACCCTCGGGCTCGTCTTCGACGGGTACGACCTGGTCGTCTACGGCACCGTCGTCCCGCTGTTCCTCGCCGATCCCGGCCAGATCGGGCAGGTCACACCGGCCGTCGCCGGCGCACTCGGCAGTTACGCGCTGTTCGGCGTCCTCGTCGGCGCCCTGCTCGCCGGCAGCGTCGCCGACATCGTGGGTCGCCGCGCGGTCATGCTCACCGCGTACGCGTGGTTCTCCGTCGGCATGGGCGTGACCGCGGTGATGAACAGCACCGGCGGGTTCGGGCTCATGCGGTTCCTCACCGGCATCGGCGTGGGGGCCCTGGTGGCGACCACCGGCGCCCTGGTGGCCGAGTACGCACCGCCGGGGAGGAAGAACCTCGCCAACGCCATCACCTACTCCGGTGTGCCGATCGGGAGCCTGCTGGCCGCGCTGCTGGCGATCCTGCTCCTGGACCGGATCGGCTGGCGCGGCATGTTCTGGATCGGTGCCCTCCCGCTGGTGACCCTGCTGCCGCTGGCCTGGCTCAAGATGCCCGAGTCGCCCAGCTGGCTGGCGTCCCGCGGTCGTGTGGACGAGGCCCGGAGGGTCTCCGAGCGGACCGGCGTGCCGATCAGCGCACCTGCCACGCCGGTCGCCACGACCGCGGCACCGGGGCGGCGGGAGCGGGCCGGCTTCGCGGGCCTGTTCGGGCGCGAGTACTGGTTCCCCACCGTGGTGCTGGGGCTGATGAGCGCCACCGGGCTGGTCCTCGTCTACGTCCTCAACACCTGGCTCCCCGAGCTCATGGGCCGCGCCGGGTACTCGACGCAGGGCTCGCTGTCCTTCCTGCTCGTCCTCAACGGCGGCGCGGTCGTCGCGGCCCTGCTGGCCTCCCGGCTCGCCGACCGGTTCGGGCCCAAGATGGTGGTCGCCGCGTCCTTCCTGCTCGGCGCGGTCGCCCTGCTCCTGCTCACCGTCGACGCCCCGCTGGCGCTGCTCCTGCTCTTCGTCGCCGTCGTCGGGGCGGGCACCAGCGGCACGCAGATCCTCATCTACGGCTTCGTGGCGAACTACTACCGCCCGAACGTGCGCGGCGCGGGGGTGGCGTGGTGCGCGGGGTTCGGGCGGCTGGGCGGGGTCGCCGGCCCCCTGGTGGGTGGTCTCCTCGTCGCCGCGGGGCTCGGGCTGGAGGCGATCTTCTACGTGCTGACCGGCATGGCGGCCTTCGGTGCGCTCCTGACCCTGCTGGTGCCCGTGGCCCGGCGGGGAGGCGCGGCCAGGGCCGTGCCGGTGGAGCCGACCGTCGCACCCCAGCCCTCGCCCGGGCGATGAGCGCCGGTCGCGCGGACCCGATCGCGGGAGCGGCCGGCCCGGCGGTCCCCTTCTCGTCCAGGGAGGCGAGCAACGGTGTATGAGCGGATCCTGGTCGCGATCGACGCGCACCCGACGGAGGAGAACGCCTCGGCGATCCGGCGCACCGAGCAGATCGGCACGCTGACCGGAGCCACCGTGCACGTGCTGCACGTGGCCCGGGGGCACATCGTCCCGGAGGACATCACCGGTGCCTCGGCCCGTCTCGGCGTCTGGTCGGCGGACGACGACGCCGAGGATGCGGACCGGGCCGCGGTGCAGCAGCTGGTCGACCGGCTGAGCGCCGCCGGCATCGACGCCCACGGGGAGATCGTCGTCGCCACGGAGCACGACGCCGCCGACGTCATCCTGCAGCGGGCCGAGGACCTCGACGTGGACCTCCTCGTCCTCGGCCACCAGCACCACCGGGGATCCCGGACCGCGGAGCGGGTGATCCACCGGCACCCGCCCTACTCGATCCTGCTGGCCCGGCCACCCCAGGAGGAGCGGCGACAGGGGGTCCCGCCGGTCGACCGCCCCGGCTCCACCCGCTGACCCGGGGGTGGCCCCGACCGGCCCGGGCGGGGCAGGCGCGCGACGATCCGGGACGGCGACGCCCGCGGCCGGCTCCGGGGTCGGGTCGCGGCGGCCCGGGTGGCACGCGCCGACGCAGCAGGGCGGCGCCCGCGGTTCCCCCCGCCCGTGCACCGGACACGGCCTCCTCCGCACGGCGACCAGACGGGAACGGAGCACATGGGACCCCAGCGCGCCGACGACGACGCCGGGACCGGAGCGGCGGTGCGTGAGCACCTGCTCGAACGCCCCGTCCGGCCCCTGCCGGGCCCGCGCCGGCTGCTGCGGGACGCCGGGGGCGTCTACGCCGCCAACGGGCTCATCGGCCTGGTCTTCGCGGCCACCGGCCCGGTCGCGGTGATCCTGGCGGTGGGCGCGCAGGGCGGGCTGTCCCAGCGGGAGCTGGCCTCGTGGGTCTTCGGCGCCTTCTTCCTCAACGGCGTCCTCACCGTCGTGGCGTGCTGGCTCTACCGGCAGCCGCTGGCCTTCTTCTGGACGATCCCCGGCACGGTGCTCGTCGGGCCGGCCCTGACCCACCTCACCTGGCCGCAGGTGGTCGGCGCCTTCTCCGCCACCGGTCTGCTCGTCCTCCTCCTGGGGCTGAGCGGGTGGGTGCGCCGGGCCATGGCGGTCGTCCCCATGCCGATCGTGATGGCCATGGTCGCCGGGATCTTCCTGCGGTTCGGGATCGACCTGGTGCACTCCCTGCGGGACGACGTGGGGATCGCCGCCCCCATGGTCCTGGCCTTCCTGCTCCTCAGCGCGCTGCCGCGGCTGGGGCGGCGGATCCCGCCGATCATCGGGGCGCTCGTCGTGGGAGCGGCGACGGTGCTGGTGTCCGGCCGGTTCCGCCCCGCCGGAGCCGCGGAGTGGTTCGCCGCGCCGGTGCTGCAGGTGCCCGAGTGGTCGCTGCAGGCGGTGCTGGAGCTGGTCGTGCCGCTGGCCATCACCGTGCTGGTGGTGCAGAACGGCCAGGGGATCGCGGTGCTGCGGGCCGCCGGACACGCGCCACCGATCAACGTCGTCACCGTCGCCTGCGGCGCCTGGTCGCTCCTCACGGCGGCGGTGGGCACGGTGTCGACCTGCCTGACCGGGCCGACGAACGCGCTGCTCTCGGCGTCCGGGGAGCGTTCCCGGCAGTACACCGCCGGGATCACCTGCGGCCTGCTGGCCATGCTGTTCGGTCTGTTCGCGCCGCTGTTCACCAGCGCCATGCTGGCCACGCCGCCGGCGTTCATCGCCACGCTCGGCGGCCTGGCCCTGCTGCGGGTGCTGCAGGGGTCCTTCGTCGCGGCGTTCAGCACCCGCTTCACCCTCGGCGCCCTCGTGACCTTCGTGGTGACCGTCGCCGACGTGACGGTGCTGAACGTCGGGGCCGCCTTCTGGGGTCTGCTCGCGGGGTTGGCCGTCTCCGGGCTGCTGGAGCGCCCGGACTTCTCCCCGGCCCCGAGCTGAGCGCCGGTCCCGGGGATCGGCGACCGCCGCTGGTGCCGACCCTCCCGGGCCCATCCGTGGCGGACCGGCCCGGGCCGCGCGCACGGTCGGGGATCAGCCGCCCGGGGCGGGCCGCTCCCGCCCAGCTCGGGGCGGCGTCCACGGTGGCGCGGTGGTCGCCTGCTCGAGGTACCGGAGGGCATCGCCCACCGTCGTGAACCGCGCCCAGTCGTCGTCGGGGACGAGCACGCCGAACCGGTCCTCGGCCGCGACGAGGACCTCGGCCATCGCCAGGGAGTCGAGGCCGAGGTCCTCGGTGAAGGACTTCTCCGGGGCGATGTCGGCGGGGTCGGTGCCGGCGACCGTCCGCAGGACCTCCGCCGGCCCCTCCTCCAGCTCGTCTCGCGTCATCAGGGTGCTGCCTCCGGTCGGTGGCGGGGCGTCCCGTGGCTCAGCGGGGTGCGGGAGCGGACGCCCGGAGCGCCTGCTGCACGTCGTACTCGTGGATCCAGCCGAAGTCCTCCGGGAACCTCGCCACCTTCGCGTCCCGCATCCGGGCGACCGGTCCGTCGGGCAGGTGGAGCAGGGAGTTGGTGACCCAGGAGCTGCGCTGGATCGCGCGTGTGCGGGCCCGGCGGAGCGTCTGGTACCGGGAGAACACCGGCTCCAGATCGTCGCCGGGCCGGGCGCCGGCGACCAGCGCGGCCAGGGCGAAGGCGTCCTCGATCGAGGTGTTCGCACCCTGTCCCTGGTGCGGCAGCATGCCGTGTGCGGCGTCGCCGAGGACGACGACCCGGCCCCGGTACCAGCGCAGCAGGGGGCGCACCGTGAACAGCCCCCACCGGATCGGGCTCTCGGCCGCTCTGATCATCTCGGTGACGGCGCGGTGCCAGCCCCGGAAGGACGCGACCGGGACGTCCTCGTGCACCTCGGCCACCGTGCCGTCGTGCAGCCAGGTCGGCGGGCCCTCCACCACCGCGAAGAAGTTGACCAGCTCGCCGGCACCGCCGATCGCGTAGTGCAGCAGGTGCGCGTCGGGGCCCATCCAGAACTGGATCGCGTGCGGATCGGGCAGGGAGGGCAGGTTCTCGGTGGGCACGATGCCGCGGAAGGCGCTGGTACCGGAGTAGACGGCGTCGTCCGCACCGGTGACCCACCGGCGGACGGTGGACCGCACGCCGTCGGCGCCGACGACCACGTCGGCGCGTGCCACCCGACCGTTGGCGAACTCGAGCACGACCGAGTCGCGCTCCGGGACGAGATCGGTCAGCCGGCAGCCCAGGTGCAGGTGCTCGGCGCCGAACGCGCCGCTGAGGGTCCTCTGCAGGTCGGCGCGGTGGATGCCGAAGTACGGCGCACCGAACCGGTCCACGTAGGTACCGCCCTCGGCCACCGGGTGGGCGGCGATGCGGCTGCCGTCCTGCCAGTGGCGGTAGACCAGCTCCGTGGGGATCGTCGAGGCCGCGGCCAGTTCGTCGAGCAGGCCCAGCCGGGCGTACTCCCGGGTGGCGTTGGCCGACAGCGCGATCGCCGCACCGATCTCGGTCAGTTGCGCGGCCTGCTCGAACACCTCGGCCCGCACACCCCGCTCACGCAACGCCAGGGCCAGGGACAGTCCCCCGATGCCGGCGCCGACGATCGCCACCCGGAGGTCGGGATCCCTCATGCGGCTCGACGCTAGCCAGTGGGCGCGGTCCCGCACAGGTGCGCCGGCCGGGTGGGACGAGGGCCGAGCCGGGCCGGGCTCGACCGGCGTGCGCTGTCATCGGTCACGCCGCCCGAGGTGTGCACCCAGCCGGTCCCGGACCGTGAGCGCACGGCCCGGGAGGGGTGACGGCACTGCGGCCGCCGGCCGTCTCTCCGCGCTCCGTTTGCTGTGACCCACGTCACAACCTACGGTCAGGCCGCCCGCATCCGCGGGACGGTCCGGTAGCACGCCGAGTCCTGCCGCTGGCCGGGCCGACCTCGACTCACCTCAGGCAGGAACGGGAGATCGCAGGACCTCCGGGCCGCCTCAGCGGTCCTCGGGGTGAAGCCGTGCTCCCCACGGCCGGGCAGTCCTCCCGCCCGAACCCGACAGCTCATCCCGCAGGCGCGCTCGGAGGATCTCATGCACCAGCACATCCTCGGCATGCGTCGTCCCGTCCGGGCGGTGCTGCCCCTCCGCCTGGCCGTCGTGGCGGTCCTGGCGCTCGCCGTCCTCGCGGTACCGGCCCCGGCGAGGGCGGACTCCGACGCCTCGACCAGTGCAGCAGTGGACCTGTGCGCGACCGTCGCCTCGCGTGCCGGTTTCACCGGCGACCGGCTCGTCACCGCGGTCGCGGTGGGCATGGGGGAGTCGTCCTGCCGTGCGGACGCGCAGAACGCGAACGGCCCGACGAAGGGCTGTCCGAACGGCTCGGTGGACCGTGGTCTCTGGCAGATCAACAGCTGCTGGCACCCCTCGGTCTCCAAGAGCTGCGCCTACGACGCCCAGTGCAACGCCAACGCCGCCCATCGGATCTCCGCCAAGGGCACCAACTTCAAGCCGTGGGTGGCCTACACCAACGGCTCGTACCGGAAGCACCTGGAGGCGGCCCGGGCCGCGGTCGGCCGACTCAGCCGGACCTAGGTCCCCGGGTGAGGCACCTCACCGTGCCCGGACCCGGGACCCGTCGGCAGGGCACGCCGGCGGGATCGGCGTGCCCTGCCACGGCGGACCCACCCGACCGATCCCGCCGGCCCGGTGGGCCGAGCCGGACCCCCGCGCCGTCTCCCGGAGCCGGGTCGCAGGCCCTCCTCCGCCCCAGCCGGCGCAGGGCCACCAGGGCTCAGGGGCGGGGGAGCGGCGGCAGGGTGGGCCGGGACCACGGACCGGCACGCGCGCTGACGAGGCCGGGTCCGAGCCGCTGGACCGGCCTCGTCACCGGCGCACTCCTGCTGGTGCTGCTCGCTGCGCCGGCTCGGGCGGCGTCGGCGCCGCAGCAGTGTGCAGCCGGCTCCGTCCGGCTCACCTTCGACGACGGGCCCTCCGCGACCGCCACAGCCGACATCCTGGACACGCTGGCGGACCGGGGCGTGGAGGCGACGTTCTTCGTCACCGGCGAGATGGCCGCTGCCCGACCCGACCTCGTCCGTCGCGCCAGCCAGGAGGGCCACCGGATCGGCAACCACTCGTGGAACCACCCGAGGCTCACCACGCTGGACCAGGCGCAGGTGGAGTCGCAACTGCGACGCACCAACGAGGTCATCGAGCGGGCCACGGGGCGCTCCCCCGGGGAGTGGCGCCCGCCGTACGGGGACACCAACGGCGTCGTGGAGGCGGCCGCCCGGCAGGTCGGCCTGGACGCGATGGTGTTGTGGACCGTCGACCCCCGTGACTGGGCGGACCCGCCGGCGACGACGATCCGGGACCGGGTGCTGCGGGACGTGCGGCCGGGGAGCGTCGTGCTGTTGCACGACGCCACGGGGCACAACACCCCCGCAGCCCTGCCCATGATCCTGGACGGGCTGGCCGAGAGGGGGTACTGCACGCAGTGAGGCCCCCCACCAGGCCGCGGAGCGCCGGAGCGGTCAGCGCCTTCGCTGCGCGCTCGCCGGCACGAGCCCCTCGCTGTAGCGGGTGGCGACTGCTCAGGAGCGACACACCGACGGCGCGGCGATGGCCGCACGGCGCGGGGTCGGCTGCAGCGACCGGAGCGATGCCGGCCGGATCCCACGGAGCCAGGTCGGCGACGAGTCGGGCGACGGTGGGGGACGACCGAGACGGTCGGTGGAGGTCCCCTGGCCGCGGGGCCGGCGACGCCACTGGCGTCGGCGGCGCTGACCGGCGTCATGACGACGGCGATCCGCGAGGTGCACCTGCCCAACGGTCCGTGGGCCGCCAACGGCCGCTGGGAGCACAACGCCGTCCTGATCGCGGCCGTGACGTCGCTGGCCGGGACCGGGCCCGGGGACCTGTCCCTCGACCGCCTCCTGGGGACCGAGCGCAGCGGGCCCCTGTGGGCGTTGGCCGCGCTGGGCACCGGCGTCGGGACGGCGTTCCTGACGATGGCGCTCGGCCGTCGGGGCCGGCCGACAGCTGCTGCCGGCCCTCGGTCGACGGCGGTCGAGGCGCCGCACGGCGACACCGCCGGGGACCCGACCACGGCGGGGGCCTGACCGGAGCGGGCACTCGCAACCGCTGCCGCGCCCGCGGCTGAGGCGGGTGCCTCCCCGGAGCGCGGTCCGCTCGCGCCGGCCCGGGGTCGTCTCAGCCGAGGCGGGCGGCGAGGGTCTGCGCGGCGTCGCCGGCGCACCGGCGGAAGAGGTCGTCGTCGCCGGTGCACAGCCAGTTCACCGACGCCCCGAACAGCAGCCCCAGGACCGACTCCGCCAGCACCTCGACGTCGCCGGACCAGGTGCCGCCGGATGCCTCGGCCACGCGGTGCAGCAGCTCGAGGACGTCGCCGCGGTACTGCTCGGTGGACTCCCGCGCCGCGGCCCGCAGGTCGTCGTCCCGGCCGCCCATCATGGTCAGCTCCTGGAGCACGATCTCGGCGCCGGGGTCGGCGATGACGCTGTCGGCGTAGCCGACCAGGGCCCGGGTCAGGACCTCCGCGGGCGGGCCACCCGCGTCCACCGCCCGCCGCAGCAGCGCGGTCGACCGGTCGCGGTCGGCCCGGAAGACCGCGCGCACCAGCTCGGTCTTGGAGCCGAAGGCGTAGTGCACCGCCCCCAGCGGGACGCCGGCCTCCTTCGCGACCGCCCGGGTGGTGAGCGACCACGCCCCCTCGCGCTGCATCACCCGCATGGCGGCCGCCACCAGCTGGGCCCGGCGCTGCTCGACGGGCAGGTGCGCGCGTCTGGCCTCCGTCACCCGCCCACGGTCTCAGGTGCCGGCCGGTCGTCGGCCACGGGAGCCGTGCCGGTCACCGGGCGGTCGCGCAGCAGGACGACGGCCTGCGCCGCCACGTACGCCGCCAGCACGGCGGCGACCAGCAGGACGACGTGCATGCCCGTCACGAACGCCTGTCCGGCCTCGGCCAGGAAGGCCGCGGCGGCGTCCGGCGGCAGCCCTGCCGCGACCTCCGCGGCGCCGCCCAGGGTCTCCCGGGCGGCCTCGGTGGCCTGCGCCGGCACGCCGTCGACGGCGCCGAGGTGTGCCGCGTAGACCGAGAGGCCCAGGGTGCCCAGCACCGCGGTGCCCATCGCGCTCCCGAACTCGTAGGCGGTCTCGGAGACCGAGGCGGCGGCACCCGCCCGCTCGGGCGGAGCGGTCGCGAGGATGACGTCGTTGGTCAGCGCCTCGGCCGCGCCGACCCCTCCGCCGATGAGCAGGCCGGCCACCACCAGGACGACCCGGTCGCCGTCGACCCCGAGCAGCGTGCCGACCGTCAGCCCGGCTGCGGCCAGCGCCGTCCCGCCGCCGATGACCCACCGCAGGTGCAGGTGGCGGGCCAGCCACGGTGCGGCCAGCGAGCCGGCCACGGTCGCTCCCGCGAGCGGCAGCATCCACAGGCCCGCGACCAGCGGGCTCATGCCGAGCACGAGCATCAGGTACTGGGGGAGGAAGAACAGCAGCCCGAGCAGGGCGAAGACCGTGAGCAGGTTCGTCGTCACCGCGACGGAGAACGCGCGGGAGCCGAACAGGCGCAGGTCCAGAAGTGGCTCGGCCAGCCGGCGCTGCCGGCGCACGAAGGTCCGCAGCAGCCCGAGGCCGGCCGCGAGGCCGACGAGGACCGACACGCCGACGCCGTCGTGCGCGGCGGTCTTGAGGGCGTAGACCAGCGGCAGCACACCCGCGATCGACAGGACGGCGGACAGCGCGTCGAACGGGCCGGGTCGCGGGTTGCGCGACTCGGGCAGCAGCACCGGGGCGCCGACGAGCAGCAGGACCATGACCGGGGCGTTCACCAGGAACACCGAGCCCCACCAGGCGTGCTCGAGCAGGAACCCCCCGATGATCGGGCCCAGTGCGGCGCCGCCGGAGAACGCGGCCGCCCAGATCGCGATGGCCAGCCGCCGTTCCCGAGCGTCGGGGAACACCGAGCGCAGCAGGGCCAGCGTCGAGGGCATCAGCGTGGCCCCGCCGAGCCCGAGCAGGGCGCGGGCCGCGATCAGCATCCCGGCCGTCGTCGAGAACGCCGCCATCAGCGAGGCACACCCGAAGGCGGCGGCGCCGGCCACGAGCAGCCGGCGGCGGCCGATGCGGTCGCCGAGGTTGCCCATCAGCACGAGGAGGCCGGCGAGCAGGAAGGAGTAGATGTCGACGATCCACAGCAGCTCGGTCGACGTCGGGCCCAGGTCGGCGGTCAGGGCGGGCACGGCGAAGCCGAGCACGGTCATGTCGATGCTGATCAGCAGGACCGGGAGGGCCAGCACCGCGAGGGCGGACCAGCGACGGAGCGGACTCACGGGGTTCCTCGGGGACTGGGAGTGCGGCGGGAGCGCCGGCCGACCGGCCGGCGGCGCCATCGTGGCACAGTTTTGGTCAGATGACCAAAACTCGTCGGCGGTCGACGGGTGGTGCGCCAACGCGCGGAGCGCCACGACTCCTACGCTGGGAGGGTGACGACCAGCCCGACGCCCCGGGCCCCGCTCGGGCCCGAGGACGTGCTCGCCCTGGACCGGCAGGTGTGCTTCGCGCTGTCGGTGGCCGCCCGCAACGTGGTCGCCGTCTACCGGCCGGTGCTCGAGCCGCTGGGGCTGACCCACCCGCAGTACCTGGTGATGCTGGCGCTGTGGCAGCACGGGACGCTGTCGGTCAAGGAGCTCTCCGGCCTGCTGCAACTGGACCCCGGCACGCTCTCGCCGCTGCTCAAGCGGCTGGAGGCGGCGGGGCTGCTGCGCCGGGAGCGGGACCCGAGGGACCAGCGCAACCTCGCCCTGGCGCTCACCGAGAAGGGCACGGCGCTGCGCGAGCAGGCCGAGAGGATCCCCGCCGGCATCGTCGAGCGCCTGGGCATGCCGGTCGAGCAGTTGATGGACCTGCACGCGGCGCTCACCCAGGTGATCGCGGCCTCCCAGCAGGCCCTCGCGCACCCCGCAGCGGGCGAGGCTGCCGGGCCGGAGGCCACGGTCGCCTGACGGCGGTCCGCCGCTCCGGCGGCTGTAGGACGGACAACACTTTGTGCCCCAACCATTGGGGCACCAGACGTCATGGCACCATGAGGGTGTGACCGTCGTCGAGCAGGAGCACCCAGGGGCCATGGCAGAGCCGGCAGAGCACGACACCTCCGAGCCGGTCGTCCGGCCCGCCCCCCACCGCTGGCTGTGGTACGCGTTCGGTGGCCGGCTGCCCGCGCGGCACCGCGGCTGGGTGCTGTTCGACACCACCACCGGGACGTGGTGGGTGCGGCACCTCGCCCGCATGCTCGTCCAGATGTCGATCCCGATCGCGCTGATCCTGGTCTTCCTGCCCGCCCCGTTCGGGCTGCGCGCGGCGGTCGCCGGCGGCGGCATCTTCCTCGGGCTCATCTACTCGCTGGCCTACATGCCCGAGACCACCGAGAACCGGGTCGTGAAGGCCGGGTACCCGGCCGGCACCGCCACCGCCCGTCGTGAGGAGGCCGCCCACCAGCGCGACCTGCGGGACAGCGAGCGCCGCCGAGCTGCCAACGCCCGGCGGGCCGCCCGCTACCGCGACCGCAGGGGCCGCTGACCGGCGGAGCCGGCGCCCGGGAGCCGGTGCCCGCGGTCGTCCGGAACCCGGCGGTCCGCGGGCGCGAGCCGCGCGCCAGGGCGTCCCGCGGGGGTAGCGTCCCCCCGTGTGGGGCGTGGACGGCGCCACGACCGGCCCCGAGTGGGACGGCCACCTGATGCTGCTGCACGAGTCCGCCGCCGAGCGGCAGGCCGGGGTGGCCGCGTGGGTCCAGCGAGGCCTCGACCTGGGCGAGAAGGTGCTCTACGCCGAGGGTCCCGACGAGCGGGAGGGCTCCCTGATCACTGCTCTCGAGGCCCACGAGGTGGATGCCCCCACGGCGCTCCGTGAGGGACGTCTCACGCTGGTGCCGCTGGCCGAGTTCTACCCCGCGGACGGACAGCGGCTGGTCGTCGACCGCGCCCTGGCCGAGGGGTTCCCGGCGGTGCGCATGTCGGTCGGCGTCCTCGGTGCGTTGACCATCCTCTCGCCGGCCCACCACCTCACCGTGGAGCAGCGGTTGGAGCAGTTGGTCCGCAGCCTCCCGGTGTCGGTGCTGTGCCAGTACGCACGCAGCTGCACCCGGGGACCGGCACTCCGCGACGCCGTCGGCGTCCACGTGCCGGGGATCCGCGAGACCTGCTTGCGCACCGGCGAGAGCGAGCTCGGGCTCGTCCTGCGGGGGGAGGTCGACGCCTGCAACGCGGAGGTCCTCGAGGCCGCCGTGACCGCGTTCACCGACGTCCCGTCGTGCGTGCTGTGCCTCGACCTCGCGGAGCTGACCTTCATCGACGTCGCGGCCTGCCGGGCCCTCGCGGAGGGGAGCCGGGACCTCCGTGCGTCCGGCGGACGGGTGCTGCTCGTCGCACCCCCACCCCCGGTCGAGCGGACCCTGTGTCTCCTGGGGCTGGACGACCTCCCGGGGTTCCAGCTGGTCGGGGGGAGCCCGTGAGTCCGGGAACGCGCCAGGGGTACCGGCACGCCGCGCTCCTCTTCGACTCGGACGAGGACTTCCTGACCCAGGCCCTGCCGTTCCTGCAGGCGGGGCTGTCCGCGGGGGAGGCGGGGCTCGTCGTCTGCCAGGAGGCGCACAACGACCTGCTGGCCCGAGCGCTGCCCGCCGACGCCCACGTGCTGGTCCTCCCGCGCGACGCCGTCTACACCCGCGCGGCGCGCGTCGGCGTGACCTACGAACGGCTGGTGCACCGTCTGCTCGCCGAGGGCGCCCGCGGGACGCGGCTGGTCAGCGAGCCCGCCTACGGCAGCGAGCCGGGGGCGTGGGAGACGTGGGCGGACTTCGAGTCCGTCTCCAACGTCACCCTCTCGGCGCTCCGGCTGTCCAGCGTCTGCGGGTACGACGTCCGGCGGCTGTCCGCGCCGATGGTGCACGACGTCCAGCGCGCCCACCCCCACCTGCTCACCGAGGACGGTCCCGTCCCCAGCGGTGCCTACGTGGCGCCGGCCGACCTCCTCGGCACCAGCCCTCCGCGGCCGGACCCGCTGGAGGCCACGCCGCCCTCCCTCGACGTCGAGGGCATCACCGATCGAGCGGGCGTGGCCCGGGCACGCGGCCAGGTGCGCGCCGTGGTGGACACGGCCTGCCCGGGCACCGTGGTCGGCGAGGAGTTCACCGGTGCGGTCGCCGAGGTGGTGACCAACGCGTTCCACTACGGCGGGCCGCCCGTGCACGTCCGGGTGTGGGCGACCTCGTCGCGGCTGCTGTGCACGGTGACCGACCAGGGGTCGGGGGCGGACCTGCTGTTCGCCGGGTACAGCCGGGGGGACCTCGACGCGCAGCGGACCGGAGCAGGGCTGTGGCTCGCCCGGCAGACCTGCGACCGCCTCGACGCCTACCGCACACCGGGCGGGTTCACCGTGCGCCTGAGCTCGGCGGTCCCCCCGGCTGCACCGGGCGCGGAGGGAGCACGGGCGCGGGCCGGCGCTCCGGACGGCGGCGCCCGCGGGGCGCGCCTGCGGGCCGCGGAGCTCCTCGGCCGGGTGGAGTAGCACGGGAGGCGTCATGACGGCCGACATCAGTCTCCAGGACCCCTCCACGGTGCCGGGCCGCTTCTGGCACCGGCTCGACGACGGTCGCGTGCAGTGCGACGTCTGCCCGCGGGAGTGCCGGCTGCACGAGGGGCAGCGGGGCCTGTGCTTCGTGCGCGGCCGCGTCGACGACCAGGTCGTGCTGACCTCCTACGGGCGGTCGAGCGGGTTCTGCGTGGACCCGATCGAGAAGAAGCCGCTCAACCACTTCCTGCCGGGCAGCGCGGTGCTGTCGTTCGGCACGGCGGGGTGCAACCTGTCCTGCCGGTTCTGCCAGAACTGGGACATCTCCAAGTCGCGGGAGATCGACCGGCTCTCCGACGCCGCCGGCCCGGAGGACATCGCCGCGGCCGCCCAGCGGTTGGGCTGCCGCAGCGTCGCGATGACCTACAACGACCCGACGATCTTCCTCGAGTACGCGGTGGACGTCGCCGACGCCTGCCGGGCCCGGGGCATCCGGTCGGTCCTGGTCACGGCCGGCTACGTCGGCGACGAGGCGCGGCGGGAGCTGTACGCGCACGTCGACGCGGCGAACGTCGACCTCAAGGCGTTCACCGACGACTTCTACCGGCGGGTGTCGGCCGCCCGCCTGCAGCCGGTGCTCGACACGCTCGTGTACCTGCGGCACGAGACCGACGTGTGGTTCGAGGTCACCACGCTGCTCATCCCGGGGCACAACGACTCCGACGCCGAGATCGGCGCCGAGTGCGCGTGGATCGCCGAGAACCTGGGCCCCGACGTCCCGCTGCACTTCACCGCCTTCCACCCGGACTTCAAGATGCGCGACGTCCCGCCCACCCCGCCGGCGACGCTGACCCGCGCGCGGCGGATCGCGCAGGACCACGGGCTGCGCTTCGTCTACACGGGCAACGTGCACGACGCGGACGGCGGCCGCACCACCTGCCCGGCCTGCGGCGAGGCCCTCGTGGAGCGGGACTGGTACGTCATCGGGCGCTACCGGCTCACCGAGGACGGACGCTGCGCCTCCTGCGGTACCGCCGTCCCGGGCCGCTTCGACGGGCCGGTCGGCCGGTGGGGAGCGCGGCGGCTGCCGGTGTTCCTCGCCGGGAGCTGATCGGTGCGCGTGCGCCCGCCCGCGGTCGCCGGCCGGTTCTACCCCGCGGATCCGGAGGAGCTGCGCGACCTGGTGGACCGGCTGCTCGGCGAGGTGCGGGCGCGGCCGCAACCGGTCCTCCCCGCTGCGCTGGTCGCGCCGCACGCCGGGTACCGGTACTCGGGCGCGGTGGCCGCGACCGCGTACGCGCAGCTGGCCGCGGCACCGGACGCCGTTGCCCGGGTCGTGCTGCTCGGGCCGGCGCACCTCTGGCCGCTCGACGGGATGGCCGTGCCGGCCGTGGACGCCCTCGCCACACCGCTGGGCACCGTGGCGGTCGACGACGACGCCCGGACGGCGGTCACCGCGCTGCCCGGCGTGGCGGTGGACGACCGTCCCCACGACGGCGAGCACTCCCTGGAGACCCAGTTGCCGTTCCTCCAGCGGGTCCTCGGTCCCGGCCTGGCGGTGCTGCCGGTGCTGGTCGGCCGCACGCAGCCGGGGTCCGTGTCGGCTCTCCTCACCGCTGTGCTGGCGGCCGACCGCGCGCTCGCCGTCGTCTCCACCGACCTCAGCCACCACCTCGACGAGCGCGCGGCGCACGAGCGGGACCGGCGCACCGCCGAGGCGGTCCTGGCCCGGGACGCCGGCGCCCTGGGACCGGACGACGCCTGTGGCCACCACCCCCTGCGCGGGCTGCTGCACCACGCCGCCGAGCGCCGGTGGACGGTCGACCTGCTCCGGCTGGCCACGTCGGCGGACAGCGGAGCGGGGCGTGACCGCGTCGTCGGCTACGGCGCGTTCGTCCTGCACGGAGCCTCGGGACCGAGCTCGTGAGGAGCGGACCCGGTCGTCGGATCCGGCGAGCCGGTGCCGCTCACGCGGTCAGCGAGGCGCCTCCCGCCCGGGTGCCGACGGAGGAGGCCGCACGGCGCTGCAGGCGGGTCCGCGGCGACTGGTTGGCGTACCCGCCGGGCAACGTGGTGCACGTGGTCGCGCCGGCTGCCGGAGCGGAGCGCGCGGACGCCGGCCCGGACAGGTGCACGTAGCGGATGTGGTCCGAGGGGTCGTACGTGTTCATCAGGGGCTCCGTGGTCGCCGTTCTCTCGGGAACAGGAGCCGCGAACAGGCATGCGTGATACACCGGGTCGACCGCCTCCCCGTACGTCAGACGCTCGTCCGACCCGAAGCGATGAGGAGCCTGGGATGACCACCTCGATCGAGCAGCCCCCGGCGGGTGTGCCGGACGCGACGGCGACCCGCGCCGCGGACCACCTCTGGATGCACTTCGCCCGCCAGGGCCGCCACCCGGAGACGCCCATCCCGGTCGTCACCCGCGGGGAGGGCGCCTACATCTGGGACAACCGGGGCCGCAGGATCCTCGACGGCCTGTCCGGGCTCTTCGTCGTCCAGGTCGGGCACGGGCGCCGGGAGCTGGCCGAGGTGGCCGCGAAGCAGGCCGCCGAGCTGGCGTACTTCCCGGTGTGGGGCTACACCACGCCGGTGCAGGCCGAGCTGGCCGAGCGGGTCGCCGACCTGGCGCCCGGCGACCTGAACCGCGTCTTCTTCACCACCGGCGGGGGCGAGGCGGTGGAGTCGGCGTGGAAGGCCGCGAAGCAGTACTTCAAGCTCATCGGCAAGCCGGGCAAGCACAAGGTCATCAGCCGGGCGGTGGCGTACCACGGCACGCCGCACGGCGCGCTGGCCATCACCGGGCTGCCGGCGATGAAGAAGGACTTCGAGCCGCTGGCCCCGGGCGGCTTCCGGGTGCCCAACACCAACCTCTACCGCCACCCGGAGTTCGCCGAGGACCCCAAGGCCTTCGGCCGGTGGGCCGCCGACCGGATCGAGGAGGCGATCCTGTTCGAGGGCGCCGACACCGTCGCCGCGGTGTTCCTGGAGCCGGTGCAGAACTCCGGCGGCTGCCTCACCCCGCCGCCGGGCTACTTCGAGCGGGTCCGCGAGATCTGCGACCGGCACGACGTGCTGCTGGTCTCCGACGAGGTGATCTGCGCGTTCGGCCGGCACGGGGCGACGTTCGCCTGCGAGAAGTTCGGCTACACCCCGGACCTGATCACCTGTGCCAAGGGGATGAGCTCGGGCTACGGCGCGATCGGCGCGATGATCGCCTCGGAGAAGGTGGTCGAGCCGTTCCTGCGCCCGGGGGTGGCGTTCCCGCACGGCTACACCTTCGGCGGGCACCCGGTGGCGGCGGCGGTCTCGCTGGCCAACCTGGACCTGATGGAGGCCGAGGGGCTCAACCAGCGGGTGCTGGACAACGAGGCGGCGCTCGGCGCCACCCTGCGCAAGCTGCTGGACCTGCCGATCGTCGGCGACGTCCGCGGCGACGGCTACTTCTGGGCCGTCGAGCTGGTCAAGGACAAGGCCACCCGGGAGACGTTCGACGCCGCGGAGCGGGAGCGCCTGGTCCGGGGCTTCCTGCCCGGCGCGCTGTTCGACAACGGCCTGTACTGCCGCCCCGACGACCGCGGCGACGTGGTCGTCCAGGTCGCTCCGCCGCTGATCTGCGGCCAGGCGGAGTTCGACGAGATCGAGCAGGTCCTGCGGCACACGCTGACCGAGGCCCAGAGCCTGGTCTGAGAAAGGACCCCGTCCTCCCCACCCCTCGCAGGCTCGGGGCGGGCCCCGGGACGGGGCCGTCCTGCCCCCACCGCACCGACCCTGAGAGGAGACACGTCATGAGCACGCTGGTCGTCGGAGTACCGAGCGAGATCAAGGACAACGAGCGGCGGGTGGCACTCACCCCCGACGGCGTCGTGGAGCTGGTCCACGACGGTCACCAGGTCGTCGTGCAGGCCGGCGCCGGCGCCGGGTCCCGGTTCGCCGACGACGAGTACGCCGCCGCCGGCGCGAAGGTGGTGCCGACCGCCGACGAGGTGTTCGACGCCGCCGACCTGATCGTCAAGGTCAAGGAGCCGGTGCCCGCGGAGTACTCCCGCTTCCGCCCCGGCCAGCAGCTGTTCACCTACCTGCACCTGGCCGCCGACCGCGGGCTGACCGAGTTCCTCCTGGAGCGGCGGATCGGCTCCATCGCCTACGAGACCGTGCAGACCGCCGACGGCAAGCTCCCGCTGCTGACCCCCATGAGCGAGGTCGCCGGCCGGATGGCCGTGCAGGCCGCCGCGCACCACCTGGAGAACCCCGCCGGAGGAGCGGGGATCCTGCTCGGCGGCGTCCCGGGCACCCCCGCGGCGAAGGTGCTGATCATCGGCGGCGGGGTGGCCGGCACCGAGGCGGCGAAGATCGCGCTGGGCATGCGGGCCATCGTCCGGGTGCTGGACACCAACCCCAGCCGGCTGGCCTACCTGTCCGACATCTTCGGCGGCCGGCTGGACCTGGTGACGCCCAACCGGGCCCGGACGGCGGCCTACGTCGCCGAGGCCGACGTGGTGATCGGCGCGGTCCTGGTGCCCGGCGCCAAGGCGCCCAAGCTGGTCAGCCGGGAGATGATCGCCGCGATGCGGCCGGGCAGCGTGGTTGTCGACATCGCCATCGACCAGGGCGGCTGCTTCGAGACCAGCCGGCCGACCACCCACTCCGACCCGACCTACGTCGAGGAGGGGGTCGTCCACTACTGCGTGGCCAACATCCCCGGGGCGGTGGCCCGCACCTCGACGCTGGCCCTGACGTCGGCCACGCTGCCGTACCTCGTCCGGGTCGCACGCGACGGCGTGGTCGGCGCGGCGCAGGCCGATCCCGCCCTGCGCCTGGGCCTCAGCACGCTCGACGGGAAGCTGGTCAACCGGCCGGTCGCGGAGGCCCACGAGCTGCCGTTCACCGACGCCGCCGAGCTCCTCGCGGCGCGGTGAGACGTCGAGCGGGCTCCGGGACCGTCACCCGGATCGGCACCGCCAGGCACACCGTCCGGGTGGAGGCCTGCAAGGTCATCGCCTCCCGGTACGGCGAGGGCCTGTCCGGCGCCGACGTGCTGGACGAGCCCGGCGGGCAGCGCGACGTCGGGGTTCCGGGTCGCCGACCGAGAGGGGCAGGCTGACGATTCGAGGCACCGCACGCCGAGCGGGACGTCCGGCCCGGCCGGCTCCCACCACCCAGGCACAGGAGGAGTCCATGTCCCAGCAGAGCGTCCTGAGCCCGTCCACCGGCACGACGTCCCCGCCGACCCGGCTGATGCTCATCGGCGGCAACTGGGTCGAGGCCGCCGACGGCGACTGGCGGGAGATCACCAGCCCGGCCCGCCGCGGCCAGGTCATCGCCCGCGTGCCCCGCGGGAACGCTCCGGACGTCGACCGCGCCGTCACCGCCGCCCGGGAGGCCTTCCCCGCCTGGCGCGACCAGCACTTCAAGGAGCGCCAGCGGGTGCTGCTGCGGATCGCCGACGCGCTGGAGGGCCGCGCCGAGGAGCTCGCCCGGGTCACCGCCGAGGACACCGGCAACGCGCTGCGCACCCAGGCCCGGCCCGAGGCGGCGTTGCTGGTCGATCTGTTCCGCTACTTCGGCGGCGTCGCCGGGGAGGTGAAGGGCACGACCCTGCCGGCCGGGGCGACGCAGCTGCAGTACACCCGGCAGGAGCCGCTCGGGGTGGTCGGCGCGATCCTGCCGTGGAACTCGCCGTTGATGATCGCCGGCTTCAAGGTCCCGGCCGCCCTGGCCGCGGGCAACACCATCGTGCTCAAGGCCGCCGAGGACGCGCCGCTGTCGATCCTGCTGATGGCCGAGATCTGCGAGGAGTTCCTGCCGCCCGGCGTGCTCAACGTGGTGACCGGCACCGGCCGGGCGGCGGGCAACGCCCTGGTCGAGCACCCGGGCGTGGACAAGATCTCCTTCACCGGCTCCACCGAGGTCGGCCGGGGGATCGCCGGCAAGGCGGGGGAGCGGCTGGCCCACCTGTCCCTGGAGCTGGGCGGCAAGAACCCCTCGATCGTGTTCCCCGGTGCGGTGACCGACGAGCTGATCGAGGGGCTGGTGCTGTCCTCGCGGATCAGCCGGCAGGGCCAGAGCTGCACCGCCGGCTCGCGGCTGTTCCTGCACCGCGACGTGCACGACGAGGTCCTGGCACGGCTGAGCGAGCGGCTGGGCGCGATGCGGGTCGGGGACCCGCTGGACGAGGCCAGCGACATCGGCGCGGTCATCAACGAGACCCAGTTCGACTCCATCCGGGAGTACCTGGAGGACGGGCTGGCCA
>NZ_JBJGZQ010000011.1:0-168703 GCF_054050595.1 Geodermatophilus sp. SYSU D00779
GCTGACGATGGCGTCGAAGAAGTCGGCCGCGAACGGCAGTGACCGGGCGTCGACGTGCAGCGGGTACACGCCGTCGGCCACCCCGGCGTCCTGGATGGGGGGGGGGGGGTGTGGGGGGGGGGGGGGCCCGCGGGGGGGGGGCCCCCCCCCCCCCCCCCCCCCCCCCCCCCCCCCCCCCCCCCCCCCCCCCCCCCCCCCCCCC
Organism: Geodermatophilus sp. SYSU D00779; assembly: GCF_054050595.1. NCBI lineage: Bacteria > Bacillati > Actinomycetota > Actinomycetes > Geodermatophilales > Geodermatophilaceae > Geodermatophilus > Geodermatophilus sp. SYSU D00779. Next base: position 203 of record NZ_JBJGZQ010000011.1, read on the forward strand.
CCCCCCCCCCCCGCCCCCGGTCGCGTGCGCTCACAGCGGGATGTTGCCGTGCGCCCCGCGGCCGGACGGCGCCGCTGCCAGGGCGGCCACCAGCCGCCGCCTGGTCCGCGCGGGGTCGACGACCTCGTCGACCACGCCGATCTGCAGGGCCCGGTTCACGCCACCGGCGATCCGCTCGTGCTCCGCGGCCAGCTGCGCGTGCAGCGCCTCGCGCTCGCCGGGCGGGACGGCGGCCAGCTCCTTGCGGTGCAGGATGCCGACGGCGGCCTTGGCGCCCATGACCGCGACCTCGGCCCCCGGCCAGGCGAAGACCGCCGTCGCGCCGAGCGAGCGGGCGTTCATCGCGATGTAGGCCCCGCCGTAGGACTTGCGGGTCACCAGCGTCACCCGGGGCACCACCGCCTCGGCGAAGGCGTGCAGCAGCTTGGCGCCGCGGCGGACCACGCCGTCCCACTCCTGGCCGACGCCGGGCAGGTAGCCGGGGACGTCGACCAGCACGACCAGCGGGACGCCGAAGGCGTCGCACATCCGCACGAAGCGGGCCGCCTTCTCCGCCGAGGCCGAGTCCAGGCAGCCCCCCAGCCGCAGCGGGTTGTTGGCGATCACGCCGACCGTGCGGCCGGCCAGCCGGCCCAGCGCGGTGACGATGTTGGGCGCCCAGCGCGGGTGCAGCTCCAGGGCCGGGCCGTCGAGGACGGCGGCCACGAGGGGCTTGACGTCGTAGGCACGGTTGGCCTGCTCGGGCAGCAGCGCCCCGAGGTCGACGTCCGGCTCGCCCTCGGCCGGCGCGAAGGAGCCCTGTGCGGCGAGCAGGTCGACGGCCTGCCGAGCGGTCCCCAGCGCCGCCTGCTCGGAGTCGGTCACCACGTGCACCACGCCGCTGCGCCGGCCGTGGGTGTCCGGTCCGCCGAGGCTCTCCATGTCGACGTCCTCGCCGGTGACCGAGCGGACGACGTCCGGGCCGGTGACGAACACCCGGCCGGCCGGGCCCATGATCACCAGGTCGGTGAGCGCCGGGCCGTACGCGGCGCCGCCGGCAGCCGGGCCGAGGACCACCGAGATCTGCGGCACGCGCCCGGAGGCCCGCACCATCGCCGCGAAGACCTCGCCGACCGCGTGCAGCGCCGTGACGCCCTCGGCCAGCCGGGCGCCGCCGGAGTGCCAGACGCCGACGACCGGCAGGCGCTCGCGCAGGGCGGTGTCGATGGTGTCGACGATGTGCCGGCAGCCGTCGACGCCCATGGCACCGCCCATCACGGTGGCGTCGGTGCAGAAGGCGACCGCGCGGGTGCCCGACACCGTGCCCCGGGCCGCCACCACCCCGGAGGTGTCGCGCGGCGCCAGCAGGGACATCGAGCCGGTGTCGAAGAACCGCGCCAGGCGGTCCTCGGGGTCGCGCGGGTCGGTGGTGGTCTCAGGAGCGGCTTGGAGCGTGGTCACGGGACCTCCACGGGCCGGACGCGGGCGTGCGGGGACGGCCCGGGCAGGCGCAGGGGCCGGCCCGGGCGGGTCGGTCGGCCCCGTCCGGAGGCTCGTCCCGAGCGTGCGAGGGGTGAGGGGGACGGGGTCCTTCGACTCTCAGGCGGTGGTGAACACCAGCGCGATGTTGTGGCCGCCGAAGCCGAACGAGTCGTTGACCGCGGCGGTGAGGGACGCCTTGCGCGGCTCCCGTCGGACGATGTCGAGGGCCTGCACGGCCGGGTCGTCGTCGGGGTCGTCGAGGTTGGCCGTCGCGGGGACGACCTGCTCGCGCAGCGCGAGGATGGTGAAGACCGACTCCAGCGCCCCGGCCGCGCCGAGCAGGTGGCCGGTCTGGCTCTTCGTCGCCGTCACCAGGGCGTGCTCGCCGATGGTGGTGCGGATGGCCGCGGCCTCCGCGGTGTCGCCGACCGGCGTCGAGGTGGCGTGCGCGTTGACGTGGCCGATGTCGGTGGGGGCCAGCCCGGCGTCGCGGACGGCGGCGGCGATCGCCCGGCCGGCGCCCTCGCCCTCGGGGTGCGGGGCGACCAGGTCGTAGCCGTCGGCGGTGCCGCCGGCGCCGGCCAGCCGGGCGTGGATGCGCGCGCCGCGGGCGCGGGCCGCGTCGCCGCGCTCGAGCACCAGCGCGGCCGCGCCCTCGCCGAGCACGAAGCCGTCGCGGGCCTTGTCGAACGGGCGGGAGGCGCGCTCGGGCTCGTCGTTGCGGGTGCTCATCGCGCGCATCGCCGCGAAGCCGGCCATCGGCAGCGGGTGCACGCAGGCCTCCGCGCCGCCGACCAGCACGACGTCCGCGCGATCGAAGCGCAGCAGGTCCAGGCCCCAGCGGATCGCCTCGGCGCCGGAGGCGCAGGCGCTCACGGGGGCGTGCACGCCACCTCGGGCGCCGATGGCCAGCCCGACCGCGGCGGCCGGGCCGTTGGGCATGAGCATCGGGATGGTGAAGGGCGAGACCCGCTTGGGGCCCTTCTCCTCCAGGACGTCGTCCTGGCCGAGCAGGGTCAGCGCGCCGCCGATGCCGGTGCCGAAGACGACGGCGACCCGTTCCGGGGCGACGCCGGCGTCGGCGGCCCCGGAGTCGCGCCAGGCCTCCTCGGCGGCGACCGCGGCCACCTGCTGGCTGCGGTCCAGCCGGCGGGCGCGGACGCGGTCGAGCTGCCCGGCCGGGTCGGCGGCCAGCCGGGCGACGAGCTGGGCGGGGAATTCCTTCACCCAGTCGTCGGTGATCCGGCTGACCCCCGACCGCCCGGCCAGCAGCGCGTCCCACGTGCTGGCGACGTCGCTCCCGAGCGGCGTGGTGGCACCGAGACCGGTGACGACGACGTCGCCGACGGACGTGCTCATGACGGGTTCCTCCTGGGACGAGCGATCAGGGGTCAGGCGTGGCCCCGCTGCAGGGTCCCGCCGCGAGCCTGCGAGCGGCGGGGGGCAGCGGGGTCCTCTCTCAGGCCTTGTTCTTCTGGATGTAGCTCATGGCGTCGCCGACGGTCTTGATGTTGGCCAGCTCGTCGTCGGGGATGGCGACGCCGAACTTGTCCTCGACCGCGGTGGCGATCTCGACCATCGACAGCGAGTCGACGTCGAGGTCCTCGGTGAACGACTTCTCCGGGGTGGCGTCGGCGGGCGCCACGCCCGCGACCTCCTCCAGGATCTCGGCCAGACCGGTCTGGATGTCCTCGCTCACGCGCGGTCCTCTCTCTCGGGTGGGGCGGGAGCTCCCGCCGTCGGGCCCCTGTGGCCCGGGGGTCTGTGGGGCCGGTCAGGGCAGGACGACGACCTGGCCGGCGAAGGTGAGACCGGCCCCGTACCCCAGGATCAGGGCGAGGTCACCACTCTTGGCCTCCCCGGACTCCAGCAGCGCCGAGAGCGCCAGCGGGACCGAGGCGGAGGAGGTGTTGCCCGACCGGACGATGTCGCGGGCGATGACGGTGCTCTCGGGCAGCCCGAGGCGCTTGGCCATCAGCTCGACGATGCGCAGGTTGGCCTGGTGGGGGGCGAAGACGTCGATGTCCTCGGGGCCGACGCCGGCGCGCTCCATGGCCGTCACCAGGGTGGCGGTGAGCCGGGTGGTGGCCCAGCGGTACACGGCCTGGCCGGCCATGCTCATCGCCTTCTCGCCCTCGGGGATGGCGATGGCGCTGGACTGGTCGCCGTCACTGCCCCAGACGACCGGCCCGACACCGGGGGTGTCCGACGCTCCCAGGACGGCGGCGCCCGCCCCGTCGGCGAAGATCACCGCGGTGGTGCGGTCGGTGAGGTCGGTGTAGTCGGTCAGCCGCTCGCCGCCGATGACCAGGGCGTTGCGCGCCGAGCCGGTGCGGATGGCGTCGGCGGCGGCGCTGAGTGCATAGCACCAGCCGGCGCAGCCGGCGTTGAGGTCGAACGCACCGGGCCGCTGGGCGCCCAGCCGGTGCGCGACCTCGGGTGCCAGGCCCGGGATCGGCCGCGGCAGGCTGGCCGAGGCGAGCAGCACCAGGTCGACCTCGGAGGCGTCCAGACCGCTGGCGGCCAGCGCCTTGCCGCCGGCGGCGACGCTCATCTCCAGCAGCGTCTCGTCGGGCTCGGCCCACCGGCGCTCGGCGATGCCCACCCGCGCCTGGATCCACTCGTCGTTGGTGTCCATGGTCTGCGCGAGCTCGTCGTTGGTGACCCGACGGCGCGGCCGGTAGCTGCCGAAGCCGAGGATCCGCGCGCCGGGCGCCCCGGTGGTCAGCTGGAGTCCGCTCATGACTGCACCTCCGGGTAGAGCCGCGCGATCGGGTCGCCGGCGTCGACGAGGTCGCCCTCCTGGACCAGCCACTCGGCGAGGACGCCGTCGTACCCGGCGGAGACGTCGGCCTCCGCACGGCGGCTGCGGACGCGACCCAGCGGCGTGCCGGCCGGCAGCTGGGTGCCCTCGGCGATCGCGGCGGGGCTGACCGTGCCGCGCACGGGGGAGACGACGACCCGCCAGTCGGGCAGGTGGTCGGGTTCGGGGCGGCCGCGCTCGGCCTCGATGAGGGCGCGGGCACGGTCGAGGTCGGCCGGGCGGCTGACCGCCAGCACCTCGATGTCGCTGTCCTTCCACTCGCGCTTGGCCAGGCCGGCCAGCGCGCCCGCGGGGGGCAGCTCGATGACCGCCGTGACGCCGAGGTCGCGCAGGGTCGCCAGGCACGCGTCGAACCGCACCGGGCTGGTGACCTGGCTGACCAGCCGGGACAGCACCTCCCGGCCGCTGGTCACCGCGGCGCCGTCGGCGTTGGAGAGCAGCAGCCGGCTGGGTTCGGCCGGGCGCAGGCCGCCGACCAGCCCCTCGAGCTCGGCGCGGGCGGGGGCCATGTACTCGGTGTGGAAGGCGCCGGCCACCGACAGCGGCAGAACGCGGGCCTTGGCCGGCGGGTCGGCCTTGAGCGCGGCCAGGCCGTCGAGGGAACCGGCCGCGACGACCTGCCCGCCGCCGTTCATGTTGGCGGGGGTCAGCCCGTGCTTCTCGAGCGCCGCGGTCACCTCGTCGGGGTCACCCCCGAGGACGGCGGACATCCCGGTCGGCGTCCGCGCGCACGCGGCGGCCATCGCCCGGCCGCGGACGGCGGTCAGCGCGATCGCCGCCTCGACGCTGAGCACCCCGGCCAGCGCGGCCGCGGTGAGCTCGCCGACGCTGTGCCCGGCGATGACGACGTCCCGGCCGGCCTGCGGCGTGTGCGCCACCGGCCCGGGCAGGCCGCCGAGCTCGCGGGCGACGAACAAGCTCATCGCGACCACCAGCGGCTGGGTGACCGCGGTGTCCTTGATGGCCTCGGCGTCGCCGGTGGTGCCCAGCGCGAGCAGGTCGGCGTCGGCGATCGCACCCGCCCAGCGGAAGAAGGACTCTGCCCCGGGCAGCTCGAGCCAGTCGGTGAGCATCCCGGGCTTCTGCGCACCCTGTCCGGGGGCGAGGACGGCCAGCACGTATCTCACCGTTGCAGACATCACGGCGCCCCGCCGTGGGGAGCGGCACGAAAGGACACCGCTGCTCTTTGGAGGGTCTCCACAACTGGACCGGGTTGTCGCCGGGTGTCACCCCCGGTGATGTGGTGGAAACCGCACTGTGCGCCGGTGGGCTCCGTGCAGGGGCCCGCCGCGGGCCCGCGAGCGGCGGGGGGCGGGGAGGTCCTCCCTCAGTGCCAGAGCGAGCGGTCCTGGTCGAGGGCGGCGAGGGCGAGGGCGACCTGCACCGTCCAGCCGCCGCGCGGGTCGGTGGTCGAGACCCCGGTGATCTCCGTGGCCCGCTTGAGCCGGTACCGGACGGTGTTGGGGTGCACGAACAGCGCGCGGGCGCTGGCCTCGAGGTTGCCCCCGCTGGCGAGCACCGCGCGCACCGTCTCGAGGACCTCGCCGCCGGCGGCCTGCAGCGGCACCGCGATCCGCTCCTGCAGCGTCGCGCGGGCGGTCGGGTCTCCGTCCAGGGCCCGCTCGGGCAGCAGTGCGTCGGCCGCCACCGGCCGCGGGGCGCCCGGCCAGGCGCGCGCGGCGCGCAGCCCGGCGAGCGCGGCGGCCGCGGAGTCGCCGGCCCGGCCGAGGCCGTCGACGACGGGCCCCATCACCACCGGACCGGGGCCGAACTCGTCGCTCACCCGCTCGGCGGCGGACTGCAGGTCCGACGACCCGCCGAGGACGACGACCAGCTGGTCGGCGTGCACGCCCACGAGCACCTCGCTGCGCACCTGCCGCGCGGCCCGGCGGGTGGCGCCGTGCACGTCGCCGTCCGACGGCGCCGCGCCGACCAGCACGGTCACCGGGCTCATCCCCGCCCAGCCCAGCGCCGAGGCCCGGCCGGAGAGCTCCTCGGAGCGCTCCCCGCGGACCAGCGCGTCGACCAGCAGGGCCTCCAGGCGGGCGTCCCAGGCGCCGCGGCTCTCGGCGAAGCTGGCGTAGACCTGCGCGGTGGCGAAGGCGACCTCGCGGCTGTACTGCAGCACCGCCAGCCGCAGCACGTCGGCGTCCCCCGGCTCGGCGACCGTCTCGACGAAGTCGTCCATCACCTCGACGGTCACCCGCACCAGGTCGACGGTGTGCTTGAGCGGCACGACGCGGGCCAGCTCACGTGGGGCGGCGCCGAAGACCTCGCCGGTCAGCCGCGGCCGGCGGTCGGGGCTGCGGCACCACTCGACGAAGGAGGCCAGCCCGGCCTGGGCGACGAGCATCACCCAGGACCGCTGGTCGGCGGGCATGGTCCGGAACCAGGGCAGCTCGTCGTCCATCCGCGCGACCGCGCGGGTCGACAGCGACCCGGACGCACGCTCCAGCCGCCGCAGGGTGGCGGCGGAGGGCGGGCGCCTGCTGACCCGGTCGGACACACCGGCCAGCCTGGCACGCACGGCGGTGTCGGGGAGAGTGGGTGGGGTGGACGTGGTGCAGCGGGACCCCCGGCGGACGACGGTCCGGCGATCACTGGCGGCGACCGGCGCGGGGATCGTGGTGCTGCTCGTCCTGGGCGCCGGGGTGCTGGCCGGCTGGGCGCCGCAGGTCCGGCTCGACGACGCGGTCAGCCGCGCGCTCTACGCCGGCGACGACCGCTCCGTCGCCACCGAGGTGCTGCTGGAGGTGCTGACCACCCCCGGCGTGGCCTGGTTCCGGGTGGTGGTCTCGCTGCCCGTGCTGTTCTGGCTGGGGACTCGCAGGGCGTGGCGGACGGCGGGCTGGGTGGTCGCGGCCAACGTGCTGGTGGGCCCGGTGACCGCGCTGCTCAAGGAGGCGTTCGGCCGGGTGCGCCCGGCGTTCGAGAACGGCGGAGCCGGCTACGACACCCTGAGCTTCCCCAGCGGCCACTCCTCGGGCATCGCCACGCTCGTGACCATCGCGCTCGTGCTGGCCTGGCCGCGGCTGACCGCCCGGCAGCGCCGGCTCGCCCTCGCGGCCGGGGTGGCCCTGGTCGTCCTCGTCGGGCTGACCCGGATGTGGCTGGGCGTGCACTTCCTCTCCGACGTCGTCGGCGGCTGGGCGCTGGGGGTGGCCTGGACACTCCTGGTGGCGCTCGTCTTCGACGCGCTGCCCGGCGGCCGCGGCGCTCTCCCACCCCGGGAGGACCATGAGCGGACAGGCGCGTGAGCATCGCAGCGAGGACACCGTGACCCTGACCTCCGACGTGCTGCTGGAGCCCGACGACGGCTCGCTGGGCCCGCTGCTGCGCCTGGCCGACGACCGGCTGGCGCCCGGCACCGGGTACGGGCGGCACCCGCACCGTGCGGTCGACGTCGTCGCGGTGGTGCTGGCCGGCTCGCTGCGGCACGCGTGGGGGAGCGGCGCGGTGCTGACCGCCGGGGACGTCGCCGTCCTGCGCGCCGGCACCGGCCTGGAGCACGACGAGGTCGCCGGGGACGGCGGCGCGCACGTCCTGCAGAGCTACCTGCGCAGCTCGCGTCCCGGGGACGACGCCGCGCACGAGGTGCACCCGAACGCGGACGGCTGGGTGGACCTCGGCCGGCCCGACGCCCGGCTGTGGATCGAGACGGTGGAGGACGGGACGTCGGCGACCGTGCCGCCCGGGCTGCTCGTGCTGGCCGGTCCCGACGGCGTCCGCGTCGAGCAGCAGGCGGGCGGCCCGGTGTCCGGTCCCGCGACCGCGGTGGTCTGGCAGCTGGACGTCACCCGCCCGGCATGGGCCGGCTCCTGAACCCTGGGAGAGTGGCGGCATGCCCATCCCCGCCGCGGACCTGCTGGCCGCCGCCCGTGCCGACGCCGACCGCACCGTGGACCTGCGCCGTCGGCTGCACCGCACCCCGGAGATCGGGCTGCACCTGCCGCGCACCCAGGCCACCGTGCTCGAGGAGCTCGCCGGGCTGCCGGTGGAGGTGACGACCGGGACGAGCACGACCTCGGTGGTCGGCGTGCTGCGCGGCGCCCGCCCCGGCCCCACGTACCTGCTGCGCGCCGACCTGGACGCCCTGCCCGTGCACGAGGACACCGGGCTGCCGTTCGCCTCCGAGGTGCCCGGCGCGATGCACGCCTGCGGGCACGACCTGCACACCGCGATGCTGCTGGGCGCGGGCCGGCTGCTCGCCGAGCGCCGGGACGAGATCGCCGGCCAGGTCCTGCTCATGCTGCAGCCGGGGGAGGAGGGCTTCCACGGGGCGCGGTACATGCTCGAGGAGGGGCTGCTGGACGCCGTCCCGGAGGCGCCGGTGGTCGGGGCATTCGCGCTGCACGTCTTCGCCAACCAGCCCAGCGGCGTGGTCAGCGTGCGGCCCGGGCCGATGATGGCCGCCGCCGACCACTGGGAGGTCACCGTCCACGGCCGAGGTGGGCACGCCTCCATGCCGCACGCCGCCGCCGACCCGGTGCCGGTGGCTGCCGAGATCGTGCTCGCGCTGCAGTCGATGGTCACTCGCCGCGCCCCGGTGTTCGACCCGACGGTGGTGACGGTGGCCAACCTGGTGGCCGGCTCCACCGACAACGTCATCCCGGACACCGCCTACCTGCAGGGCACCATCCGCACCCTCTCGCCCGAGCGGCGGGCCGACGTCGTCGCCTCGGTGCGGCGGGTCGCCACGCACGTGGCCGCCGCGCACGACATGCAGGTCGACTTCGTGCACAGGCAGGGCTACCCGGTCACGGCCAACGACCCGGCGGTCGCCGACCGGGTGCTGGCGATCGCGGGAGAGCTGGTCGGCCCGGAGCGCAGCGTCGTCGCCGCCGAGCCGCTCATGGGTGCGGAGGACTTCTCCTACGTGCTGCAGCGGGTGCCCGGCGCGATGGCGTTCCTCGGTGCCTGCCCGCCGGGAGCCGATCCGGCGAGCGCCGCCGGCAACCACTCCAACCTGGTGGTGTTCGACGAGGACGCGCTGCCGGCCGGGGCCGCCCTCTACGCCGCGATGGCGCTGGACGCACTCACCACTTGAGATCACTCCTGGGCGGAGAGCGACAGCCCCCTTTCCTACGCGGGCCGCGGAGAGGACCCTGGAGCGACTTCCCGATCGCCTCTCGTGTCTCGGCAGGTGCGCATGGTCGCCGTCTCGGGTCCCCACGAGTCGGTGAACGAGTGCGCCGACCTCGAGATCGGCCTCCACCGTCGAGACGCGGTCTCATGCACCGTCGAACTGCGCTTCTCGCTCCCGCGCACCGACGGCGAGGTGCAGCTGACCGCTCCCGGGCCCCTGCTGGCCGACATCGACCCACGCGCCCTCGACGCCGTGGACGACGACGGAGAGTACGGCCGCGCGCTCGGCTGCGGATTGTTCGGCCACGGCGTCGGTGCGGCGTTCCAGAAGGCGGTAGCAACGGCCCAGAGCCAGGACGTGCCCCTCCGCGTGCGCCTGGTCATGGGCAGCGGTGCCGCCGCGCTGCACGGGCTGCGGTGGGAGACGCTGCGCGACCCGCACGACGGCTCGACGCTGCTGACGAACGAGAACGTGCTCTTCTCGCGGTACCTCAGCAGCCAGGACTGGCGACCCGTGGGCGTGCGGGCCCGGGACGACCTGACGGCCCTCGCGGTGGTCGCCGGGCCGGACGACCTCGGCGCCTTCGACGCCGGGCGCCTCCTGGCGCCGGTGCGCGTCGAGGAGGAGCTGGCCCGCGTGCGCGAGGGGCTCGCCTCGCTGCGGCTGACCACGCTGCCCGGAGCCGCCGCCCCCACTCTCGCAAACGTGCTCGACCAGGTGCGGCGCGGGTTCGACGTCCTGTACCTGGTCTGCCACGGCTACGTCGCCAACGAGGAGCCCGTGCTCCTGCTCGTCGACCAGGAGGGCCACGCCGCGCCCCTCCTCGGCAGCGACCTGATCAGCCAGCTGCGGGACCTGTCCCGGCTGCCGCGGCTGGTCTTCCTCGCGTCCTGCCAGAGCGCCGGCGCGGGCGCCGACCGGAGGAGCGAGGACGCCGGGGTGCTGGCCGCGCTGGGGCCCCGGCTGGCCGAGGTCGGCGTCCCCGCGGTGGTGGCCATGCAGGGGAACGTCACCATGACCACCGCTGCCACCTTCACCAGGGCGTTCTTCCGGAGCCTCGACGCGGACGGGCTCGTGGACCGCGCGACGGCCGTCGGGCGGGCGGCCGTGCGGGACCGGCCCGACTGGTGGGCCCCGGCACTGTTCATGCGGCTGAAGAGCGGGCGGCTGTGGTACCAGCCGGGCGTCACCCCCGGCGGGGAGCCGTTCGACAAGTGGCCGACGCTGATCAGGTCGCTGAGCAGCGGCATGTGCACGCCGATCATCGGTCCGGGGATCAGCGACGCGCTGCTGGGCACCCGGCAGGAGATCGCCGCCGACTGGGCCCGCAGCTACGGCTTCCCCATGGCACCGCACTACCGGGAGAGCCTCCCGCAGGTCGCGCAGTACCTGTCGATCCACCAGGACCCGCCGTTCCTGCGCTCGGAGCTGGAGCGCCACCTGCGGCGCACCCTCCTGGAGCGCTACCGCGAGGACCTGCCAGCGGACCTGCTCCAGGAGCGCACCTCGCTCGAGGACCTCATCGCGGGCGCGTGGCAGGCGCGGCACCGGCGTGAGGCAGTCGAGCCCTACTCGGTGCTGGCGCAGCTGCCGGCTCCGGTCTACGTCACGACCCAACCCTCCCGCCTGCTCGCCCGGGCCCTCAGCGAGGCCGGGCGCGAGCCGGAGGTGCAGGTGTGCCACTGGTCCGGGGACGGCGACTGGTGGGACGTGGCGGCCGACCGGGACCCGTCCTACCGGCCCACGCCCGAGCGGCCGCTGGTCTACCACCTGCTCGGGACCCTGGACCAGCCCGACTCCCTCGTGCTCACCGAGGACGACTACTTCGACTTCCTCATCGGCGTCACCCAGAACCAGGACCTCGTCCCCTCCATGGTGCGCCGGCGGCTGGCGGACTCGGCGCTGATGTTCGTGGGGTTCCGCATCGACGAGTGGGACTTCCGGGTCCTGTACCGCAGCCTGATGAGCTCCGAGGGCGGCAACCGGCGGAAGGGCTACACGCACGTCGCCGTCCAGATCGACCCCGAGGAGGACGCCACCATCGACGCCGCCCGCGCGCGGAGCTACCTGGAGGACTACTTCCGGGACGCGCGTGTGTCGGTCTACTGGGGCACCACCGACCACTTCGTGCGGGAGTTGCAGGCGCAGTGGGAGGCGCGAAGGTCATGACCGCCTCGGCGCCTCCGCGGGTTGGCGACCCCTACGTCGGCCCGGTCTCCTTCAGGCTCGGCGACCCGCTCTACGGGCGGGACCGGGAGCGGCAGGACCTGCTCGACCTGCTGATCGCCGAGCGCATCGTCCTGCTGTACTCCCCGTCGGGTGCGGGGAAGACGTCGCTGATCGAGGCGGCCCTGGTGCCGGCCCTCCGCGAGGCCGCGTTCGAGGTGCTCCCGACCATCCGGGTCACCCACGCGCTGACGCCGGAGTCCGGGGTTCCCACGCCGCGCAACCGCTACGTGTCCAGCGTGCTGCTCTCCCTCGAGGAGGGCGTGCCCCCGGAGCGGCAGCGCCCCGTCGCCGAGCTGGCCACCATGACGCTGCACGAGTACGTCACGGCCAACGCCGACCGGGACGGCCAGCTGGGCAACGAGGTGCTGGTCTTCGACCAGTTCGAGGAGGTGCTGACCGCCGACCCCACCGACGAGGAGGCCAAGCACGAGTTCTTCCGGGAGCTCGGGCAGCTGCTGCGGGACCGGGACCACTGGGCGCTGTTCTCCATGCGGGAGGACTTCCTCGCCGCCCTCGACCCGTACCTGAAGTACGTCCCGACGCGGTTCCGGACCACCTTCCGGCTCGACCTCCTGTCGGTGACCGAGGCGCTCGAGGCGATCCGTCGCCCGGCCCAGGCGGCGGGTGTGGAGTTCACCGAGGAGGCCGCCCAGCAGCTGGTGGACGACCTGCGGACCGTGCGGGTGCAGCGGCCGGGTGGGGTCACGGAGGTGCTCGGCTCCTACGTCGAGCCGGTGCAGCTGCAGGTGGCGTGCCACCTGCTGTGGTCGATGCTCCCCGCCGGTGCCACGGAGATCACTCGTGCTGACGTCGACGCCCTGGGTCGGGTCGACCAGGCACTGGGGGAGTACTACGCCGAGCGGGTCCGCACCGCGGCGGAGCGGACCGGGGTGCCGGAGCGGGTGATCCGGGACTGGTTCGAGGAGCGGCTGATCACCCCGCAGGGGCTGCGCAGCCAGGTCCTGACGGGCCCGGAGCCGGCCACGGAGGCCGGGCACCGCCTGCTCGGCGAGCTGCTCGACGCGCACCTGGTCCGCGCCGAGACCCGTCGGCAGGCCACCTGGTACGAGCTGGCCCACGACCGGCTGATCGAGCCCGTCCGGCGGGACAACGCGGCCTGGCGCGCGCAGCACCTGTCTTCCCTCGAGCGGGCGGCCGTGCTGTGGGACCAGGAGGACCGGCCGGACCGGCTGCTGCTGCGCGGTGCGGACCTCGCCGAGGCCGAGCAGGACGACGCCGTGCGGACCGGCGTGCTCACCCCTCTGCAGCGGGACTTCCTCACGGCGTCCCGGCGGGCCGACGAGCAGGTGCGCCGTGAGCAGCAGACGGCAGTGGTCCTCCGCCGTTCGGCACGGCGGCTGTGGATCGCCGTCGCCCTGGTCACCGTGCTCGCCCTGACCGCCACCCTTTTCCTGCTCCGGTCGCGAGAGGCCGAGAGGCAGGCGCGCGAACAGGAGATCGTGTACAGACTGCTTGCCGGGGCCCAACGTGCCCTGACCTGGGACCAGGACCTGGCTGTCGCTCTCGCAGCAGCGGCAGCCAGACGGTCCGGACCCGAGGACCTCGGCCCGCAGGCCCGCGACGTGCTGTACCAGACCGCCTCCGCGTCCCCGGTGTCAACCGTCCTGCGCGGACAGGGGCCGGCGCTGGCGGGGGCCTTGTCCAGGGATGGTACGGCCGTGGTCACCGCGGGATCGGAGGGTCTGCAGATCTGGGATCGGGTGACGGGCGAGGCCGAGGGGCGACTGCCCCTGTCGGATGCCTCCGACGTCACTGTCGTGGACATCAGCTCCGATGCGTCCACCGTCGTCGCCGGCTTGGTGGGCGGCGGCATCCTCGTGTGGGACGTGGCCTCGGGCGGCACACAGCGATGGCAAGAGAGCAGCGGCTTCGTCTGGCAGGTGCTGCTCTCGCCGGACGGGAGCCGGGTGGTGTCTATCGGCTCCGGCCAGGCGCTGCAGGTGTGGGACCGCGGGGGGACTCCGCTCTTCGCGGTCGCGGATGAGAGCTCGACGAGCGCCTACGACGCTGCGTTCAGCGACGACGGCCGGACTCTGGCCACCGTCGGTGACGCGCCCTCTGCGGTCCTCTGGGATGCCACCACCGGGCAGGAGACGGGCCGGGTCCCGCTGCCTGAGGGCGCGTCGCAGGTCGTGGTCGGTCCGGCCGGGCAGACCTTGGCGACGATCACGTTCGACCAGGCGGTCACCGTCTGGGACGCGGCCACAGGCAGCCCCCGGCACGGGCCGTTCCCCGCGGACCCGGACACCGACTCGGACGTGGTGTTCCGCACGGTCGACGCGGAACTCTCACGGATCCTGACCTTCCAGGCCGAGGGCCACGTGACGGTGCACGACAGCTCCACCGGGCAGCTGGTCTCCCAGGTGACCGTTCCCGGGGCTGCGTTGAGGGAGGCGGTCTTCGACGTCTCCGACCCCAGCACGGTGCTGGCGTTGTCCCAGGACAGTGAGCCGGCGTTCTGGCAGCTGCGCCCCACGGGGGTCAACACCGCGGGTGCGCGGGCTGTGCTCACCTTTGTCGTGACCAGTGACCAGACCTTCACCATCGCGGAGGACTCGAGTCTCAGCGGGTGGGATCCCAGCGCCGGCCACCGCATGGTCTCCGGCGCGGAGGGGCGCCAGCTCTCCGCACTGGCGGCCTCGCCGGACGGACGCCGAGTGGGCGGGATCACCGAGGACGGACGGGTGCACGTCTGGGACGTGGGGACCGGTCGCGAGCTGGTTGTCCTGGGGCCGGACGACTACTCGTTGATGGACCTGGCGTTCACCCCGGACAGCGCGGAGATCGTCACCGCGAGCTGGGACGGGAGGTTGGTCCGGTGGGACGCCGGCACCGGCGAGCAGCTGGGCGACGTGATGAACGACCCGAGCCGCTCCATCTCTCAAGTCAGGGTCTCACCGGACGGTTCCCACGTCCTCGCGATCCTCGATGGCGTGTCCGAGGAGCCGTCGTCCCCGGTGAAGGCGCGGCCGATCGCCCTCGTGGTGCCCTTGTCCGGGGCGGGAGAGCCCGTGGAACTCCTCCTGGAGGAGGCGGCCGCGCGTGAGGTTCCGACGGATGCCATGTGGGAGACCGTGAACGATGCCGCGTTCACGGGCGACGGTCGCGACGTCGTCCTCGGGACCTCGAGGGGGCGGGTGGCCTCCTTCGACACCCGGAGCGGCGTCCTCGCCTGGTCGGAACCGGTGCACTCGGGTGCCGTCCTGTACGTCGTCATCGGTCCGGCCGGTGACGTGTTGACCACGGGCTCGGATCAGCAGGCGGTGCTCACCGACCCCGACACGGGGCTGCGGACACGGGTAGTCCCGACCGACTCGGACCTCGTGGCCGCGACCTTCATGCCCGGCGGCCGGCACGTCGCACTCTTCGACACCGGCGGTGACCGGAGCACCCTCCCGCTGCAGGACGACGACCTCTTGGACCTGGTCGAGTCCAAGGTCACCCAGGACCTGTCCGAAGCGGACTGCACCTTCTACGGGTTGGACCCCGACTGCTGACCCTGTCCCCCGGGGGTGCCGGCGGGCGTGGCCAGCGCGGCCTGCCAGACCGCGTGCGCCACCGCGGGCTTGGTGATGTCGCTGTGCGCCCCCATCACCCCGGCGCCGTGCCGGATCACCTCGTCACTGCGCAGGACGTGCACCACCCCGGGCTGCAGGTCGTACGACGCGTCGACCGCGTGCAGGTCGTCGTCCACCACCCGGATGCCGGGCCCGCGCACCCCGAAGGTGCCGATGGCGCCGTAGGTGGGCAGCCGGTCCGGCCCGTAGTCGACCTGGCCGCGCGCACCGGCACCGATTGGGTAGAAGGTGCGCACCGCGCGGTCGTGCACCGAGGTGGTGACCAGCACCGGGCCGGCGACGAGCCCGTCGGCCAGGACGCGGTGGAAGAAGCCAGGGCGCTCGGGCACAGACGGGATGGCCGAGCAGAAGGACCACAGCGACATCGCCCCCTGCACGAGGGTCAGCGAGGCGACCGGGCGGCGGGCAGCCGCCACGGCCGCGGAGACGACGATGCAGCCGAAGCTGTGTCCCATCAGGTGCACACGGGCGTCCGGCGCCGCCTCCTGCAGAGCCGACAGCAGCGTCGCTACACCGGAGGCGCCCACGTCGCGGGCCCGGCGCTTCATGTGCCAGAAGGTGAGCACCCGGAGCGGGGCGAGCAGTCCGCCGAGGGAGGTGCTCCCGAAGGAGGCCAACTCCTCCACGAGGCAAGCCTGGTAGACCGCCTCTGCGTCAAAGGGGGCGCGGTCGTCCCCGGGGGCGGCGCCCTCGCCGGCGGCACCCGGCCCGAGGGCCTCGTCCAGCCGCGCGTACGCCTCGCGTACCGGCGCCGGCAGCGTGACTGGGACGGGGTCCTCGAGGGCCGAGTCCACCAGGGTGCGCACCGCCTCTCGCACGACGGGCGTGTCGCCGAGGGCCGCCGCCGAGGAGTCCACGAGCCGGGCCACCCCGTTCTCCGCTGCCGCGGCTCCATCGGCCGGTAGCCCGAAGGACGTCGAGCCCAGGTCCTCGTCCCCCCACGCCCGGCTGGGCCAGTGGACCCCGACGACGACGGGTCGAAACCCACCGGGACGGGCGTCGGCGGCCGCCCGGTCCTCCGGGCACCCGGCCATGGCCGCCACCCAGGCGCTGTACTGGCGGTGGGCGGCGGGCACGTCGCCGTTCCACCCGTGGCTGAGGACGAAGACATCCGTGGGCGGCTCCCGGACCAGCCGCGCGTCGAGCTGCTGGCTGGACAGGCCCGCAGCCTCGGGCCGCTCCTCCCCACGGGCGTCGAAGGCCACCAGGTGGTAGCCAGGCTCGCCCCCAGGCACCGGTCCGGGTCCCACGGCGTCCTCCGTCTGTCAGCCCGCGAGCGGACCGGCGCTGCCCCGCGGCGCGATCCGGACCGCGGGGTCACCCAGGACCACGTAGGACCGGGCGTCATGCGTCGCCGTCCAGAGGCCAACCAGGTCGGCGTCGTCGATGCGCTTGCCGAAGCGGCGGAGCCCGTCCATCCGGCGGGTCAGCTCCGTCGCGATCTCCGCGTACCGCGAGGTCAGGCTCTCCATCGCCCACCCGAGACGAGAGCCGTCCATCAGCGCCAGGAGGGTGCTTCGGAAGGGCGTGACCTGCGCGGCCAGCCCCTTCCAGAGAAACGAACAGCTCCAGGCGCGGTCCACGTGTCCCACAAAGGCCAGCGCGCCACCGGGCGCCCCGAGAAGCCGCTGCGGCAGCCGCGCGGTGAACCCAGTGGCGGCCAGCGGCGCGGAGCTGTCCGGACCGTCCGGGTAGTCCGACTGCTGCGGTGTGCCGGCGCCGAAGCAGGCGAAGGAGAACACCACCCGGGGGCCGATCCCGCCTCCAGAGGGTAGGTGGTGCCCAGCCAAGTAGTGCCCCTCGTCGACCGGGCCGCGGGGGCCGAGCGGACCGGGCCAGTCCTGGCACAGCAGCGCGCCGGCGAGGTCTCGGTGCGCGGCCGTGCCCCCGACGCCGTGGCCGGCCGTGAAGAGCAGGTCCGGGGCGTCCGTCCCCGTCACTAGCTCCTCCAGCCGGGCTCGCGTGGCACCCTCCCCGACGTCGCTGCCGACCTCCCAGCCGCCGGTGGCGTCAGACAACTCCGCCTGTAGCGGCGCCACCAGCCGGGAGGAGCTCAGGGCCGTGGGCGTGTCCCCCGGGTGGCGGGGCGCGAAGAACCGCAGCCGATGGGCCGGGGGGCCGGGACTCTGCTCGGCCGCGACCGCGGTCGCCGCGTAGGCGGCGTAGGCCTCGGCGTCCTCGAGGTCGAGGCGCCCGACGGCGTAGGAGACGCCCAGCTGGTACTGGACGTCGAAGGGCACCTGCTCCGGTGAACCGAGGAGCAGCAGGTGGTAGGGGACCCTGCGGGGGTCGACGACCCCGGGACCCATCCCGTGGCGGGCCAGGAAGTCGTCCTTGTCCTCACCGGGGCGCAGATCGAGGCGCCGGAACAGATCGCCGGCTTGCTCCTTGCGCAGCCGAAGCAGGGGACCGAGCGCCTCCGGCACCGCCGGGTCCAGGTCCGGCGGCGCCACCACGCCCCAGCCGACCGAGCCCAGTTCCTGCGGGTCCCGCCCGTAGACGACTCCGAAGTGGTCCTCGTCCGCCTGCCTGCGCCGGCAGAGTTCACGGGCCCCGGGCGGGGACGCCGCGCCCCCGCGCAACGCGTGCGCCACGTCAGCCAGCACCAGCTCCGGCGTGAGGTAGTCGCCCGTGCCGACGTCGATCCCGTTGAGCACGAGCCGGAGTTCCTCGGTCATGGTCTCGGTCATGCCGCACCGCCTCGCGGCAGACGGTAGCCCCCGGCGTCACCTCGCGGCAACGACCCCGGCGCTCACACCAGGCCGATGGCCTCGGCCGCGCAGCCCCAGGAGAGGGTGACGCCGGCGCCGCCGTGCCCGTAGCAGGCCACCACCGGTCGCCCGCCGACGTCCAGCCGTTCCAGCCGGACGGTGGGCCGGCCCGGCCGCAGCCCCACCGCCCGCGACAGCACCGGCTGTCCGCGCAGCTCCGGGACCAGCGCGCACGCCCGCGCCAGGATCGCGGCCTCCACCTCGGGGTCGGGCTCCGTGCCGGTGGCGCCCTCCAGCGCCGTGCCCCCGCAGACAACGTCCCGCCCGCGGGGGACGACGTAGGTGAGCCCGGCCGGGTTGTCGTCGTCCAGCACCCAGTCGGTCAGGCCCGGGTCGGCCAGCCGCACCACCTGGCCCTGCACGGGTACGCAGGAGTCGTCGTCGAGGAGGTGCCCCGCGGCCAGTCCCGCGGCCACCACCACGACGTCGCCGGCCACCTCGTCGAGCGCGGCGACCCGGCCAGGCACGGTCTGCACCCCGGCCGAGGCGCACGCGCCGACCAGCCAGGGCAGGTACCGGCCCGTGTCCACCACCGGCAGCGTGCAGCGGGTGCCGGCGGGGACGCCGGGCGGGAGCTCCCCCGGGGTCGCCGGACGGACGTCGGCCACGCCGGGCGTCCACCAGAGGTCGGGCTCGGGCGTGCGGTGCACGAACGTCCCCGGCCGGAGCGCCACCCCGGTCGCCGGGTCGGCGGCCAGCCGGGTGAGGACCTCGAGCGAGGTGGCGCCCCACCGCAGGACGGCGTCCGCGGGCGCCGCTCGGTACGGGAACCAGATCGCGGCAGCCACCGCGGAGGTGGTCGCCGCGATCGGGTCGGCGGTGTGCACCCGGACCCGGTGCCCGGCGCGCGCGAGCTCGAGCGCGCAGGTCAGCCCCACCACCCCGCCGCCGACGACGGCCACCGCGAGGTGGCCGTCGCCGGCAGCTGTGGCCCCCGTGCCGGGTCCCGCCGCGAGCCTGCGGGTGGCGGGGGGCAGGGGGGCCTTCCTCAGGTCGCCGGGCTGGGGTCGGACCGCTCCTCCTCGGGCGCGGCCTGCACGTCGCGGATCTGGTACTTCTCCACCGCCTGGCGGACGACGTCGCGGTCGACCTCGCCGCGCTGGGCCAGCGAGGCCAGCACCCGGACGACGACCGACTCGGCGTCGACGTGGAAGTGCCGCCGCAGCGCCGGGCGGGTGTCGGAGAGGCCGAACCCGTCGGTGCCCAGCGTGGCCATCCCGCCGGGGACGTACGGCGCGATGAGGTCGGGCACCGCCCGCATCCAGTCCGACACCGCGACGACCGGCCCGGGGGCGTCCTGCAGCCGCTGGGTCACGTACGGGACCTGCGGCTCGTCCTCCGGGTACAGCAGGTTGTGCTCCTCGGCCGCGTCGGCCTGCCGCCGCAGCTCGTTCCACGACGTCACCGACCACACGTCGGCCGACACGCCCCAGTCGTTGGCCAGCAGCTCCTGCGCGCGCAGCGCCCACGGCACCGCGACGCCGGAGGCCAGCACCTGCGCCTTCGGGCCGTCACCCTGGCCGGGCGCGTACCGGTACATGCCGGCCAGCAGACCCTGGACGTCCAGACCCTCGGGCTCGGCCGGCTGGTTGTACGGCTCGTTGTAGACCGTCAGGTAGTACATGACGTCGGGCGAGCGGGAGCCGCCCAGCGGGGCGCCCGGGTCGTCGCCGTACATGCGCGCCAGCGCGTCCTTGGTGATGTGCCCGACCTCGTAGGAGAACGCGGGGTCGTAGCAGACGACGGCCGGGTTGGTGTGCGCGAGCAGCAGCGAGTGGCCGTCCTCGTGCTGGAGGCCCTCGCCGTTGAGCGTCGTCCGGCCGGCGGTGGCGCCGAGGACGAAGCCGCGGGTCATCTGGTCGGCGGCTGCCCAGAACGAGTCGCCGGTCCGCTGGAACCCGAACATCGAGTAGAAGATGTAAATCGGGACCATCGGCTCGCCGTGCGTGGCGTACGAGGTGCCGACGGCGGTGAACGACGCGGTGGAGCCCGCCTCGTTGATGCCCTCGTGCAGGATCTGGCCCTGCTCGGACTCCTTGTACGCCAGCATCAGCTCGCGGTCGACCGAGGTGTAGCGCTGGCCGGCCGGGTTGTAGATCTTCTGCGACGGGAAGAGGGAGTCCATCCCGAAGGTGCGGGCCTCGTCCGGGATGATCGGCACGAAGCGCGGGCCGAGCTCCTTGTCCTTGAGCAGCTCCTTGAGCAGGCGGACGAACGCCATCGTGGTGGCGACCTCCTGCTTGCCCGAGCCGCGCCGCAGGACGTCGAGGGCCTTGTCCTCGGGCGCCTTGAGCGTCTTGAACTCCGACCGGCGCCGGGGCACCGCGCCGCCCAGCTGCCGGCGCCGCTCGAGCATGTACTGCATCTCGTCGGAGTCCGGGGCGGGCTTGTAGTAGGGCGGCAGGGTCTTGTCGAGCTGCTCGTCGGGGATCGGCAGGTAGAGGCGGTCGCGGAACGCGGCGAGGTCCTCGGCGGTCAGCTTCTTCATCTGGTGGGTGGAGTTGCGGCCCTCGAAGTGGCTGCCGAGGGTCCAGCCCTTGATGGTCTTGGCGAGGATGACCGTGGGCTGACCCTTGTGCTCCACCGCCGCCTTGAACGCCGCGTAGACCTTGCGGTAGTCGTGCCCGCCGCGGGAGAGGTTCCAGACCTCCTGGTCGCTCATGTTCTCCACGAGCTTGCGGGTGCGTGGGTCCCGGCCGAAGAAGTGCTCGCGGACGAAGGCGCCGTCCTCGGCCTTGTAGGTCTGGTAGTCGCCGTCCGGCGTCTGGTTCATGAGGTTGACCAGCGCGCCGTCGCGGTCGGCGGCCAGCAGCGGGTCCCACTCCCGGCCCCAGATCACCTTGATGACGTTCCACCCGGCGCCGCGGAAGAAGGACTCCAGCTCCTGGATGACCTTGCCGTTGCCGCGGACCGGGCCGTCGAGCCGCTGCAGGTTGCAGTTGATGACGAAGGTGAGGTTGTCCAGTTCCTCGCGCGCGGCGAGGCCGATCACGCCCAGCGACTCGGGCTCGTCCATCTCGCCGTCGCCCAGGAAGGCCCACACGTGCTGGTCGGAGGTGTCCTTGATGCCGCGTGCGTGCAGGTACCGGTTGAACCGTGCCTGGTAGACCGCGTTCATGGGGCCGAGGCCCATCGAGACGGTGGGGAACTCCCAGAAGTCCGGCATCAGCCGCGGGTGCGGGTAGGACGACAGCCCACCGCCGGGGTGGCTCACCTCCTGCCGGAAGCCGTCGAGCTGGTTCTCGTCGAGGCGGCCCTCGAGGAAGGCGCGGGCGTAGATGCCGGGGGAGGCGTGCCCCTGGAACCAGATCTGGTCGCCGCCGCCGGGGTGGTCCTTGCCGCGGAAGAAGTGGTTGAAGCCGACCTCGTACAGGGACGCGGAGCTCGCGTAGGAGGAGATGTGCCCGCCGACGCCGACCCCCGGGCGCTGCGCGCGGTGCACCATGATCGCGGCGTTCCAGCGGATGTAGGCGCGGATCCGGCGCTCGACGTCCTCGTCGCCCGGGAACCACGGTTCCCGCTCCGGCGGGATGGTGTTGATGTAGTCGGTGCTGCGCAGGCCGGGGACGCCGACCTGCTGCTCGCGGCTGCGCTCCAGCATGCGGAGCATGAGGTAGCGGGCGCGGCCGCGACCGGCGTGGTCAACGACGGCGTCCAGCGACTCCAACCACTCGTTGGTCTCGTCGGGGTCGGTGTCGACCAGTTGGCTGGGGAGGCCGTCGGTGATGACCGCACGGGCCGGTCCGGTCTCGTTGCCGGCGTCGCGGGCGGGGTCGCCACCCGACTGCTGCGGAGCGCTCATGGGCACATCGTCCCCCGCGGGTGGGGTGCGCGTCACGCCGGTCGCCCACCAGTCGGGACGACGGCCGGTTCCGGACGTCCCTCGACACACTTGCACCTGACCAGGCATGCCCTACGCTTTCCGCCTACGCCGGCCGTGGCCTCGGACACCCGAGGCAGGGTGACCGGTGCGGACGGGAAGGGGTGACATGACCGGGCTGCGGGGGAGGTCTCCCGCTGGTCGTGTCCTGTCCACCTGCGGTCCGCCGCACCCCGCGCCCCGGGCCGCGCATCCCGTCCCCACGACACCCCGCCGGCGCGGGCACGGACGTGTCCCCCGGTCAGCCGCATCGGAACCCATGGAGGAACAGCAGGGATGAGCGTCGACTCGGGCAGCGCCAGCATGGCGGCCCGGCTGGGCATCAAGCCGGGCATGGTCGTGCAGGAGCTCGGCTGGGACGAGGACGCCGACGAGGACCTGCGGGACTCCATCGTCGAGGTCTCCGGCAGCGAGATGGTCGACGAGGACACCGACGAGGTGGCCGACGTCGTGCTCCTGTGGTGGCGGGAGGACGACGGCGACCTCTTCGACGCGCTGACCGACGCGATCACGTCGCTCGCCGACGACGGCGTCGTGTGGCTGCTGGTGCCCAAGTCCGGTCGCCCGGGTCACGTCGAGCCCGGTGACGTCACCGAGGTCGCCCCGACCGCCGGTCTGTCGCAGACCAGCAGCGTCTCCGCGGCCAAGGACTGGTCCGGCATCCGCCTGGTCACCCCCAAGGCGGCGCGCAGCCGCCGCTGAGGAAGGTCGGAGGACGCCCTCGACCCCCACCACTCGCCAGCTCGCGGCGGGCCCCTGCGAGCAGGCCGCCCCGACGCCTCGCACGCTCGGCGTGGGCTCCTGAGGGGTGGCCGTTCCGGTCCGTCACCGGACCGGCGGCGGGACCCCGCAGGGGGGCCGCCCGGTCCGCGCCGGCGATGCGGCACGATCGGCGCATGAGCCTCTCCGTCGGGGACGTCGCGCCCGAGTTCAGCCTGCCCGACCAGGACCGCCAGGTCGTGTCGCTGGCCGACCTGCGCGGGACGCCGGTCCTGCTGGTCTTCTACCCCTTCGCCTTCTCCCGGATCTGCACCGGCGAGCTGTGCCAGCTGCGTGACGAGCTGGCGACCTACACCGACGCCGGCGTGCGGGTGCTCGCGCTCAGCACCGACCCGGCCCCCGCCCTCAAGGCGTGGCGCGAGCAGGAGGGCTTCGACTTCGCGCTGCTGTCGGACTTCTGGCCGCACGGCGCCGTCGCCCAGGCCTACGGCGTGTTCAACGACAAAGCCGGCATGGCCGTGCGCGGCACCTTCCTCGTCGATGCCGAGGGTCGCGTCGCGTTCGCCGAGGTCAACGGCCCGGGGGATGCCCGCGAGCAGTCGGGCTGGAAGGACGCCGTGGCCGAGCTGGCCGCCTGAGGAAGGACCTCCTGCCCCCCCGCCACTCGCGAGCTCGCGGCGGGACCCTGCAGGGGGCCGCCTACTCTGGGCGCGCGGGGCGCGTAGCTCAGCGGGAGAGCTCTCGCCTTACAAGCGAGCGGTCGCCGGTTCGATCCCGGCCGCGCCCACCACTCCGCATCCGCTCTGTCGTGCCGGTCCGGCAGGCACCCGAGCCGGCCGCGGGCAACGCCGACACCTGCGGGGTCCGGTCGTCCTCCGCGGGCGGTGCGCCGCCTGGCCGACGTCCGGGCAGCACCGCCTGCCTCGTCTCGCCAGTGACGAGCCGGTGACGCTTCGGTGACGCAACTGCGGGTTCACTCTGTCCTGTCCCTCGAGCGGTCGCTGTGCCGACGCCGCCGAACGGTGCATCGAGCGGGACGCGACTGCCGGGGAGGTTCGAATCCTGCTGCGTGCGGCGAATCACTCGCCGGTCATGGGAGGGGACGCTCGATGACGACGCCGGTGGAATGTGTGATCCTCGACATCCCGAACGGACTCCGTCTCGACCTGCTGGGTCTCGTCGTCGAGATCGGTCGGGTCCGGATCCTGGCGGACCGGTCCGGCGTGCTCGGCGCGCTCCTCGCGTCCTTGACGTGCGGCGGCGCGTCGGCGGCGGACAATCTCGAGGCGATGGCGCAGATGCTCCGGGCATCGGACGGATCAGCGGCAGCGAGCGGCCCGCAGCAGGCGCAGGCGCCCCAGCCGGCAGCGGCCAGTTAGACCCCGTCCTCGAACCCTCCCCGCGCCGCCCGTCGAAGCGGGACAGCGCTTCCGCTGGATCGTCGCGCTGCGGGTCCCGGAGGGGCCTGGCGAATCCTCCGGGACGTCCGTCCCCTGCCACCCACGTGGACACCGCGGTGACACCTGCACCGTCGGTCTCACCAAGCGGCACAAGCTCTGGAGACCACGGCGTACGAGCCCCTGCCCGGGAGGTCCGGCCGAGGACCTCCCGGGCAGGGCGGTGCGGCCTGCAGCGGCCGCAGTCAGGCCTGGGCGGTGGCCGAGCGGGACCCGATCCGTTCCAGCGCCTGCAGCAGATGGCGCCGGAAGACCTCGTGGTTCTCGCTCATCGGGAAGTGGCCGATGTCCTCCATCTCGATGAAGTGGGCGTTCTTGATGTGGTCGGCGGTCCGACGCCCGTCGTCCGGGGTCGTGAGGTGGTCATAGGTGCCGGTCAGCATGACCACGGGGCACCGTTCCCGTCGATCAGGTCGTCGGCCAGGTGGTCGGCACGCCGCTCGGCACCGACCGGGGGAAGCGCCGCCTTGGTCGCGAGACGCGGGGGGAGGTCCGGGGGCCTGGTCCGGCAGTGTGCGGCCGAGGTCTCACCGAGGAGTGGTCGGCGACGGCGGACGCAGGACCGGGGACTCCCGTGGACGACGTCCTGGACGCACGAGGGCCCGGCGACCGTGCGGTCGCCGGGCCCTCGTCGTCGGTGCGGTCAGGCCGCGGCGGCCTCGTCGGCCAGCGGCGCCGGGACGTCCGGGCGGGGGAAGGCCGGGCGCAGGAACACCGGCGGCCGGAACGGCCGCCAGGCGCCCTCGGGCTGGGCGAGCCGGTCGGCGATGGCCCAGAGGGCGGCCGGGTGGTGGCCCAGCCCCAGGTGGCTGGCCATCACGGCGATGTTCTCCGCCCGCTCGCCGGGGGTCTCCAGGCAGGTCTGCCAGTGGACGATGCCGTCGAGGTGCGAGTAGATGGACGTCGCGGGCACCGGCAGCGGCGTGCAGTCGGGCTCCAGCGGCAGCGAACGGTGCTCGACGTGCAGGTGCGAGTACCGGTCGAAGACCCGCGAGGCGCGGCTCTGGCTGTGCCGCGTGATCCGGAACGGGCTGCCGAGGGTGATCACCTGGCGCACCGAGTCCGGTGTCCGGCGGGCCAGGTCGCGGGCGAAGATGCCGCCCAGGCTCCAGCCGACCAGGGACAGCGGCCGACCGTAGCGGTCGCTGAGGTCGTCGAGGCGGTCGCGCATACCGGCCACGCAGGCGGCGGTGGGGCCGATGTTGCGGCCCAGTTGCCAGCCGTGGACGCGGTAGCCCAGCCGGCGCAGCGTCGCGCGCAGCACCCGCGTCGAGGCGTCGTCGGCCATCAGCCCCGGCAGCACGAGCACCGGGTGCCCGTCGCCCTGCGGCAGCCGCGGCATCAGCGGCCGCGCCGCCAGGTACAGGCCGAAGTCGGCCATCGCCCGGCCGGGCTCGCTCAGGTAGAGCGGCAGCGCCGGCCCATCGCCTCGGATCACGTCGTCCTCCTCGTCAGCCGGCCTCCGTGGGCGGCCCGCCCTGCAGGTACCACCCGGTACTGCTCCTGACACTCCAGAGCGGCACCTGATACACCCATCGGCAGTCTGGCTGTGCGGTGTGACACGTCCCGGCGACCCCGCGCCCTGGCGCCGGGGCGGCGATCCGGGCGTGGCACGGTACGGACATGGACGGCCAGACCGACGCCCGGGACACCCCCGGGCACAGCCGCACCGTGGACATCGACGGCCCGGTGCACCACGTCGACTTCGGCGGCCGGGAGGACGGGCCGATCGTCGTCCTGGTGCACGGCCTGGGCGGCTCGCACCTCAACTGGGACCTGTTCGCCCCGCTGCTCACCCCGCACGCGCGGGTGCACGCCCTCGACCTGCCCGGCTTCGGCCGCAGCGAGCCGGGGCAGCGGACGGCCACGGTGCGGGACAACGTGGTGGTCCTGGACCGCTTCGTCCGCGAGGTGACCGGCGCGCCGGTGGTGCTGGTCGGCAACTCGATGGGCGGGATGGTCTCGGTGCTCGAGGCGCAGCGCTCGCCGGCGAAGGTCAGCGGCCTGGTGCTGGTCGACCCGGCGCTGCCCGGTCCGCGGGGGCGTCCGGACCCCCGGGTCGCGGCGGCGTTCGGGCTCTACGCCCTGCCCGGCGCGGGCCTGCGCTACCTGGCCGGCCGTCGCCGGAAGCTCGGCGCGCGCGGCACGGTCCGGGAGATGCTCGTGCTCTGCGGCGTCGACCCCGACGCCGTCCCGCCGGCGCTCGTCGACCGCTCGGTCGCGCTGGTCGACGAGCGGCGTGACGTCGTCGGCATGGACCGCGCCTTCCTCACCGCGGCCCGCTCGCTGCTCCTGCTCCTGGCCGACCCGCGGTTGATGCGCCGCGCGATGGCCGGCGTGCAGGTGCCGGTGCTGCTCGTGCACGGCGACCGCGACCGGCTGGTGCCGGTGTCGGTGGCGCGTGACGTCGCCCGGCGGCACCCGGACTGGCGCTACGTCGAGCTGCCGGGCGTCGGTCACGTGCCGCAGCTGCAGTGCCCGGAGCTGCTGGCCGAGCACGTCCTGGCGTGGCTGCCGACGGTCGCGCGGGTGCCCTGAGGCCCCTCCAGGCACCCGGCCCCGTCCCGAGCCCGGTGAGCGAGGTGCTGGAACGGCCCCGGTGCAGCGTCCCGCGCCGGGCTCGGGAGGCGTGGGGCACCGGGGGCCTCCTGCTTCAGGCCAGCGTCGCCCGCAGCGCCTCCCACCCGGTGAAGTGCGGCCGCCAGCCCAGCTGGGTCTTCGCCTTGGCGGTGTCCATGATCACCGGCCGGGTGAACGCCTCCACCCACTCGGCGACGGGCGGCAGGAACGGGACCCGGGTCACCGCGCGGGCGGCCAGCTCGGCGGGTGCGGCCGGTACCGGCACGGGGAGCGCGCCGAACTCGCGCAGCACGTCGGCGGTGGTCAGGACGCCGTCCCCGGCGATGTTGTAGGCGCCGGCCGGACCGGCGCCCACGACGCACAGCTGCAGCGCGCTGCCGACATCGTCCTCGTGGATGAACTGGAACCGCAGCTCCGGCGCGAGCACCGGCACCGGGACCGGCAGCCGTCGCGGGCGGCTGAACAGCGCCCGCCCGATCGGCGCGAGCGGGCCGGGCAGGACGTCCTTGGCGCCGATCGCGTGGGGGCCGAGCACCACCGGCGGGCGCAGCAGGTACAGCGCCAGGTCGGGGGTGGTGGCGGCCTCGGCCTCCAGCAGCTGCTCGAGCTCGGCCTTCTCCTGGCCGTAGAACAGCCGGGTGGCCGGGCGCACCGGCCAGTCCTCGGGGATCGGCTCGGGGTTGTCGGGGTGCCAGCCGTAGGCCGCCACCGACGAGGCGTGGACGAAGCGGCGGGCGCCGGCGGCGGCCGCGGCGCGGAAGACGTTCAGCGTGCCGTCGACGTTGATCTCCCGGGTCGTCTCCCGGGAGGCGTTGCCGGTGATGAGGAACGCCAGGTGGACGACGACGTCGGCGCCGGCGAAGGCCTCCTCCAGGGCCGCGGGGTCCCGGACGTCGCCGCGCCGGTACTCCATCTTCGTCCAGCCCCGCTCGGCCGGGTCGAACGGCCGCCGGGCGATGCCGACGACGCGCGCCACGCGGTCGTCGGCCTGCAGGAGCGGGACGAGGCCGCTGCCGAAGGTCCCCGTGGGACCGGTGACGGCGACGGTCAGGGCGGATTCAGGGACTGGCATCGCTCCACTCTCCCAGCTCGCTGGCCCCGTCCCGGGGTCCCGCCCTGAGCTTGCGAAGGGTGGGGAGGACGCGGTCCTTCAGGTCGCGGCGCTCGCCGGGGTGGCCTGCCGGGCCGCGGCGACCAGCTCGTCGATGCCGCGCCGGATCCCCTCGGAGAGGACGTCGACGTCGGGGAAGGCGTCGAAGTCGGCGTTGATCCCGAAGGTCATCGTGTTGAGGTAGGAGAAGATCCCGATCGACACGCGGGTGCCGCCGGCGATCGGCACGTAGGCGTGCGCCGAGCACATCCGGCGGCCCAGCACGTACAGCGGCACCCGCGGCCCGGGCACGTTGGTCGTGACGGCCTGGCACCACATCTGGCCGGCGGCCAGCGCGGCCCGCACGCCCATGGACAGCAGCGTCGGCGCCACGAAGTCGCCCATCGCGATGATCGAGCGGGCGTCGACGGCCTGCAGGACCTTCTTGTGCTCGTCCATCTGCCGGCGCACCGAGGTCAGCCGGGCCACCGGGTCGGGCTCGCCGACGGGCAGGTCGACGAACACGGCCGAGATCTGGTTGTCCAGCTGCCCGCGCTGGTCGGCCTGGCGCACCGAGATCGGCACCATCGAGCGCACGACCAGCCCCTGGCGCAGCGAGCCGCGCCGCTCGAGCAGGTCGCGGAAGCCGCGGGTGATGGCGGCGAGGACGACGTCGTTGACGGTGCCGCCGAGCGCCGTGCGGACGCTCTTGAGCTCGTCGAACTCCGCGTCGGTCCAGGCCCAGCGCCGGTGCGGGCCGATCGGACCGTTGAGCGAGCGAGCGGTCGGCGTGGCCAGCTGGCGGGCCATGGAGGGGACGCCGGTGGCGAGTGACCGGCCGGCCCGGACGGCGCTGCGGCCGGCACCCCGCAGACCCTCGGTACCGGACAGCCGGGTGAGCTCGCGCAGCGGGTGGGTGACGGCGTCCTGCACGGCACCGGCGACGACCTCGAGGGACGACGGGCTGCGCTGCGGCGCCCAGTCCTGGGGCTCGCCGTGCGTGGCGTCGGGCGTCAGGTCGAACATGAGCTGCATCAGGTCGGTCCCGGCGATGCCGTCGACCATGCAGTGGTGGACCTTGGAGATCAGCGCCCAGCGACCGTTCTCCAGGCCCTCGACCAGCCACAGCTCCCACAGCGGCTTGGCCAGGTCCAGGCGCTGGCCGAGGACGCGGCCGGCCAGGTTGCGCAGCTGCTCCTCGCCGCCCGGGCTCGGTACGGCGGTGTGCCGGACGTGGTACAGGACCTGGAAGTGCGGGTCGTCGACCCACAGCGGCCGGCCCAGGTCCAGCGGCACCCGCCGCACGCGCTGGCGGTAGCGCGGCACCAGGGGCAGCTTGCCCAGCAGCAGCCGCACGACGTCGCCGTAGGAGGGGGCCGGCCCCTCGAACACCGCCACGGAGCCCACGTGCAGCGGCGTGTCCTCGCTCTCCGCGTAGTAGAAACCGGCGTCGGTCGGGCTCATGCGGTCCACGGTCAGCTCCTCCCACCCCCGCCTCGTCCGGGCGGGCCATCGTCCCTGCTCCGCGGGGGCTCCCGGAACACCGCGACCCCCATCCGGGTGGCCCCCTACCCGACCACGTGGCCGAGGTCACGTCCACCGGGGCTCAGGCCGCGCGCGCAGCGCCCTCCGCCCGGTCGAGCAGCCGCAGGAACGCCGCGTCGACGACCGCGGTGCGGGTCAGGTTGACGCTGTGCCCGGCGCCGTCGACGACGACCAGCTCGGCCGACGGGCCGATCTCCTCCGCGAGCCGCCGTCCGTGGGGCAGCGGGGTGAGCCGGTCGTGGGTCGCGGCGACGACGGTGACCGGCACCCGCCCGAGCACCGGCAGCGCCGCCGACTCGTCGTGGTCGAGGAAGGTCGCGTAGAAGGCCATCGTGACCGGCAGCGGCGTCTCCTCCAGCAGGTCCTGCACCATCCGGACCTGCGCCGGGTCGGCGTCGTCCCGGCCGAACAGGTAGCGGCGGGTGTACCAGCGCCCGATCCGGGTGCCGCGGCGGCGGAAGCGCTCCAGCAGCGGCGCCCACAGCTGCAGCAGCCACAGGTAGACCGGCAGCAGGCCGAGCGCGCGCAGCAGCCGCACCGCGAGGCCGACGACGCCGGTGGTGACCAGCCCGCCGGCGGAGGTGGCCAGCAGGAAGGCGCCGACGACGCGGGTGCTGAACAGCTCGGGGCGCTGCCGGGCCAGGGCCATGACGCTCATCCCGCCCATCGAGTGGCCGGCCAGCACCACCGGTCCCTCGGGGACGACGGCGTCCAGCACCTGGCCCAGGTCGCGGCCGGTGCGGTCGATCGTCGCCCGGGTGAGCGGCGTCCAGCCGGAGCGGCCGTGCCCGCGCTGGTCCCACAGCACCAGCCGGGCGCGGCCGCGCAGGGCGTCGCGCTGCAGGTCCCACTCGCCGAGCCGGGCGGTGAACCCGTGGCTGAGGACGACGGTGAGCGGGGCGTGCTCGTCGCCGTCGGTCTCGACGTGCAGGTCGACGCCGTCGTCGGTGCGGACGGTCAGCTCGCGAGCGGTCACCCGGCCATCCTCACCCGGGCCGCGCCGGCCTACTCGTCGGCGACGGCGGTGCCGGGACGGCGGCCGGGGGCGGCGTCCCGGACCAACCGGCGGGCGGCGTCCACCTCGCGGGCGACCGGGGCGAGGACGCCGTCGGCGTGGATCTCGGCGTCGTCCGGCGGGCGGTGCGCGCGGATGTCGTCCTCCAGCTCGCGGATGGCGCGGCGCAGGACGGCGACCTGCGCCAGGTCGGGCGCCGGCTCGCCGTGCCGGGTGGCGATCACGGCCTCGGTCACGGCGTCCGACGTCCGTTCCAGCTGGACGATGACCGGCCAGAGGGCGGCGGCGCGGGTGCTGACCGGCGGCGGCTCGGCCAGCCGGCGCTGCAGCTGCGTCTGCAGCTCGGTGAGCGTGCGGTAGCTGCGCCGGCGGGCTCGGCGCCGCTCGGCCGGGCTGCCGGTGAAGGCCGCCTCGACGAACTCGTCGAGGGCGTGCGCGGCGTCGCGCAGCGCCTCGTCGAGCGGCGCCCGCCACGTCTGCGGCCACAGCAGGTAGCCGAAGACCAGCACGATCGCGCAGCCGATGAGGGTGTCGAGCAGCCGCGCGCCGACCAGCCCGGGGCCCCCGGGCAGGGCGATGTCCAGCAGCAGGATGATCACCGGCGTCTGGAAGACGGAGAACAGGCCGAAGTTGGCGCCGCGGGCCCACGGCAGCAGCGCGGCGGCCGCGGCCATGGCGACCAGCACCCATGCGTTCCGCGGCAGCACCGCCAGCAGCACCGAGCCGAGGAGGACGCCGAGCAGCGTGCCGGCACCGCGCTGGACCGCGCGGGTGAACACCGACCCGAAGTCGGGCTTGAGCACGATGGCGACGGTGAGCAGCACCCAGTAGGGCCGCTCGATGGGCAGGTACTGGCGGGCGATCTCGGCGATCGTCATGCACAGGGCCAGGCGGACGGCGAAGCCGCGGGTGTCGGGGCTGCCGAGCGTGCGGTCGGCGAGGTCGCGCAGGCGCAGCCGCCAGTCCAGCCGGATCGGGGAGACCGCCGCCCCGGCCCGCTCCTCGGGGTCGCCGACGACGTTCCACGCCAGCCGCAGCCCGTGGCGCACCGCCCGCCGGGTGGGCTCGCCCTCCTCCAGGGCCTCCGGCCGCTCCTCGGGCAGCTCCTCCCTGCCGGCCACCGCGGCGGCGAGGGCGTGCACGGCGCCGACGTCCTGCGGGTCGGCGGGCACCCCGGCGCGGGCGGTGGCCACCGCGCCCTCGACCAGCGGTGCGGCCGCGTTGAGGACGCCGGCCAGCTCGGAGAGCTCGCGGCTGCGCCCGGCGGTGTGGCTGCGCGAGCGGATGACCCGGTCGTAGGCGTCGTTGAGCGCGGTGGTCAGCTTGCGGCGCGCCTCCTCGGACTGCGGCGTCCCGGCCGCGGCGAGCAGCTCGCCGATGCGGGTGAAGACGGTCGCGACCGCCGTCCGGTCGGGGTCGCCCCGCTCGGTCGCGTACTGCACCAGCGTGGTGAGCGTCGCCCACGCCGTCCCGGCGACGAAGCAGCCGACCTCGGCCGCGGCGGACAGCGGGGTGACCAGGCCCGAGGCGAGGGCGGTGTAGACCAGCAGCTGGAGGGAGCCGAGGGACAGCGCGGCGTTGACCGCGCTGATGAACGCCGCCAGCGCAGCAGCGACCGCGACGACGACCACCGGCAGCCACCCGCCGCCGGAGGCGAACTGGCCGATGACCAGCCCGATGCCGCCGAAGACGGTCGCCGCAGCCGTGCGACGCAGCCGGTCGCGCAGCGGGCCGCCCTGCGGGGCGAGGCTGCCGGCGAGCGCGCCGGTCGTGGCGAAGACGCCCGCCCCGAGCACCGGCCCGGGCTCGATGCCGCCCTCGACCGCGACCGCCACGGCGAGGGGCGCGGGCACGGTCACGGCGAAGCGGACGACGTCCCGCCACGGCACCGGGGGAGGGGTCGTGCGCACCAGCTCCTCCAGCCAGGCCGGTGCACGCAGTGCCCGCTCCGCCACGGTTCCCGAGCTTTCCATCCCGCCGCTCTGGGACGCTCCGGGCGTGGCCGGTGTCGCTGCTGTCCGGGTCGCCTCGGCCGCGGACCTGAGGGAGGTCCCCGCGGTCGAGGAGGCCGCCGACGAGCTGTTCCGGGAGCGCGGCGTGCTGGACCTGCCGGCCGCGGCTCCGGCCGACCTGCGGGCCCGGGCGTGGCGGGTGCTGGTGGTCGGGCGGCCGGTGGTCGGGTTCGCCGTCCTGGAGCGGGTGGACGGCGACGTGCACCTGGAGCAGCTGTCGGTGCACCCGTCGGCGATGCGGCAGGGCGTGGGTGCTGCGCTGCTCGCGGCCTCGGTCGACGCGGCTCGGGCGGCCGGCGCCCGGCGGGTCACCCTGCTGACCTACGCGGACGTGCCCTGGAACGCGCCCTGGTACGCCCGGCACGGGTGGCGGGTGACCGATGACCTCGGTCCCGAGCTGGAGGCGCTCGCCGGGCACGAGGTGGAGCTCGGCCTGACCCGGCACGGCCGCCGCGTCGCCATGGCCCGGCCGGTGTAGCCGCCTCCGCGTCGAGCTCGTCGCACTCGCGCCGTCCGCCGGGTCGCTGACCTACTCTCCGGCCGGTGAGCGTGACACTGGGGGAGGTCGTCGCCGCGCTGGAGGCGCGCTACGACCCCGCGCTGGCCGAGGACTGGGACGCCGTCGGGCTGGTCTGCGGGGATCCGGACGAACCGGTGGAACGGGTGCTGTTCGCCGTCGACCCGGTGGCCACCGTCGTCGACGAGGTCGTCGAGAGCGGCGCCCAGCTGCTCGTGACCCACCACCCGCTCTTCCTGACCGCGGTCCACGGCGTCCCGGCCGACGACCCCAAGGGCCGCCTGGTGCACCGCCTCGTCCGCTCCGGCGCCGGCCTGTTCGTCGCGCACACCAACGCCGACAGGGCGCCCGACTCCGGCGTGAACGACGCCCTCGCCGCGGCCCTCGGCCTCACCGGCACCCGTCCGCTCCAGCCGGCCTCCACCGACCCCCGCGCCGGGCTCGGCCGCGTCGGCCGCCTCCCGGAGCCGGCGACCCTCGCGGAGTTCGCCGAACGGGTGGCCGCAGCCCTGCCGGGGACCGTCGGCGGCGTCCGCGCGGCCGGCGACCCGGGACGCCGCATCGAGACCGTCGCCGTCTGCGGCGGCAGCGGCGGCTCGCTGCTCCCCGCCGCAGCGGCGGCCGGTGCCGACGTCCTCCTCACCAGCGACCTGCGGCACCACCCCGTGTCGGAGGCGCAGGAGGTACCGGGTCCAGCGGTCTGTGACGTGGCACACTTCGCCTCCGAGTGGCCCTGGCTGCCCGTCGCGGCCGACGTCCTCGCCCGCGACCTGTCCGGCCGGGTGGACGTCGCCGTGTCCCGGCGGCGCACCGACCCGTGGACGACGCACGCCGGGGCCAGCCGCTGACCCGGTCGCAGCCGCGGCCGGACGACGACGCCCCCGGGGCCGTCCCCGGAGGAGGAGGCCGGCCGATGAGCGCGGGGACCAGACCGCCGGCGGACCCGCGCACGCGGGACGTCGCGCCCGCCCGCAGCGACCGCAGCCCGTGGAACTGGCTGCTGCTGGTCGCCGTCGTGGTCCCGCTGCTGGTCCCGCTCTACAACCGGGTCGAGCCCACGCTCTTCGGCTGGCCCTTCTTCTACTGGGTGCAGCTGGCGTTCGTGCCCCTCGGCGTCCTCGCCACGTTCCTCGCCTACCGCGCGACCCGGCGCCGCCCGACCGCCGGCCGCACGGCTCGGGAGCGCTGAGCGGTGGACGGGGTCAACGTCGTCGAGCTGGTCATCGTCTGCGTCCTGTTCCTCCTCGTGACGGTGATGGGGTTCGTCGCCGCCCGCTGGCGGCGCGCCGAGGACCTCATGCACCTGGACGAGTGGGGCCTGGGCGGGCGCAACTTCGGCACCTGGGTCACCTGGTTCCTGCTCGGCGGTGACCTGTACACGGCCTACACCTTCGTCGCCGTCCCGGCGCTGGTGTTCGGCGCGGGCGCGGCCGGCTTCTTCGCCGTCCCGTACACGGTCGTGGTGTACCCGCTGGTCTTCCTGGTGGTCGTCCGGCTGTGGTCGGTCAGCCACGTGCGCGGGTTCGTGACGCCGGCGGACTTCGTCCGCTCCCGGTTCGACTCGCCCACGATGGCGCTGCTGGTGGCGATCACCGGGATCGTCGCGACGATGCCCTACATCGCGCTCCAGCTGGTCGGCATCGAGGCCGTGCTCAAGGCGATGGGCGTGGAGGGCGAGCTGCCGCTCATCGTCGCCTTCATCATCCTGGCGCTCTACACCTACAACTCCGGGCTGCGGGCGCCGGCGCTCATCGCGTTCGTCAAGGACACCCTGATCTACCTGACGATCATCGTCGCGGTCATCGTCATCCCGTCCAGGCTCGGCGGCTGGGACGCGATCTTCGGCGCCGCCGAGGCGAAGTTCGCCACCACCGGCACCGGCGGCCTCGTGCTGGGCGAGGCCTCGCAGCTGAACTACGCGACGCTGGCCCTGGGCT
Organism: Geodermatophilus sp. SYSU D00779; assembly: GCF_054050595.1. Lineage (NCBI taxonomy): Bacteria > Bacillati > Actinomycetota > Actinomycetes > Geodermatophilales > Geodermatophilaceae > Geodermatophilus > Geodermatophilus sp. SYSU D00779. The sequence goes on from NZ_JBJGZQ010000011.1 coordinate 34,926, forward strand.
CGGCGCTGGCGCTGTTCCTCTACCCGCACACGATCACCGGCGCGCTGGCGGCGAGCGACCGCGACGTCCTCAAGCGGAACATGAGCGCGCTGCCGCTCTACAGCTTCGCGCTGGCCTTCATCGCCCTGCTCGGCTTCATGGCCATCGCGGCGGGGGTGACGCCGATCGGCGGCGACGGGAACACCATCGTCCCGGTGCTCTTCCAGCAGATGTTCCCGAGCTGGTTCGCCGGCATCGCCTTCGCCGCCATCGGCATCGGTGCCCTGGTGCCGGCCGCGATCATGTCGATCGCCGCGGCGAACCTGTTCACCCGCAACATCTACAAGGAGTTCCTCAAGCGCGACGCCACCGCGCGGCAGGAGGCGCAGGTCGCCAAGGTCGTCTCGCTGATGGTCAAGCTGGGCGCGGTCGCGGCGATCATCTTCATCGACCCGCAGTTCTCCATCGACCTGCAGCTGATCGGCGGCGTGATCATCCTGCAGACGCTGCCGTCGGTGGCGATCGGCCTCTACACCCGCTGGTTGCACCGCGGCGGCCTCGTCGCCGGCTGGGTGGCCGGCATGGCCGCCGGCCTGCTGGCGCTCTACGTCACCCAGCGGGTCGGTCCGGACGGCACGGTGCTGCGCGAGCACTTCGGCGGGTCGGCGTTCGCGTTGTCCGACCTCGGTCTCGACACGGCCGTCACGGTCTACGCCGGCTTCGTCGCGCTGCTGGTCAACCTGGTGGTCACCGTCCTGGTCACCGCGGCGCTGCGGGCAGCAGGGGTGGACCCGGGCGTCGACGGGACGGCGGACACCGACTACACCGCCGAGCGGGACGACCCCACCTTCCGCGAGCTGCCCGACCCGCTGGAGTCGGCACCGCCGGGAGCGACGGGGGAGCGACCGGCCCGCAGGTGAAGGACCCCGTGGAGGACCCCCCTGCCCCCCACCGCTCGCGAGCTCGCGGCGGGCCCCTGCAGGGGGGCCGACGACGCTCGCGGCGGTGCCCCGTACGGGGGCCGGGACCGGGGCGGTGCCCCGGTAGGTTGGACGGGTGAAGGCCGACCACTTCGACCAGCAGAAGCTGCTGGCCCTCGCCGCCGAGGACGTCGCCCTGGGCCAGCTCGCCCACCGCCGGCGCACCCTCCCCGAGAACGCCGCGGTCGAGGCCGCGGCCGGGAAGGAGCGGGAGCTGGCCACCGCCGTGGTGCGCGCCGAGACCGAGGTCCGCGACCTGCAGCGGGAGGTCAAGCGACTCGAGGGCGACGTCGAGACGGTGCGCGCGCGGGTGACCCGCGACCAGGGACTGCTCGACTCCGGCAGCGTCTCGGCCAAGCAGATGACCGACCTGCAGCACGAGATGCAGTCGCTGGCGCGGCGGCAGTCGGACCTGGAGGACCAGGAGCTCGAGCTCATGGAGCAGCTCGAGACCGCGGAGGCCGCCCTCGCCGAGGCGCAGGAGGGACAGCAGACGGCCCAGGCCGAGCTGGAGCGTGCCCAGCAGCTGCGCGACGACGCCCTGGCCGACATCGCCGACGGGACGGCGCAGCACGAGGCCGCCCGCACCGAGGCCGCCGCCCGCATCCCGGCCGACCTGCTCGCGCTCTACGAGCGGATCCGCACCCAGACCGGCAGCACCGGCGCGGCCGTGCTCAAGGCCCGCCAGTGCCAGGGCTGCCGCATCGAGCTCTTCGGCAAGGAGCTCGCCGCCGTCCGCAACGCCGACCCCCACGAGGTGGTGCGCTGCGACAACTGCGGCCGGATCCTCGTACGCACCGCGGAGTCGGGGCTGTGACCCGCCGGCTGGTCGTCGAGGCCGACGGCGGCTCGCGCGGCAACCCCGGCCCGGCCGGCTACGGCGCTCTCGTGCGGGACGCGACGACCGGGAAGGTGCTGGCGGAGCGGGCCGAGTCGGTGGGCCGGGCGACCAACAACGTCGCCGAGTACGGCGGCCTGGTCGCCGGGCTGCAGGCCGCGCTCGACCTCGACCCGACCGCCGACGTCGAGGTGCGCATGGACTCCAAGCTCGTCGTCGAGCAGATGTCGGGTCGGTGGAAGGTCAAGCACCCCGACATGCAGAAGCTGGCGCTGCAGGCCCAGCAGATCGCCCGGCAGCTGGGCAGCGTCCGCTACACCTGGGTGCCCCGGGCGCAGAACGGCGCCGCCGACGCGCTGGCCAACAGCGCGATGGACGGCCGGCCGGTCCACCGCGACCTCGCCGCCGAGCCCACCACCGCGGGCGACGACGTCCAGCCGGTGACCCCTCGCGCGCCCGCCGTCACCACCGTCACGCACCTGCTGCGGCACGGGCGGACCGGGCACACGCCGGAACGCCGCTACAGCGGCCGCAACGACCTGCCGCTGTCGGCGATCGGCCGGGCCGAGGCCGAGGCGGCGGCGAAACGGGCCGCGGAGCTCGGCATCGACGTCGTCGTGGCCTCGCCGCTGCGCCGCACCCGGGAGACCGCCGAGGTGGTCGGCGCGGTGCTCGGGCTGCCGGTGCAGTACGACGACGACCTGGTCGAGCTGGACTTCGGCGACTTCGAGGGCCTCACCGCCGAGGAGGCCAAGCAGCGGCACCCGCTGGCCGCCCGCCGGTTCGCCGAGGACATCACCGTCGCGGCACCCGGCGGGGAGTCGGTCGCCGACGTCAGCGACCGGGTCGCCCGGGCCCGGGCCCGCATCCTGCGGGGGCACGCCGGGAAGACCGTGCTCGTCGTCTCCCACGTCACGCCGATCAAGCTGCTGCTCGCCGCCGGCCTCGACGTGCCCGACGACGTCGTCCACCGGGTGTTCCTCGAGGCGGCGTCCCTCAGCACCATCGCGTGGCGCTCCGACGGGCGGGCCGCCGTCCGCCTGGTCAACGACACCGGGCACCTCCGCTAGGAGCAGGACCCCGTCCTCCCCACCCCTCGCACGCTCGGGCGGAGGCGCCCGGCGGCGGGAGGCGACGGTGATGGCCGCGAGGACCCGCGGGAGGTGGAGGGCCGGCGGGTCACCCACCTCCTCCACGACGTCCGGCGGTGACGGGAAGCGCGGACGGGGGGACGGCGTTGGTCGGGGTGCCCCGCGCCACAGCCACCGTGTCACGCGGGGCATCATGTGGCCGCCGTCCACCCCGCCGAGGAGCCCCGTGACCGCCACCACCGCGCCCGCCACCCCCGCCGTCGCCGGCGACGAGCGCACCCTCTCGCCGGCCGAGTACGAGACGTGGGCCGCAGAGGTCCGCAGGCTGGCCGAGGAGCGCGGCGCGGTGATCCTGGCGCACAACTACCAGGTCCCCGAGATCCAGGACGTCGCCCACTTCACCGGCGACTCGCTGCACCTGTCACGGGTCGCGGCGCAGACCGACGCCCGCGAGATCGTCTTCTGCGGCGTCCACTTCATGGCCGAGACGGCGAAGATCCTCTCGCCGGACAAGACCGTGCTGCTGCCCGACCACGAGGCCGGGTGCTCGCTGGCCGACTCCATCACCGCCGAGCAGCTGCGCGAGTGGAAGGCCGAGCACCCCGGCGCCGTCGTCGTCAGCTACGTGAACACCACCGCGGCGGTGAAGGCCGAGACCGACATCTGCTGCACGTCGTCCAACGCCGCGGACGTGATCCGGTCGATCCCGGAGGACCGGGAGGTCCTCTTCTGCCCCGACCAGTTCCTCGGCGCGCACGTCAAGCGGGTGACCGGGCGGGAGAACGTCCACGTGTGGGCGGGGGAGTGCCACGTGCACGCCGGCATCAGCCCGTCCGACGTCCGCGCGCAGGTCGCCGCCCACCCGGACGCCGAGATCCTCGTGCACCCGGAGTGCGGCTGCACCACCTCGGTGCTCGACCTGGTCAGCCACGGCGACCTGCCGGCCGAGCGCACGCGGGTGATGTCCACCGGCGGCATGGTCGAGCAGGCCGCGACCACGCGCGCCCCCCAGGTCCTGGTGGCCACCGAGGTCGGCATCCTGCACCAGTTGCGGGCGCTCAACTCCGGGACGCAGTTCATCCCGATGAACGACCGCGCCGCCTGCCGCTACATGAAGATGATCACGCCGGCCAAGCTGCTGCAGACGCTGCGCACCGGCGAGGGCGCGGTGGACGTCGACGCCGAGACCGCCGCCCGGGCCCGTCGGGCCGTGGAGGCCATGATCGCGATCGGGGAGCCCGGCCGCGGCGGCGAGTGAGTCCCCGGGCCTCTCCGCGGAGATGGCCGGGGACTCACCGCAGGACGTCGTCGGAGATGTCGGCGACGATCGCCCGGAAGGTGCGGGTGTCGACCTCGTCGTCCACGGTGACGCGGACGATGTCGGAGACCTGCTGCTCGGAGGTCGGCCGCACGGCCGCGGCCCGCGCCGCGGCGATCAGGTGCAACTGCTGGACCCGGGCGGCGTCGTTCGCGTCCCGGACCGGGGAGAGTCGGTTCTCGCGCATGACCCGACGCTAGGCAGGGCCCCGCGTCCGGCGGGGAGGCGCGTGGCGTGTCCGCGTCAGGGTGGACCCCTCCGTCACACGTGTAACGCGGCCCACAGTGCGCGCGGGGCCCCGCGCGGTCAGATGCGCGTGAACAGGTAGACCGAGACCGCGACGCCGAAGACGACGATGAAGACCCGCAGCGGCCTGACCGGGATCCGGGTGGCGATGCGGGCGCCGAGGAAGCCGCCGAGCAGGCTGGCCGGCGCGGCGACGGCGACGACCTGCCAGGCGACCGGTCCGAACAGGCCGAACACGACGACGGTGACGGTGGCGGTGACCGCCGAGAGCGCCGACTTCAGCGCGTTGGCCAGCTTGAGCCGGTGCAGGCCCACCCCGAGGACGCCGACCAGGATGACGCCGAGCGCGCCACCGAAGTAGCCGCCGTAGACGGTGGCCAGGAACAGCGCCACGTACAGCCACCCCGGGTCGCGCCGCGGGCGGCCGTCCTCGGTCTGCTTCAACCGCCGGGTGAGCAGCGGCTGCACCGCCAGCAGCACGCTGGCCAGCAGGACCAGCACGGGGACGACGACGTCGAAGGCCTCGCTGGGCGTGGTGAGCAGCAGGACGCTGCCGGCGACGCCGCCGAGCAGCGCGACCAGGCCGAAGCGGAGCAGCCGTCCGCGCTGGCCGGTGTACTCCGAGCGGAAGCCGAGGACGCCGCCGAGGTAGCCCGGCCACTGGGCGATCGAGTTGGTGACGTTGGCGGCCACGGTCCCCAGCCCCAGCGCGACGAGCGTGGGGAAGAGGATCAGCGAACCGCCGCCGGCGACGGAGTTGATCGCGCCGGCGACGAGGGCGACGCCCGCCGCGATGGCCAGGTCGAGGGCGGACACGAACGGCGAGCCTACGGTGACCGCGTGGAGCTCACACGGACGGCGAGGGTCCTGGCGGCGGCGCTCGGCGGGTCGGGGGTGCTGCACCTGGTCCGGCCGCGCACGTACGAGTGGCTGGTGCCGCCGGAGCTGGGCGACGCCCGCGCCTGGGTGTACGCCAGCGGGGTGGCCGAGATCGGGACGGCCGGGCTGATGGCGGTGCCGGCGACGCGGCGGGCCGGGGGGTGGGCCGCGGCCGCGCTGCTGGTCGCCTTCCTGCCCGCGCACCTGCACACCTTCCGCGTCGTGCCGCGGCGGGCGCTGCCGATGACGGTGGCCGCCGTCCGGTTGCCGCTGCAGGCACCGCTGATCCGCATCGCGCTCGACGTGGCGCGGGGCCGGTGACCACCGTCGTCCTGGTGGCGGGGGCCTGGCACGGCGCCTGGTGCTGGGCGCGGGTGCTGCCGGCGCTGGAGCGGTCCGGGCACTCCGTCCTGCCCGTGCCGCTGACCGGGGTGGGGGAGCGGGCGCACCAGCTCTCGCCGGAGGTCACCCTCGCCACGCACGTCGAGGACGTCGTGGCCGCGGTGCGCGCCGCCGAGTGCTCCGGCGCCGTCCTGGTCGGGCACAGCTACGGCGGACTCGTCGTCACCGGTGCGGCCGACCGGCTGGGTGGGGAGGTCGGCCGGCTGGTGTACGTCGACGCCGTCGTCCCGACGCCCGGGCAGAGCTGGGCCGACGGCAACCCGCCGGAGACGCGGGCCGCCCGCCGCGCGGTGGTCGCCGAGCGCGGGCACATCCCGCCGCCGCCGGCGTCGGCCTACGGCCTCACCGGGGACGACGCCGCGTGGGTGGAGCAGCGGCAGACCCCGCAGCCCGGTGGGGTGTACGAGGACCCGGTGCACTTCGACGCCGACCGGTGGGCCGCCCGGCCGCGCACCTACGTCAACTGCACCGCGCCGGCGCTGCCGACCATCGACCCCTCGCGCCGGCTGGTGCGCTCCCAGCCGGGGTGGGAGGTCGTCGAGCTGGCCACCGGCCACGACCCGATGGTCAGCGCGCCGGACGAGCTGTCCGCCGTCCTGCTGGAGGTCGCCGGGCGCCGGGGTGCGGCGCCCGACGCCGTGGGAGACGGTGACCTGCACGTCCCGGCAGGTGCCGGGCCACCCCTGGAGCAGAGGGAGGGCGCATGAGCCGCCTCGTCGCCACCGCCAAGCTCCTCCGCGGCGGCGGGCTGCCGTGGCTGCGCGTCGCCCGGGACGGCCTGGCCGCCGTCCGGGTCGCGGTGGGCGCGGCAGGCCTGCACACCGGCGTGCTCGAGTGCCTGCGGGACGGGCCGGCCGACACCGCGTCCGTGCGCGCGCAGCTGGGCCTCGACGACGCCGGCCTGCTCGAGCCGTGGCTGCGGGTGCTGCAGGGCCACGGACTCGTCCGCGCCTCGACGGGCGGGTGGTCGCTGTCCCGGCGCGGACGGCGGCTGCTGGACGACGCGGTGCTGCGCGGCGCGTACGAGGGGTTCGCCGGCTTCCACACCGGGCTCTACCGCGAGCTCCCCCAGCAGCTGCACGGGGGACCGCCACGCCGCGACGTCGCGGAGCGGGGGGAGACGATCGCCCAGCTCACCCGCGCGATGGAGCCGGTCCTGCACGAGGCGCTGGGAACCGCGGTGCGCGAGGTGCACCCCGCGCGGGTGCTGGACGTCGGGTGCGGAGCGGGGCAGAACCTGGCCGCGATGCTGGCCGCAGCGCCGGCAGCGGAGGGCACGGGCATCGAGGTCGACGAGGCGGTCGCCGACATCGCCGAGCGGCTGCTCGCGCAGCGGGGGCTGGCCGGCCGGACCCGCGTGCTGCGCGGCGACGTCCTGGCCCTCGCGGCCGGCGGTGAGGCCGGCGGCCCCTACGACCTCGCGCTCCTCGCCAACGTCGTCTACTACCTGCCGCTCACCGAACGCGTCCGCCTGTTCCGGGCCGTGGCGGGACTGCTGTCGGAGGGCGGCGCGGTGCTCGTCACGACGACCGCCGCCACGCCGGACCCGTTCAGCCGGCACTTCGACCTGCTGCTCCGCGCCCAGGGCAGGGGCATGGAGCTGCCCGAGGTCGAGCCGCTGCGCCAGCAGCTCGCCGAGGCGGGGCTGCGGCCCGCACCGGCCCGGTGGCTCGTGCCGGGGCAGCCGCTGGTGGCCGTGCGGGCCCGGCGCTGACCGGCCGGGCTCCCGACGGTGTGGCCCTAGCCGAACCGTCGCCGGTGCAGCTCGTGGACCTCCTCGTCGAGGCCGGCCACCGGGCCCTCGACCGGCACGCCCGGGGCCACCTCGCCGACCGGCAGCGGGCGGACGGGTGCCGGCGGGACCCCGAGCTCGGCCAGCCAGGACGCGAGCTGCGCCGACGAGCTGGCGTAGACGATGCGGCCGAGCCCGACCCAGGCGTGCGCGGCGGCGCACATGGGGCAGTGCTCGCCGGAGGTGTAGACGGTCGCCGCGGTCCGCTCGGCGGGGGTCATGTGCTCGGCGGCCCAGCGGGCGATGGCGAACTCGGGGTGCTGGGTGGCGTCGCCACCGGCCACGTGGTTGGAGTCCTCGAAGCGGACCCGCCCCTCGGCGTCGACCAGCACCGACCCGAACGGCTCGTCGCCGGACTCGAGGGCCGCGCGGGCGAGCTCCACGCAGCGGCGCAGGCGGGCGAGGTCCGCGTCGTCGACCATGCGCCCATCCTGGTCCAGGACGCCGGGGCCCGGGCTCTGGCAGGGTCGCCGGATGGACGACGGCGCCCCGGTATCCCGCCGTCAGCGCGCGGTCGCGGCCGCGGTGGCCGCCGGGCGGGCGGCCGGCCTGGACGTGCGCGAGCCGGAGGTCCTCCACGACGTCTTCTCGGTCGTCGTGCACCTCGCGCCGGCTCCGGTGGTGGTGCGGGTGCCCACCGTGCTGCCCCGCACGGTCCGCGCCGACCCGGCCGGCCAGCTGTCGCAGATGGGGAGGGAGCTGGCCGTTGCCGGGTGGCTGGGTGACCGCGCGTACCCGGCGGTGCGTCCGGCGGCGCCGCAGCCGTGGGTGCACGACGGGCTGGCGATGACCGCGTGGCAGCTCGTGGACGTGAGCGCCGAGCCGGTGACCGACGAGGCGGCCGGTGCCGCGGCCGCGCGGCTGCACGCGACCCTCGCCGACTGCCCGGTGGAGCTGGACTGGTGGTTCCCGCTGGACGCGTCGATCCCGGACGGGATCGACCAGCTCGGCGGCCTGCTGCCGGAGGGAGACGTCGAGCGGGCACGCGCCGAGTGGACGCTGCTGCGGCCGCTGGCCGAGGACCCGGCCGCCTTCGCCGTCGCCTTCCCCGGCGCGCACGCACAACCGGTGCACGGGGACGCCCCGTTCTACAACCTCCTCCCGACAGCCGCCGGACCCGTGGCCTCGGACCTCGAGCACGTCCACTGCGGGCTGCGGGAGTGGGACCTGTCGGGCGCACCACCGGCCGTGCGGGCCGGCTACGCCGCCGAGGCCGCGCGCCTGGATCTCCCGCCGCTGGACGACCGGTTGGCCGCGCTGGCCGAGCGCGGTCGCGACCTCCAGCTGCTCGCCGTCCTGCCGCTGGACCCCGAGCTGCCCGGGCTGGCCGAAGGGCTGACCCCGCTGGTGCAGGCCTGGCGGGAGAAGCCGCCGCTGGCCGACGTGCTGGGTTGACGGCCCGGGACCTCGCCGATCGTCGTCCCCCCGGAGCAGACTGCCCGCCATGCCACCGCTCCCGATGCCCGACGACTGGCAGCGCGCCCTCGTCGTGGCCGCGCACCCCGACGACATCGAGTACGGCCTCGCGGCCGCCGTCGCGGCCTGGACGGCGGCCGGCAAGGAGGTGCACTACCTGCTGGCGACCCGCGGAGAGGCCGGGATGGCCGGCGTCCCGCCGGCGGAGGCCGGCCCGGTGCGCGAGGAGGAGGAGCGCCGCTCGGCGGCCGTCGTCGGGGTCTCGGAGGTGGAGTTCCTCGACCACCGGGACGGCGTCCTCGTCGCCGGACCGGAGCTGCGCCGCGACCTGGCCGCGGCCATCCGCCGGCACCGCCCCGAGATGGTGGTCACCGGGTACTTCGGCGCGACCTGGACCCCGCCCGGCGTCTCGCCGGCATACGTGAACTCCGCTGACCACCGCGCGCTCGGGCAGAGCACCATCGACGCGGTCGCCGACGCCGCGAACGAGTGGATCTTCCCCGACCTCCCCGAGGAGCCGTGGCGCGGCGTCACGTACATCGCCGTCAGCGAGTTGCTGGACCCGCCGCACGAGGTGGACGTCGCCGACCAGGTCGAGAAGGCGGTGGCGTCGCTGTGCGAGCACCGCCGCTACCTCGAGCTGCTGTCCGACCAACCGGTGGAGGAGCAGGCACGGCAGATCGTCGACATGGGGACGATGACCGAGGACGACCGGCGGCGGGTCGGCTTCCGCCTCTACTGGGGCTGAGGCCGGTCACTGGACAGCGGAGGCGGCTGCGCGCTGGCTGCACCCGGCTGCGTACGCGGGAGCAGACACGGCCGGAGTGCAGCAGCGTCCCGGCGCAGTGATCACCGGAGTCCTTGACACGTCCCGGGCAGCGGTCTGCGCTGACCCTCACTTCCCTCGGGGCAGAGGGGGACCGATGCCTGCGCTGTTTCTCAGTCACAGCAACCGCGACCGGATCGCGACGGAGCGAGTGAGCAGTTGGCTGCAGCGAGCCGGCTTCACCACGGTCTTCGTGGACTTCGATCCCGCACAGGGCATACCGGCGGGACGGAACTGGGAGCGTGAGCTGTACGCCCAGCTGCGTCGCACCGAGGCCGTGGTCTTCCTCGGAACCCATGCCGCGACGGCGTCCCAGTGGTGCTTCGCGGAGCTCAGTCTGGCGCGCTCGTTGGGACACCCCGTCTTCCCGCTGATCCTGGAGCCGGGGGTGAGGCTCCCGCTCCTGGCGGACGTGCAGTGGATCGACTTGGTCGACACCGATCTGACCGACCAGCATGACGGAAACGGGTACGGCGCGCCCCCGGGTCTGCTGAGGCTGCTGGCCGGCCTGCGGGCGGCAGGACTCGATCCGGCCGACGCGTTCTCCTGGGACCCGGCCCGTTCCCCCTATCCGGGGTTGGCTCCCTTCGATCCGGAGGACGCCGCGGTCTTCTTCGCCCGGGAACGGGAGACCGAGCGGCTGCTCGAGCTGCTGCACCCGACCCTGCAACGCGGCGCGGGCCGGTTCGTGGCCGTCGTCGGCCCCTCCGGCAGCGGGAAGTCCTCGCTCCTCCGGGCAGGGCTGCTGCCCCGCCTCGCCAGGTCACCCATGCGCTGGATCCTGGTGCCGCCGCTGCGGCCGGGAAGCCGCCCCACCCACCACCTGGCCACCTCCCTGGCAGAGGCCTTCGCCGAGCGCGGGCACCCCCGCTCCACCCCTGATGTCGAGGGCGTCCTCAGCCAGGGGCCGGAGGGGCTGGTCCTCCTCGCCCGGGAGCTGGCCGATCTGGCCGGGAAGGGGACCGGTCAGCCGGCCTCTCTCGTGGTGCTCGACCAGGCCGAGGAACTGATCACCGTCACAGGAACGCGAGAACAGCAGTCGTTCCTCAGACTGCTGGACGGTGCACTCGGCGAGGACACGCCCCTGTGGGTGGTGGCCTCCGTTCGCTCGGAGTTCCTCGCCACGGCACCGGAGCGGGCAGGGCTCGCCGAAGTGATCGACGACCCCCTCGTGGTGGAACCGCTCGGCCGCGGCCGGCTCGCCGAGGTGATCGCCCGGCCCGCCCAGCGAGCGGGGCTGGACCTGCAGGCGGGGCTGGTCGAGCGGATGGTGGAGGACACCGCCGGCGGGGACGCCCTGCCGCTGTTGGCCTACACGCTGCGGGAGCTCGCGGAACGGTCCGGGCCGGATGGCCGGATGAGCCTGGCGGAGTACGACGCCGTGGGAGGAGTGGTCGGTGCCCTCCAGCGCCATGCCGACCGCGTCTGTGACGAGCTCTCCCGCCGTGGGCTCGGGGCTCACGTCATCCCCACCCTGCTCAAGCTGGTCACCGTGAGCCCGGAGGGGGAGACGACCCGCCGCCGTGTGTCCTGCGGTGCGCTGGCCGACGAGGAACGCGCGGTCGTGAGCGCTTTCGTCGACGCCCGGCTGCTCGTGAGTCACGACGAGACCTCCGGTCCACCTGGTGATCGAGCCGCGGGAGATGCCGTGGTGGAGGTCGCGCACGAGGCGTTGCTGCGGCAGTGGCACCCGCTGCGGGACGCCGTCGAGGCCGACCGGTTTAGTCTGGAGCTCCGGTCCGAGCTGGAACGGCACGCCGCTGACTGGAAACACGGCGACCGCGACGAGTCCTACCTGCTGCGCGGCGGGCGGCTCGCGGTCATCGGCCAGTGGGCGGACGAGCACGCCGCTGAACTCGGTCCTGCTGAGAACCAGTACCTCCAGGCGAGCCGCGCGCTGGCGGCACGCGAACTGGAGTCGGCCCGGCGAGCGAACCGGCGGCTACGCGTGCTGGCCGCGAGCCTGGCGGTGCTCCTGGTGGCAGCCGTCGTCGCCGGAGGGCTCGCCCTGCACCAGAACCGAGAAGCGCAGGGACAGGCGCGGCTGGCCATGTCCCGTCAGATCGCGGCCGAGGCGGACGATCTGGTCCAGGGAAAGCCCGACACGGCGATCCTCGCCGGCCTGCAGAGCATGAGCCTGGCCGGCGGCGAGCAGCCGAACCCAGCTCCGCCGGATGGGCTGATCACCGGCCTGGCCCAGATGACGCACACGTCCCAGCTGTTGACCGGTCACACCGGCCCGGTGTGGGGAGTGGCGTTCAGCCCGGACGGTCGCCTGCTGGCCACAAGCAGCGGGGACCGGACCGTACGGCTGTGGGAGGCCGACTCCGGCCGGCCGGTCGGTGAACCGCTGACCGGGCACACGGCCGCCGTCAGGGACGTCGTCTTCAGCCCCGACGGGACACTGGTGGCCTCCGCCAGTGGAGACCAGACGCTGCGGCTGTGGGACGTGGCGACCGGGCAACCGCAGGGTCAGCCGCTGACCGGGCACACGTCCGGCCTGTGGGCGGTGGCGTTCAGTCCCGACGGGAGGCTGCTGGCGACGGCGGGTGCCGACCAGGTGGTGCGGCTGTGGGACGTGGCGACCGGACAAGCACAGGGCTCGCCCATGGCGGGGCACACGGACGAGGTCCGCGATGTGGCCTTCAGCCCCGACGGCAGTCGGCTCGCCACTGCAGGTGCCGATCAGACGGTGCGGCTGTGGGACGTGGCGACCGGTCAACCGCTCGGCGCGCCCCTGACGGGGCACGAGGGCGAGGTGTGGGGAGTGACGTTCAGCCCCAGCGGAGGTGAGCTGGCAACCGCCGGCGCCGACGCGTCGGTCCTGCGCTGGGACGTGACCTCCGGACAGCCTCTGGGACCGCCGCTCGTCGGCCACTTCGGTGAGGTGTGGGCGGTGGCGTTCAGTCCCGACGGTCGTCTGCTGGCGACGGCGAGCGCCGATCAGACGGTGCGGCTGTGGGACGCGGCATCGGGGCAGCCGTATGCCCAGGCGCTGCTGGGTCACACCATGTGGGCTGACGGGGTGGCGTTCAGCCCCGACGGGTCTCGGGTCGCCAGCGTGAGCCTCGACCAGACGGCGCGCATCTGGGACGTGACCGAGACGTACTCCGTCAGCCGGCCGCTCGCCGGCCACACCGACTGGGTGAACGGGGTGTCGTTCAGCCCGGACGGAAGCCTCCTGGCCAGTGCGGGCGATGACCAGATGGTGCAGATGTGGGACGTCGAGAGCGGCCAGTCGGACGGGCCGCCGCTGCTGGGCCACACCGGCTGGGTGAACGACGTCGCGTTCAGCCCGGACGGAGACCTCCTGGCCAGCGCGGGCGAGGACCGGACGGTGCGGCTGTGGGACGCGACGACCGGCGAGCCGTACGGCGAACCGTTGACCGGCCACACCGACTGGGTGTGGACGGTGGCTTTCAGCCCGGACGGGGACCTGCTGGCCAGCGCTGGCAGCGATCAGACGGTGCGGCTGTGGGACGTGGCGACCGGTGAGCCGTACGGTGAGCCGTTGACCGGCCACACCGACTGGGTGAGCGGGGTGGCGTTCAGCCGGGACGGCCGGCTGCTGGCCACCAGCAGTGGGGACCAGACCGTGCGGCTGTGGGACGCGACGACAGGCGAGCCCCGCGGTGAGCCGTTGACCGGCCACACCGGTTACGTGCAGGACGTGGCGTTCAGCCCTGACGGTCGTCTGCTGGCCTCGGGCAGCACCGACAACACCGTTCGGCTGTGGGACGTCGCGTCCGGTCAGCCACGCGGGGAGCCCCTGAGGGGTCACACCAACACCGTGCTGAGCGTGGCCTTCAGCCCGGACGGTCACTTGCTGGCCAGCGTGGCGGACGACCGGACGGTTCGGCTGTGGAACGTGGCGACCGGGCAGCAGCACGGCCCGTCGCTGACGGGACACCGCGGCGAGATCCGGACGGTTGCCTTCAGCCCGGGCGGTCGGTGGGTGGCGACCGGTAGCCGGGACGGCCTGGTGCGACTGTGGGACACCGAGTTCACGGCCTGGGTGGAGGCCGGCTGCAGGATGGTCAGTCGGAACCTCTCCATGACCGAGTGGGAGCAACTGGCGCCCGGGATGGCATACGAGCGGACGTGCCCCGAACTATCCGCGGGAGAGGGTGCGCCACCAGACGCCCCTGTCGCCCGCTACGCGAACTGACCCGTCACTTCCGGTCCGCCCGGCGCAACGGATCGATGGATCCTCACGATGAGAGGAACTCCGTGCTCGGTCGCGGGACGTCCGCCCACGAGGAGCCCATTGCCGCTCGGATCCAGATGGCAGGACACGTGGTGAGGTCCCGGGCGCTGGGTGCCGACGGCGCGTTGGCGGGCTCAGAGCCGGCTCCCACCGCTGATCTGCTGCTCACGCTCCACCGCCGGTCCGAACACCGGCTCCGTGCGGTCACCGCGAGAGGGGACACCGCTCAGCGAGCTGGAGCTGGTCGCCGGGGCGCTGATGGACGGCGGGGTGCTGCGAGAGGGGACCGTCGTCTGCTGGCGGTCGGAGCAGTCGGGGGTGGAGCCGACGGTCGGCGAGACCGTCCGGCTCACTGTGGACGGCGTCGGACGGCTGGGGCTCCCGGCGCTCGCCGAGGTGGAGGCGCAGTTCGTCGAGTGACCTGCCCACTAGACTGGTCGGCACGACGGACGAGTCGGCCGGGCGGTCGCGTCGGCGGGGGAGACCCCGTCGCCGAGGAACGTCCGGGCTCCACAGGGCAGGGTGGTCGCTAACGGCGACCCGGGGTGACCCGCGGGACAGTGCCACAGAGAACAGACCGCCAGCGGCTCGCCGCTGGTGAGGGTGAAACGGTGGTGTAAGAGACCACCAGCGCACCGGGTGACCGGTGCGGCTCGGTAAACCCCACCCGGAGCAAGGTCGAGAGGGACGACGGTCCGCCGCCGTCCTGCGCAGGCGTTCGAGGGCTGCCCGCCCGATGCCTGCGGGTGGACCGCTGGAGCCTGCCGGCAACGGCAGGCCTAGATGGATGGCCGCCCATCGGGATGCCGCGAGGCACCCGTGGACAGAACCCGGCGTACAGGCCGACTCGTCCGTCGTCCGCCCCGTGACCCGCGAGAACGCGGTCAGGGGTGGGCGTCGGTCCGCACAGCGTCCGCAACCAGGCCGAGCACGACGTCGACCCGCGGCTCGTATCCGGTCGTCAGGGGTCCTGCAGCCCTCCGGCAGGCGCATCCGCGACCGGCCGTGTCGAGCGGACGCCGGCGGGATCGATGAGAACGTCCGCGTCGGCCGGTCCGAGCTCCCGGACCGGAGTCGTGGACCAGGAGGACGCGTGCGGCAGATCGTCGTGCACATGATGCTGTCGCTGGACGGCTACTTCGAGGGGCCGGACCACGACCTGGGCTGGCACCGCGTCGACGAGGAGCTGCACGCGCACTTCAACGAGCAGCTCGCGACCAAGAGCGCCTTCCTCGAAGGCCGGGTCAGCTACGAGCTCATGGAGTCGTTCTGGCCGACCGCCGACCAGGACCCGGACAACCCGCCGGTCATGCGCGAGTTCGCCGGCATCTGGCGGGCGGTGCCGAAGATCGTGTTTTCCCGCACGCTGCAGGAGGTCGGCCCCAACGCCTCGCTGCGGGCAGAAGTGGACCCCGACGAGATCCGCGCACTGAAGCAGCAGCCCGGCGGGGACATGACGCTCGGCGGGGTCGACCTGGTCGAGACCTTCCGCCGACTGGACCTGGTCGACGAGTACCGGCTCTACGTCAACCCGGTCGTCATCGGCCGCGGTCGACGGCTGTTCGAGACCGCCGACGACCCGACCGACCTGGAGCTGGTGGAGAACCGGCGGTTCGGCAACGGTGTCGTCCTGCTGCGCTACGCCGTCCGACGGCCCTAGGTGTCCAGCCGTCTGCGGCCACCTGGCGTCAACCGCACACGGCTGGTCAGGGCCGCCGTTCGACGTTCGTCGATCATGGCAGGTGGCCCCACCACATCCCCCGGCGTACAGGCCGACCCCGTCCGTCGCTCCTCGCCGACCACCGCAACGCCACGACCGATGCCGTCGATGCTGCCAGCCGCCACCGTCAGGTCTGCCCCGCCCATCTGCGACCTCGATGCGGGATGGTGCGCGAGCGGTCAGGCGCGGTCGGGGCACGATGTCCGGTTCCGACCGGAGACGTCACCGGTTGTTGTGGGAGAAGTGCTGGTAGTCCTTGGGGCTCGTCCAGGCGCCGCCCCAGTACCAACCGATGTCGGTGAAGGCCTGCACCGTGCAGTCGCCGGCGTGGATCATCCCGGGTGCTGTCTTCGACCGGTCGACGTAGTCGGCGCCAGCAGGGGGGAGGACCGTGCCCCTGGACGAGATGTAGGGGTTCTGCACAGGGTTGATGTCGATGGCCCCACCGTAGGAGTGTTGCGACCACACCCCTGGGCGCCCGGTCACCTCCCGGCAGTTGAAGGCGGAGGTGTTGTTGGCCTCCATCGACAGATCGTCACTGCCCTGGTACTCGTCGACCAACTGCATGCGTGCGATCGGGAAGTCCTGGTCGTACAACTCGTGGAACACCGAGACCACCGGACTGGCCCAGTCCTCGTGTACGACCATCTCGCCCTGCGCGACCTGCCCGTCGAACGTGCGATGGCTCATGATCAGCAACCGCAGGTCTTCCGGCGGCACCGGACAGCCGGGACGGTAGGTGTGGGGGAGATCCGCGGCGGTGACCTCCTTGATCTCGTACTGGAAGGACGGCGAGGACGAGTCGGTGGCGGCTGCGGACGCGTCAGGCACCAGCGGCCCGCCGATGCCGACGGCCGTGGCAGCCACACCGAGAAGGGCTACGAGCTTGACCTGCTGATCGCCGGACATGCGGACCCCTTCCTTGCGAACCGGCCGTCATGCACCGTGCGTCGTCAGACGCTCGCTCCGGAAACCCGCGGTACATCGGGGGACGGGCTCTCCCCACGGAGCAGCGGTGTGCGCGTGTACTCGTCGCGCGACGAGCGCAGGGTGTCGGGCCAGCAGTAGTCTTCCAGCTCGGCCTCGCCTCGGCGACGGGCTGTCACACGGATGTAGCCGAGGTAGCGGCCGCGGTCGGCCTCGAGCGTCTCGATCTCGGTCTGGTTGTCGGGGGCGACCGCCCGCTGCCAGTCGAGCCAGAGCCGCCACCCGTCGGCGAGGGTGTCGGCGTGCTCGACGGCCACGATCCCGGTGCGCTCCCAGTGCCGCCGCCACCACGGCGCGGAGTGCAGGCACCACAGATCCTGGGTCCAGAAACCGCGCAGGTGCTCGGGGATCGCATCGTCGAGCTCCTGGCTCAGCCCGGCGCCGACGATGGCGATGGGGCCGTCCGGTTTCACGAAGTGTGCGAGGTAGTTCAGGTACAGGTCGTCAGTGCCGAAGTAGGGGTAGGCGTCGACGCTGACGATGGCGTCGAAGAAGTCGGCCGCGAACGGCAGTGACCGGGCGTCGACGTGCAGCGGGTACACGCCGTCGGCCACCCCGGCGTCCTGGATGCGCCGCGAGTTCTCCGTGGCGCTGGTCCACAGGTCGGTGGCCCACACCTGCACGCCGAACTCGCGGCGCAGGAAGACCGATGACGCCGCCCGTCCGGCGCCGAGGTCCAGCACGCGCATGCCCGGCTGCAGCGGCAGGGCCTGGCTGAGCCACTCGGTCAGCCACAACGGGTTGGCCCCGCCGCCAGCCGCGGCCAGGATCCATGCGGCGGAGTAACGGGAGGAGCGCGGAAAGCGGTCGCAGACCAGCAGGTCGGGTACGGACATGGAACCTCCCGCGCTCAGGATGCCCGGGGCTGCGCCGCCGTGCGTGCCCTGGGACCCCGGGAACCGGGCAGGGGCCGGTGTCGGCGCAGGGTCGGCCTCGCATCGGCGGCTGGACAGTCCGCGCAGAGTTCGCAACCGGCCGCAGGCAGCCGACCACCGCCATCACGTCCCAACGGCACACCAGCAGGACAGCCGCGTGATCCACATCGGTTCGATGCTTGCCGATCACCCTTCGACGGGCCCCGGCGTACGAGCCGACTCGTCCGTCGTCCTCCCCTGACCTGCGCGTGAGGGGTCGACGGCGGCCGTCACGGGGTCGATCAGCGCCTGGGCTCGCCAGGCTGGTCCAGGTGGCGGCCGGCGGCTGCGAGCACGGCCTCGCGGACGCGGTCGAGCGTGGGGGAGCGCAGCCGCCACTGCTGCCAGTACAGGACGACGTCCACCGCGTCGGTCGGGTCGAGGGTGACCAGCTCCGCTGTCACCCCTCGCGCCTGGAGGTCGGGCACCATGCCCCAGCCCAGGCCGAGGGTGATGGCGGCGACGTAGTCCGCCGCCGCGGGCACGTAGTGCACCGGTGGGGCGACGTCGGGACCGGCTTGCGCGTGCAGGTAGCGGTGCTGCAGGTCGTCCTTGCGGTCGAAGACGACCACCGGGGCGCGGGCGAGCGCCTCGGGGGTGGGGCCGCCGGGGAACCAGCGCCGGGCGAAGCCGGGGGTGGCCATCGGCCGGTAGCGCATGCCGCCCAGGCGGGTGGAGGTGCAGCCGGGCACCGGCTCGGCGTCCGCGGTCACCGCCGCCATGACCGTGCCGGCGCGCAGCAGGGCGCTGGTGTGCTCTTGGTCCTCGCGGTGCAGGTCGAAGCAGACGTCACCGGCCAGCGGTGTCAGGGCGGGCAGCACCCAGGTGGCCATCGAGTCGGCGTTGACCGCGATCGGCAGCGTGGGCACGGGCGCGGGCGCGGGCGAGGGATCGCCGCCGAGCTCGCGGGCGACGTCGGCGGTGAGCAGGTCGACCTGCCGGGCCAGGCGCAGCACGGCCTGCCCGGACTCGGTGACCTGCACCGGCTTGGTCCGCACCAGCAGGATCCGGCCGGTCGCGACCTCCAGGGCGCGCAGCCGCTGGCTGATCGCCGACGGGGTCACGTGCAGCGCCCGGGCGGCGGCCTCCAGCGTGCCCCCGCGGACGGTGGCGTCCAGCGCCCGCAACTGGCTCAGGTCGAGGTCCATGGACAGCAAGGCTAATGATGCATGAAAATCTTGAGCTGGACCGTCCGATCACGGGTTCCTAACGTCGACGGCGTGCTCACCACTCCGGCGCTGCTCGCCGTCGCGTCCGGGCTCGCGCTCGGCCTGGGCCTGATCGTCGCCATCGGTGCCCAGAACGCCTTCGTCCTGCGGCAGGGACTCCGCCTCGAGCACGTGGCCGCGGTGGTGGCGGTGTGCGCCCTCTCCGACCTCGCGCTGATCTTCGCCGGGGTGCTGGGCGCCGGCGCGGCCCTGTCGCAGGTGCCGTGGCTGATCCCGGTGGTCTGCTTCGCCGGGGCGGCGTTCCTGCTCTGCTACGGCGTGCTGGCCGCGCGGCGGGCGCTGCGTCCCGGCGCGCTGCTGCCGGACGCCACCGGTGCACGCACCGGGCTCGCGGTGACCGTCGGCACCTGCCTGGCGCTGACCTGGCTCAACCCGCACGTCTACCTGGACACGGTGGTCCTGCTCGGCTCGATGGCGTCGACCTACGGCGAGCACCGGTGGCAGTTCGCCGCCGGGGCGGGTCTCGGCAGCGTGCTCTGGTTCACCGGCCTCGGCTACGGCGCACGACTGCTCCGGCCGGTGTTCGCCCGCCCGGCGGCCTGGCGGGTCCTCGACGGCGTCATCGCCGTCGTCATGACAGCCCTCGCCGTCTCCCTGGCCGTCCGCGGCGTCGGCGGGGCCTGAGTGCTGTAGTGCTGAACGCCCCCGGTGCCGTGGCGGCACCGGGCCGACCTCCTGGAGGACCCGTGATCGACGTCGAACTGCCGCCCGGACCCGCCGCACGTGCGCTCGTCCGGGGGTTCGCCGCGTGCCTGGCGTCGGTCACCGAGGTGCCGGTGGCCGAGCTGCCGCTGCCCGACGAGGACCTGGCACACGCACTGGGCGCCTGGCGGACCTGGCTGGCCGAGCGCGGGTCGGGGCTGGTGCCCATCGCCGACCCCGTCCGCTTCCAGTGGGCGGGGTGGTGGATCGCCGTCGTGGAGCACCCGGCCGGCACGGAGGTGGCCGTGCTGGCGTTCGGCACGCCGCCGGGCGTCGTCCTCAGCCCGCAGGCGCCCGCGCTGCTGGGCCGAGCCACCGCGGACCTGCGCATCCGCGAGGCGCACGCCGTCGCCTCCCTCGACCCGGTGCTGCACCGGCAGCCGGCCGGGGCGGACCTGCGCGGCACCGTCGAGGGTCTCGCCGTGGCACCCGCCGCGGAGGCGCCGATGCAGCTGCTCGAGGTCGCGCAGGCCCGCGCCGGTCGCGGGCTCGACGGGGACCGCTACGCCGCGGGAGCCGGCACGTTCACCCCTCGGGCCGGACGCCGGCCCGGCTACGACCTGACCCTCATCGCCGCCGAGGTCCTCGACGAGATGGCGGCGGCCGGGCAGGCCCTGGACTTCGCCGGCACCCGGCGCAACGTCCTCACCCGCGGCATCGACGTCAACGCGCTGGTCGGGCGGCGGTTCCGCATCGGGGACGTGCTGTGCGAGGGGCGCCGGCTGTGCGAACCCTGCGTGCACCTCGACCGGCTCAGCGGACCGGGGGTCCTGCGGCCGCTCATCCACCGCGGCGGCCTGCGTGCCGACGTCCTCGCCGACGGGGAGATCCGCCTGGGCGCGCCGGTCTGCTCCGTCTGACCCGACCGGTCGCCTGCCGGGAGGTGTCCCGTCCTCAGGGGCGCCCGGGCTCGACCGGCGATCGACCGCTCCCGACGGCGGCGAAGATCCGGACCTGCTCCGCGCCGAGGTGGCAGCCGCGCGGGCAGTCGAACTCGACGGGCTGACCGTCCACCCAGCCCACCGCCGCCGCCCGACGGCAGCTCGGGCAGTCCTCCCACGTGACCCGCTCGCTCGGTTCCACCCTCGTTGCCCCTCCGTCCTCCGTGGTCGATCTCCGCGGTGCGGGGAGCCGCGGTCGCCGCGTCGGCCGGGAACGGCCCATCCGGTCCGAGCCGGACCCGGCCACGGAGCTGCTCCTGTGCGGGGGACGACCCGGCGCGCCACTGCGCACCGACCGGACCCCAGCGTGCGCGCGGAGGTGGCGCGCGGACCAGGTGCAGCCGTGCCGACCGCCTGGTGCGCGTGCACCAGACGCCCCGGTCCGCCGCTCGGGGCTGCGGGCAGGGCGCCGGTGGTGGGTCAGGTGCTGTCGACCAGGCCCTCGCGGACGGCGATCGAGAGGGCCTCGAGCTTCGAGTGCGCACCGAGCTTGGCCGAGAGGTTCGCCACGTGGTTCCGGACGGTGTGCACGCTGATGGTCAGCTCCTGGGCGATGTCGGCGTTGGACAGACCCCTCGCCAGGAGGTCGAGGATCTCGCGCTCCCGCCCGGTCAGCTCGGTCCCGCTGCCACCGCCCCGTCGGCGCAGGCGGGGCAGCAGCCGGGTGAGCAGCTTGGCGCTGACCACGGACTCGCCCTGCGCGGCGGCCCGCACGCCGTCGACCACGTCGTCCAGCCGCTGGGTCTTGGCGATGAACCCGGCAGCGCCGGCCTCCATGGCGGCGATGAGCAGGCGGTCGGAGGTCGTGGCGGTCAGCACCACGATCTTCGCGGGGGGCCGGATGCGGTGCAGTTCGGCGATCGCGCCCACGCCGTCGCCGTCGGGCAGCCGGTGGTCCAGGAGGACGACGTCCGGGGTGGTCGACGCCACCAGGCGCCGTGCCTCGCTGATCGAGGTGCCCTGCCCGACGACGCGCAGGTCGGGCTCGGACTGCAGCGCCTGCGCCAGGCTGGTGGCGAACATCTGGTGGTCGTCCACGACCAGGACCCGCACCGTGCCGGTCGTGGGGCCGCCCGGCGTGCCCGACCCCGTCACGTCCCGAGTCTGGCACGCGCTGCGCGGGGTGGTGCCTGGTACGCCCGCACCAGACGAGTGGTGCGCTCGCCTCACGACAACGACCGCGGCGTGGGCCAGCGTGCTCCTGTGGCGCCCCCGGTCCGCGGCGAGATCACCGTCGTCGTCGCCGACGACGACGCCCGCGTCGGGTCCGCCGTGGCCGCGCTGCTGGGCCAGGAGCCGGACTTCCGCGTCGTCGGGGAGGCGGCCGACGGCGACGAGGCGGTGACGATCGCTCGGGACCTCCGGGCGGCGCTCGTGCTGGTCGACGTGCGGATGCCGGGAGGCGGGCCCGAGCTGGTCCGGCGGCTGGTCGCGCTGCCGCACCGGCCGGTCGTCGCCGGGTTGTCAGCGCAGGCGGACCCGGCGACGTGGACGCGGGTGCTGGCTGCCGGCGGATCCGCCTACCTGCTCAAGGGGACCGTCACCGGCGACCTCCCCGTCCTGCTGCGCACGTGCATGCGGGGCCATCTCGTCGTGGGCGTGCCCGGCGCGGCCGACCTGCTCCGCCGGCTGCTGCCCGGCTGAGGGGACGCCGGTGGCGGGGACGGGGAGGTGGAACGACACGGCGGTGCCGGTCCCGCCCGGACCGGGCTGCGACCGCCACCAGCCGCCCGACGCCAGCGCCCGGTCGCGCATCGCCACCACGCCGGAGTGACGGCGGCCCGACCGCGCCGAGGCCGTGTGGTCGACCCCCCTGCCGTCGTCCACGACCTGCACCTGCACACCGCGCCCGGTCGCGTCGACGGTGACGGTGACCTGGCGGGCCCGGGCGTGCTTGCGGGCGTTGACCATCGCCTCGCGGGCGATCCGGTAGGCGGACACCCGCACCTGCTGCGGGAGGGGGGCCTGCCCCCGCTCCTCGACCGACCACGCCACGTCGCCGTCCTCGAACACCTGGGCTGCCGCGTCGCGCAGCCCGTCGGTCAGTGACGCGTCGAGGACCGGGGTCTCGAGTTCGAAGAGCAGGTGGCGCAGCCGCAGGCCGGCGTCGTGGACGGCGTCCATCACGGTCCGGACCGCGGCGGCCTCCTCGGGTGCACGGTCGCGCAACCGGTTCCTGAGGGCACCCAGGCGCAGGTCCACGGCCGCCAGCGCCTGGACGGAGTCGTCGTGGACGTCGGCGGCGATGCGGGCCCGTTCGTCGTCCTGGGCCTCGACGAGGCGTTCGCTCAGCGCGCGCTGGCGTGCCTCGGTGAGCACCCGAAGCTCGCGGAAGGTGAGGGCCGTCCGCCCGACCATGAGCACGCCGGCGGCCAGCCCGAGGACCGCGGCGACCGGGCTGATCCCGGAGAGGCTGCCGTGGAACAGCAGCCCGAGCACGGCGAGGCCGCAGACGCCGGGCAGAACGAGGAGGGTGACCCCCTCCAGGTCGACCGGGCGCGACTCCGTCCGGCGCAGCGAGGCCAGCGCCGCCCCGGCCAGCAGCAGCCGGGCCACGAGCCATCCCGCGTCGACCGGCTCCCCACCGACGTAGGCCCCCCTCTCGACCAGGTCCGCGTAGATCGCGTCGGTGACGAAGAACGTCACGAAGGAGGCGCACAACAGCCACCAGGACCAGCCGGCGCCCCTCCCGAGCATGGCGAGCGCGGCGACCGCCAGGGCCAGGAGCAGCAGGTCGGCGAACGGGTAGGCGGCGGTCAGCGTCGTGACGCCGTCCCGCTCGAGGGGCACGTCCGCCCCGTCGACGTAGTTCTCCGCCAGCGCCGCGGCCGTCAGACCGGCGATCAGCCCGTCCAGCGAGAGGCTCACGGGCATGCTGCGGGCCCGGGTGCGCAACCTCAGGACCAGCCCGACGGCGAGCAGCGCGTAGAAGAGCAACCACCCCGCGTCGGCCCACGACGGGCTCGGGATCGGGTCGAGGTGCTGGTAGTACGCGAAGTAGGTGGTGCTGCCGGCGAAGGCCGCCACGAGCCCGGCGACCATGGACAGCCAGGCCGCCCGGTCCCGGCGGTCGGCCGCGACACGCAGGGCCAGCACGAGGACCACGAGGGCGTCGACGGTCATGTTGAGCCACCAGTCGAGCGCCGCCCGGTAGCCCGGTGCCGAGCGCACCCCGGGCACGAGGGTGACCCCGTAGACCGCGCCGAGCGCCAGCATCAGCCAGGTGGTGGTGCGCATCAGCGAGGTGGTGGAGTGCGGCACGTCGCCTCCCCCATCAGGCCCGCGGGTCGAGCCGGACGTCGGGCGAGGGACCGCGGACGCCGCGCTGCTCGACGGGGCAGTCCCCGGCGTCGCCTCGTGGGGACGGTGGGCAGCAGTATAGGCGGTGCGGCTGGGGGGCCGGGGCCGCTGGTGGTCCGCCCCGTGCGGCACGCGCCGGCTGCAGCAGCCGAGGTCACCGCTCCACGCGGCCGCCCTCGTCCCGGTCGCAGTGCTGACCCGCGAGGGACTCCGACAGCCGCTTCGCACGGACCGGGCCGATCCCCGGCACCGCGGCGAGCTCCCGCTCGGTGACGGTCCAGGCGATGGGCAGCCCCTGGAAGTGCTCGACGATCCTGCCGGCGAGCCGGGGGCCGATGCCGGCGAGGCCCTGCAGGACGTGCAGGGCGGCGGTGTCCGCACCGCGCCGTCCCGGCCGCCTGTCCAGCGTGTCGTGGGTGGCCTTGCCGGCCCAGCGGTGCAGTGACAGGACCGCGGCCACGGTGCCGTCGACGTCCGGCACCGCCTCCACCCAGATGCCGCGTGCGCGGACCGACCAGAGCAGGCTCCGGTAGGCGTCCCGGTGCCACGAGGTGACCGGACGGCCGGTGGGGCCCGTCGGCTCGGCGAACCCCTCGGCGTTCCACCGCACCTCGCCCTCGATGACGAGGACGGCGACGTCGAGGGCGCTCATGGCGGACACCGAACGGGTCAGCCGGCCGTCGCGGATCGAGGCGAACAGGTCGGGGACCGTCTTGCGCTGGACCCCGACCCGTCCCAGCGGCCGGACGTCGAAGAGCACGTCCGCCCCGTACCGCTCGGGCAGCGACGACGTCGCACCGAGGTCGCGGATCCGCGCCGGCTCGGTGGGGGAGACCAGGAGTCCCGGCAGGGCAGGCCCGGGGGTCAGCGTTCCTCCAGTACTGCCTCGAGCAAGGCTCGGGTCCGGTCGTGCTCCGGCGCGTCGAGCGGTGCGGCGACCGAGCGGCCCCGCGCGTCCGAGCGGGCCCGCCGACGCACCTCGTCGCCCTGGTCTGGGCCGCGTCATCGTGACCTCGGGCGCAGCGCCCTGTCCACACCCGCCGGCCGGGCGACCCGGCCCCGAGGAGACCCCGAGCAGGGGCCGCTGCCCACGGCAGGATGCGACGGACCTCCGTCGCGGTGTGTCGATGCGGGAACAGCAGCGGCCGGGATCGCGCTCACCCCCGTGTGAGCGTCGCCCCCGCACCGACCGCCTCCTTCGACGACCGCTTCGCCCGCGAGCTGCCGGAGCTGGCGGTCCCGTGGCAGGCCGACGAGGTGCCGGCCCCGCAGCTGCTCGTGCTGAACGAGGCGCTGGCCACCGAGCTCGGCCTCGACCCCGACACGTTGCGCAGCCCCGAGGGCGTGCGCCTGCTCGTCGGCAACGCCGTCCCCGACGGCGCCAAGCCGGTGGCGCAGGCCTACGCCGGGCACCAGTTCGGCGGGTTCGTCCCGCGCCTCGGCGACGGGCGGGCGCTGCTGCTCGGGGAGCTCACCGACGCCGAGGGCCGGCTGCGCGACCTGCACCTCAAGGGCTCGGGCCGCACGCCGTTCTCGCGCGGCGGGGACGGGCTGGCCGCCGTCGGCCCCATGCTGCGCGAGTACGTCATCAGCGAGGCGATGCACGCGCTCGGCATCCCGACCACGCGCTCGCTCGCCGTGGTGGCGACCGGGCGCAAGATCCGCCGCGAGACCCTGCTGCCGGGCGCCGTCCTGGCGCGGGTGGCGAGCAGCCACCTGCGGGTGGGCAGCTTCCAGTACGCCCGCGCCACCGGGGACGTCGAGCTGCTGCGCCGCCTGGCCGACCACGCGATCGGCCGGCACCACCCCGCCTCGGCGGACGCCGAGAACCCGTACCTCGCCCTGTTCGAGGCCGTGGTCGCCGCCCAGGCGTCGCTGGTGGCGCGGTGGATGCTGGTCGGCTTCGTGCACGGCGTCATGAACACCGACAACACGACGATCTCCGGCGAGACCATCGACTACGGGCCCTGCGCCTTCCTGGACGCCTTCGACCCGGCCACCGTCTTCAGCTCGATCGACACCGGCGGGCGCTACGCCTACGGCAACCAGCCGATCGTGGCCGAGTGGAACCTCGCCCGGTTCGCCGAGGCGCTCCTGCCGCTGCTCTCCGACGACCAGGAGCAGGCGGTCGCCCTCGCGGTCGCGGCGCTCGAGCGGTTCCGCCCGCAGTACAACGCCGCCTGGTCGGCCGGCATGCGCGCCAAGCTCGGCCTCCCGGAGGGGCTGGACGACGCGGTCGCCACGTCGCTCGCCGAGGACCTGCTCGCGCTCATGCAGGAGAGCCGCGTCGACCTGACGTCCTTCCTCCGCGCGCTCGGCACCGCGGCCCGCGGCGACGCCGAGCCCGCGCGCCTCGTCGTCCTGGACCTCGCGCGGTTCGACGCCTGGCTCGAGCGGTGGCGCGCCGTCGGTCCGGACGCCGAGGCGATGGACCGGGTCAACCCCGTCTACACCCCCCGCAACCACCTCGTCGAGGAGGCGCTGCAGGCGGCGACCGCCGGTGACCTGGCCTCGCTGCAGCAGCTGCTCGAGGTGCTGGCCGCCCCCTACGAGGAGCGGCCGGGCCTCGAGCGCTACGCGGCCCCGGCCCCGGGCGGCACCGGCCCCTACCGCACCTTCTGCGGCACCTGAGCCGCCGTCCCGCGGCGTCCGCCGGCCGGCTCAGGACTCCGCGGCCGCCCGTTCCAGGACCTCCGCGAGCCGCCCGGGCACCGACAGCACCGGCCAGTGGGAGGAGGGCAGCCGCTCGACCCGGTCGGCGCCGGACGCCATGGCCTCCTGCGCGACCGGCGGGACGGCCCGGTCCTGGTCGCAGACGACGTAGGTCGTCCCGTGCCCGGCGGCGGGCGCCGAGCAGACGTCGGCCAGGCCCCTGCATCCCGGGAGCGCCCCGTGGCTTTGCCGGTACGGCAACGATCCTTGCCGCATCGGCGCCGTCCGTCGCACTGTCGCCGCGGAGGTGGTCACGGTGACCGACGAGCTGAGGAACGAGTACGACGTCGTGGTGGTCGGCGGGGGCGCCGCGGGGCTGAACGGGGCGTTGGTGCTGGCCCGCTCACGGCGGTCGGTCGTGGTGGTCGACGCGGGCGCGCCCCGCAACGCGCCGGCGGCCGGCGTCCACGGCCTGCTGGCCCGCGAGGGCATGCCGCCCGGCGAGCTGCTCGCGCGCGGGCGGGCCGAGGTCCGCTCCTACGGCGGCTCCGTCGTCGACGGCGAGGTCGTCCGCGCGGACCGGGACGGGAACGGCTTCGTCGTCGGGCTGACCGACGGGCGGACGGTGCGGGCGCGCCGGCTGCTGGTCACCACCGGGCTGGTCGACGAGCTGCCCGACGTCCCCGGCCTGCGCGAGCGCTGGGGCCGCGACGTGCTGCACTGCCCGTACTGCCACGGGTGGGAGGTCCGCGACCAGGCCGTCGGCGTGCTGGCCTGCGGCCCCATGGCCGTGCACCAGGTGCTGCTGTTCCGGCAGCTCAGCGCCGACGTCACCCTGTTCGCGCACACCCAGCCGGCGCCCTCCGGCGAGCAGGCCGAGCAGCTGGCCGCCCTGGGCGTCCGGGTGGTGACCGGCGAGGTGGCCGGGCTGGAGGTCGCCGACGACCGGATCGTCGGCGTGCGGCTGGCCGACGGCACGGTGGTCGAGCGGGCGGCGGTCGCCGTCCAGTCGCGGATGGTCGCCCGCGCCGACTTCCTCGCCGGTCTCGGCCTGACCCCGGTGCCGCACCCGTCGGGGATGGGGGAGCACCTGGTCGCCGACGCCGCCGGGCGCAGCGCCGTCCCCGGCGTGTGGCTCGCCGGCAACGTCACCGACCTGTCCGCGCAGGTCGGCTCGGCCGCGGCCGCGGGGGCGTCCGCAGGCGCGCAGGTCAACGCCGACCTGGTGGCCGAGGACGCCCGCCGGGCGGTCGCCGCCGCCCGGGAGCCGCTGGGGGTCTGAGCGGCGTCCGCCACAGCCAGGAATGGACGGCACCGACGCCGCCTTGGCCCCTGACATCCGGCCAGCGTGGGCCGCTGTCAGACCGCCTGGACGAATGGACGACCGTGACCGACCTGCAGGACCGCGCCGCGACCGCGACGCTCGCACCGACCCCCGAGGCCGCGCCGCCCAACCGGGCGCTGCTCGCCCTCCTCCTCGGCGCGTTCGTCGCCATCGGGCCGCTGACGATCGACATGTACCTGCCGGCGCTGCCCACCATCACCGCCGAGCTGGGGACGACGTCGGCGATGGTCCAGCTGACCCTCACCGGCACGCTCGTCGGCCTGGCGATCGGCCAGCTGGTGCTCGGCCCGCTCTCCGACACGTTCGGCCGTCGCGGGCCCCTGCTGGCCGGCACGGCGCTGTACGTGGTGGCGTCGCTGCTGGTGCTGGTCGCCCCGACCATCGAGGTGCTCGGCGTGCTCCGCCTGCTGCAGGGGGTCGGGACGGCGGCCGGCGCGGTGGTCGCGATGGCGGTGGTGCGCGACCTGTTCACCGGACGGGCGGCGGCCACGATGCTGTCCCGGCTGTTCCTCGTGCTCGGTGCCGCGCCGGTGCTGGCCCCCACGCTGGGCGGGGAGCTGCTGCGGGTCACCAGCTGGCGCGGCATCTTCGCCGTCCTCGCGGTCTACGGGCTGCTGCTGCTCGCCGTCGGGTGGTTCGGCCTGCGCGAGACGCTGCCGCCGTCCCGCCGCAGCGGCCGTGGTGTCGCGGGCACGCTGCACACCTACCGGGGGCTGCTGCGCGACCGGACGCTCGTCGGCCTGGTGCTGGTCGCCGGGCTGACGATGGCCGGGCTGTTCAGCTACGTCTCGGGTTCGTCGTTCGTCTTCCAGCGGCAGTACGGCCTCGACGAGCAGCAGTTCGGGCTGCTCTTCGGCGCCGGCGCCGTCTGGCTGATCGCGGCCACCCAGCTCAACCCGGTGGTGCTGCGGCGCTGGTCCCCGGCCCAGGTGCTGGTCGCCGGCACGGTCGCCGGGGCGCTCTCCGGCGCGGCGCTGCTCGTCCTGGCCGTCACCGGCACCGGCGGGCTGCTCGGCGTCGTCGTCCCGCTGTGGGCCATGCTCTTCGCCACCGGCCTGGCGCTGCCGAACGCCCCGGCGCTGGCGCTGTCCCGGCACGGGGAGTCGGCCGGCTCGGCGGCGGCGCTGCTGGGCGCGGTGCAGTTCGGTGTGGGCGCCGCGGTGTCGCCGGTCGTCGGCCTGCTGGGCAACGACGCCGCGGCGATGGGCACGGTCATCCTCGCCGCGCTGGTGCTCGCGATCGGAGTGCTCGTGACCGTCGTCCGGCCCTGGCAGCTGACCGACGCGCCGGAGGAGCCCGCACCCGCCGGCGCGCACTGACCTCTGCCGGTTGACGACCGGCGCCGGCGCGGCCACGGTCGCCTGGTGCGGAGCGATCGCCGGGGCGGCCGGCCGGCCTCGGACGGGCGCGTGGTCGACCGCCGCGGGCTGGCCCTGCTGACCCTCAGCCACGTCGTGGACGACCTGTACCAGGGGGCGGTGCCCGCGCTGCTGCCGTTCCTGGTGCTGGAGCGGGGGTACTCCTACGCCGCGGCCACCGGCATCACGCTCGCCGCCACGGTGCTCTCGTCGGTGGTGCAGCCGGCCTTCGGCGTCCTGGCCGACCGGCGGCCCCTGCCGTGGCTGACCCCGCTGGGCCTGCTGGTCGCCGGGGTCGGCATCGGACTGGCCGGCCTCGGCGACTCCTACTGGTGGACCTGGGCGGCGGTGGCCCTCTCCGGCCTCGGCGTGGCCGCCTACCACCCGGCGGCGGCCCGGGCGGCCCGTGCGGCTGCCGGCGCCTCGGCGCAGGGCATGAGCTGGTTCGCCGTCGGTGGCAACGCCGGCCTCGCCCTGGGCCCGGTCGTGGTGACGCCGGTGCTGCTGGCGTACGGCGTGGCGGGGACGCCGCTGCTGGCGCTGCCGGCCCTGGTCACGGCCGCCGTCCTCCTGGCTCTCGGCCGCCGGGCCCGCGCCCGCCCACGCCCCGCCGCCGCGACCCGCGGGGCGCCGCAGCGGGAGGACGACTGGCGGTCGTTCGGCTGGCTGACCGGGCTGGTGGTGATCCGCTCGGTCCTCTACTTCGGGGTCTCGTCGCTGGTCGCGCTGTACGTCATCGACCGCTTCGGCGTCCCCGCCTCGGCCGGCTCCGCGGCGCTGGCGACGTTCCTCGCCGTCGGGGCGGTCGGCACCCTCGCCGGCGGCTGGCTCGCCGACCGGTGGGGCCGGGTGCCGGCCATCCGGCTGGGCTACGCGGTCGCCGTGCCCGGTCTCGTCCTGCTCGTCGCCGCGCCGTCCTGGCCCGCGGCCCTCCTCGCCGCCGTCCTGCTCGGCGTGGGGCTGTACCTGCCCTTCTCCGTGCAGACCACCCTCGGGCAGGAGCTGCTCCCCAACCGGGTCGGCACGGCCTCCGGCGTCACCCTCGGCCTGGCCGTGTCGGCCGGCGGTGCCGTCACCCCCCTCTTCGGGGTGCTGGCCGACGCGCACGGCCTGGGGTGGTCGGTGGCCGCCCTCCTCCCCCTGCCGCTGCTCGCGCTGCTGGTCAGCCTGCGGCTGCCCGGAGCGACCACGTCAGCGCGGGGAGCGGCCAGCGCGGTGGGGGCCCCGGCCGAGCGGGCCGCCCCGCACCGCTGACGCCTCGTCCACCAGGGGCGCGACCCGGCGCGGCGGCCCTGCCGGGACCTGCGAATACTGGCCGGGTGACGGAGGGGGGCGCGGACCGGCGGACGTCGTTCTGGCCGCGGACCCGGGTCCGCCGTCCCGCCGACGGCGTCGCGCTGGGGCTCGCGGCCGGCGCGCTGCTGCTCCTGGTCCTGCTCGCCGTCCAGGCGCCCCGGGTGCCGGCCGCGGACGCCGACCTCGCCGACACGGCCCTCGGCGGACTGCCCGGCACCGTGCTCTCCATCGCCAACGGCGTCGCCTCGCTGGCCGTGCTCGCCGTCCTGGGTGCCGTCCTACTCGACGCGCTGCGGCGGCGCCGGTTCGCGGTCACGTCCGCGGCCCTCGCCTGTGCCCTGGCGCTGGGCGCGGGCGAGGCCGCGGAGTGGCTGCTGGGCCGGCAGGACCTGCTGGGGACGGCCGAGGACGCGGCGGTCACGCCGATCGCCGCCGCCGTCGGCCTGCTCGTCGGAGCCGACCTGCAGCGGCGCCCGCGGTGGACGACGCCCGCCCGGGTGGTGCTCGGCGCGGCACTGCTGTGCGCGCTCGCACTGGGCAGCCTCACCCTGCTCAGCGGAGCGGTCGCCCTCCTCGCCGGGACCGCGGCGGGCCTGCTCGTCCGGGTGCTGGTCGGCGTGGTGCCCGCCCGCCCGGACGAGGAACGGGTCCGCGCGGTCCTCGCCGCGGCCGGACTCCCGGTGGACGAGCTGTGCCCGCTGTCGCACCCGGCGGAGAGCCTGCGCTACGTCGCCACCTCGCCCGCCGGTGTCCTCGAGGTGACCGTCGTCGACCCCGACCGCCGCGGCGTCTCGCTGGCCCGCCGCGGGGTGTCGCTGGTGCGGCTGCGGTCGTCGGTCGTCGGCCGGCCCGCCCTCACCCTGCGCGGCCGGCTCGAGCGGGAGGCGCTCTGCGCCGGCATCGCCCGAGCGGCCGACGTCCCCGCGCCCACGGTGGTGACGCTGCTGTCCGCGGGGCCGGCCCTGCTGTCGGTGGCGCGGCCGCTCGCCGGAACCCCGCTCGCGGACGCGGACGGCACGGCGCCCGAGGTGCTCCGGGCCGCGTTCACCGCGCTCCGGCGGGTGCACCGGGCCGGCGTGGCCCACGGCGCGCTCAGCCCGCAGTCCGTCGTCCTGCTGCCCGACGGCCGGGTGGGCTTCACCCGGTGGCGGTCCGCGCAGCCGGCGGCCAGCGAGCTGCAGCGCGAACTGGACGTCGTGGCGCTCCTGGTCACCGCGGCCGCGCACGCCGGTGCCGAGGCGGCGGTGGCCGCCTTCCGCGACGGGTACGGGGCCGGCGCGCCGGCCGAGGCACGGCTGGCGGCGCTGGCCCAGCCGCTGGTGCTGCCCCCGCCCCTGCGCGAGGCGGTGCGCCGGACCGCGGTCGTCGGCGACCTGCGCACCACCCTCGCCGGGCCCTCAGGGGCGGTCCCGGCCACGGCGCCGCGGCTGGAGCGCGTGCGGCCGCGGACGATCGTCACGATGGTGGCGGCGACCGTCGCCGCGTACGTCCTGGCCTCCCAGCTCTCCGAGGTCAGCCTCGGCAGCACGCTGGGCGCGGCCCGCTGGCAGTGGCTCGCGGTCGCGGTGCTCGGCTCGGCGGTGACCTACGTCGGCGCGGCACTGGCCCTGCAGGCCTTCGTGCCCGTCGACCTGCCCCTGACCCGCACCACGTTGGTGCAGGTCGCGACCGCCTTCGTCACGCTGGTGACCCCGCCGACCGTGGGGCACGTCGGGATCGGCATCCGCTACCTCCAGCGCGCCGGCGTCCCGCTGGCGACGGCCGCGGCCAGCGTCGCCGTCAGCCAGGTCGTCACCGTCGTCGTGACGGTGGTCGTGCTGCTGGTGTGCAGCTGGGTGAGCGGCGTGTCCGCCTCCCGCCCGACGCTCCTGCCCAGCGGCGAGGTGCTCGTCGTCCTGCTCGTGGCGACGGCCGTGCTCGTCGCGGTGGCCATGCTGCCGCCGACCCGGCGGTTGCTGCACCGCCGCGTGGAGCCGCTGCTGCGCCAGACGCTGCCCCAGCTGCTCACCGCGCTGACCCAGCCGCGCCGCCTCGGGACGGCGGTGCTCGGCATCCTGCTGCTCAACGGCGGCTACGTGCTGGCGCTCGACGCCTCGCTGCGCGCCTTCTCCGCGTCGCTGTCCTTCCCGACGCTCGTCGTCGTGTACCTGGCGGCGTCCACGATCGGGTCGGCGGCGCCCACCCCCGGCGGGCTCGGGGCGGTCGAGGCCGCCCTCGTCGGCGCCCTGACCGCGACGGGTGTGCCGGTGACCGCCGCGCTCACCGCCGTCCTCGCCTTCCGGGCGGCGACGTTCTGGCTGCCGGCGCCGTTCGGCTGGCTCGCCTTCCTGGTGCTGCAGCGCCGGCAGCAGATCTAGCCGGTCGGCAGGCGGCGCAGGACGCCCGACCCGGCCGCGGACGGCGACCCGGCGACCGGCGAGCGGCGAGCGGCGACGCACGGTGGGCGGCACCCGTCCGGTCCGACCCGTGCATCCGATCGGGTGGACCCGCGCCCGTGTGGGTGCGGGCGCCTTGACCGGCATAACGCTGCGTGGTCGGTTGTGTCTGCCAGTCACCGGTCGGGGGATCGAGAGCACGTGCGCGACGCCCACGGAGACGGCGGTCCGCGCCCACGAGCTCCCGGAGATCCCGCATGTCCTCAGTCCCCGTGCCGCACGACCGGCGCACTCGCCGGCGGAGGGCAGGGTCCACGGCCGTCGCCGGCCTGCTGACCGCAGGCCTCGCCCTCCTCGGCCTCGCCGTCCCCGGCACCGCGGCGGCCGACACCCGACCCGTTCCGCCGGGTGAGCCGGCCACCGTCGCCGCCGACGCGCTGCCCACCGTGCAGGTGAACGGGGTCGTCTGGTCCCAGGTCGTCGTCGGCAACACCGTCTACGCGGCCGGGCGGTTCAGCACCGCTCGCCCGGCGGGCGCCGCGGCCGGCACCCAGGAGACGGTGCGCAACAACCTGCTCGCCTACGACATCCGCACCGGCGCGCTCATCACGTCCTTCGCCCCCGACCTCAACGCCCAGGCGCTGACCCTCGCGGCGTCCCCGGACGGCCGGCGGCTCTACGTCGGCGGCGACTTCACCCGCGCCAACGGTCAGGTCCGCAACCGCGTGGCCGCGTACGACACCGTGACCGGGGCGCTCGTCCCGTCGTTCGCGCCGAGCGTCAGCTCGCAGGTGCGCGCGCTGGCCGCCACGAACGACACCGTCTACCTCGGCGGCAACTTCTCCGCCCTCGGCGGCGTCAGCCGCAGCCAGCTGGCCGCGGTCCGGGCCTCCGACGGTGGCCTGCTGCCCTGGGCGCCCGTCCCCGGCCCCGGCTCGACGGCCGGCAACCGCGACGGCAACACGGCCACCAGCAGCGAGGTGATGGCCCTGGTCGTCACCGGCGGGGGCAGCCAGGTGGTGGCCGCCGGCCGGTTCGACACCCTCAACGGCGCCAAGGCCACCGGTGTCGGTGCCCTCGACGCGGCGACCGGCGCGACCCGGCCCTTCGCGATCAACCAGCTGATCACCAACCAGGGCGTCAACTCCGCGGTCTACAGCCTCTCCACCGACGGCACCGCGGTGTACGGCACCGGCTACGACTACTTCGGGCCGGGCAACTTCGAGGGCTCCTTCGCCGCGCGGGCCGACGGCGGCGCGGTCATCGCGGTCAACGGCTGCCACGGTGACTCCTACTCGAGCTACCCCGTGGGCGGCGTCCTCTACATCGCGACCCACGCCCACACGTGCGAGCCGATCGGCGGCTACCCGGAACAGACCCCCCGGGTGAACAAGTTCGCGACCGCGGTCACGACCACCGCCACCGGCACCACCACGGACCCGTCGCTGCGCAACACCAACCTGCGCGGCCAGCCCGCCCCGACGCTGCTGCCGTGGTTCCCGACCATGTCGGCCGGCCAGGTCACCGGTCAGCTGCAGGCCGGCTGGTCGGTCAGCGGCAACAGCCAGTACGTCGTCTTCGGCGGCGAGTTCCCGCGGGTCAACGGCGTCGCCCAGGAGGGGCTGGTCCGCTACGCCGTCTCCTCGCTGGCCCCCAACGACCGGGGGCCGGAGACGACGGCGGCGGCGCTGCGGCCCAACGCCACCTCGACCACGGCCGGGCAGGTCACCGTCACCTGGCCCGCCGCGTGGGACATGGACAACGCCGAGCTGACCTACCAGGTCCTCCGGGACGGCGGGACGACCCCCGTCCACACCGTCACGGCCACGTCCTCGTGGTGGGACCGGCCCGAGCTGACCTTCACCGACCCGCGGCCGGCCGGCTCCACGGCGTCCTACCGGGTCGTCGTCACCGACCCGTTCGGCAACACGGTCACCAGCTCGCCGTCGAACACGGTCACGGTCGCGTCGGCCACCAGCGCCTACGCCAACCGGGTCCTGGCCGACGCCCCCGACCAGTACTGGCGGCTCGGTGAGCCCTCCGGTACCACGGCCCTCGACCACGCCGGCACCACGAACCTGACGACGGGTACCGGGGTCACCCGGGGCACCGCGGGTGCCGTCGGGGGCGACACCGCGGTGACCGCGAACGGGACGGCCACGGGCATCGCCTCGACCCGCGCCGCCACCGTGCCCACCCCCGCCAACGCGTTCAGCGTCGAGGCCTGGGTGCGCACCACCTCGAGCGGGTTGATCGCCCAGTACAGCGACTCGCCCACGGCGGCGGCCACGAACCCCGCGGGCGCGGCCACCGCGGTCGACCGGTCGCTCTACGTCGACGCCGAGGGCCGGCTGACCTTCGGCACCAAGCGGGGGACCACCTACCGGACCGTCCGCAGCCCCGGGCGCGTGGACGACGGCGCGTGGCACCACGTGGTCGCCACCGTCTCCGGCACGGGCGCGGCGCTGCACGTCGACGGCGCCCGGGTGGCCACCGAGCCGACGTTCACCACCGCCAACGCGAACCTGGCCGGGTACTGGCACCTCGCCGGTGGCTCGTTGACCGGCTGGCCCGGCGCACCGGCGAGCGCGTCGCTGGCCGGCTCGCTCGACGAGGTCGCGATCTACTCGACGACGCTCACCGCCGAGCAGGTGCAGGCGCACCACGCCACCGCCACCGGCGCGCCGACGCCCAACGCGGCGCCGACGGCCCGGTTCACCGCCACCACCGACGGCCTGCGGGTCGCCGTCGACGCCGCGGCGTCGACCGACCCCGACGGCACGGTCGCCGCGGTGGCGTGGGACTTCGGCGACGGGGGCACCGGCACGGGGACGACGGCATCGCACACGTATGCCGCCGCCGGCACCTACCCGGTGACGGTCACGGTGACCGACGACGACGGCGCCACCGCGAGGACCTCGCAGCAGGTGACGGTCACCGCGCCGCCGCCGACCGCCCCCGCGGCGATCGCCTCGGACGCCTTCGGCCGCACGGTCTCCGGCGGCCTGGGCACCGCCGACGTCGGCGGCCCGTGGACGGCCACGGCCGGCGCCACCCGGCTCTCGGTCGCGCCCGGGACGGCGACCCTCGCGCTGCCGGCAGCGGGCAACAACACCGGTGCGTACCTGGGCCAGGTCGCCCAGACCGGGGTCGACGTCCGCACGTCGTTCTCGCTGAGCTCGATGCCCACCGGCGGGGGCACGTACGTGTACGTCACCGGCCGGCGGGTGTCCGCGGGCAACGAGTACCGGGTGCTGGTCAAGGTGATGGCCGACGGGCGCGTGTCGCTGACCCTGTCCCGGCTGGCCGGCGGCACGGAGGCCTGGCCGGGCGGCGAGGTCGTCGTCCCCGGGCTGACCTACCGCGCCGGGACCACGCTGCACGCCCGCGTGCAGGTCACCGGCACCGGCACGACCGACGTCGCCGCGACCGTGTGGGCCGACGGCACCGCCGAGCCGGCCACGCCGCAGCTGGTGCGCACCGACACCACCGCGGCGCTGCAGGCCCCCGGCTCGGTCGGGCTGGCCGCCTACCGGCCGACCAGCGCGACCGCGTCCACCGCCGTCCGGGTCACCGGCTTCGCGGCCACCGCGCCCGGGGCCGGCGGCGGGCAGCCGCCGGCGCCGAACCAGGCGCCGACGGCCACCGCCACCGCCGCGACCAGCGGGCTGTCGGTGAGCGTGGACGGGTCGGGCTCCACCGACCCCGACGGCACGGTGCGCTCGTACGCCTGGACCTTCGGCGACGGGGGGACGGCGACCGGGGTCACCGCGACGCACACCTACGCGGCGGCCGGCACCTACCCGGTGACGCTCACCGTGACCGACGACGACGGCGCCACGGCGACGACGAGCCGCGCGGTCACCGTCGCCGCCGGCACCCCGCCGCCGGGCCCGGTGGACCCGGCGGTGATCGCCGCCGACGCCTTCGGGCGCACGGTCACCGGCGGGCTCGGCACCGCCGACGTCGGCGGCCCGTGGACGGCCAGCGCCGGGGCGACCCGCCAGTCGGTCACCCCCGGGACGGCGACGCTCACGGCCGGGCCGGGCAACAACACCGGCTCGTACCTCGGCTCGGTCGCGCAGACCTCGGCCGACGTCCGGACGTCGTTCTCGCTGGGCTCGGTCCCGACCGGGGGCGGCACGTACGTGTACGTCACCGGCCGCCGGGTGTCGGCGGGCAACGAGTACCGGGTGGCGGTCAAGGTCGGCTCGGCCGGCCAGGTGTCGCTGGTGCTCTCGCGGCTGAGCGGCGGCACGGAGGCCTGGCCGGGCGGCGAGGTCGTCGTCCCCGGGCTGACCTACCGCGCCGGGACCACGCTGCACGTGCGGGTCCGCGTCTCGGGCACCGGCACGACCGACGTGGCGGCGTCCGTGTGGGCCGACGGCGCGGCCGAGCCGGCCACGCCGCAGCTGGTGCGCACCGACACCACCGCGGCGCTGCAGGCGCCCGGCTCGGTCGGGCTGGCCGCGTACACCTCGGGCACGGCCACCGCGCCGGTCGCCGTGCGGGTGACCGCGCTGGAGGTGCGCCCGGCCGGCTGAGCCGACCTCCCCCTGAGGGCCCCCGACGGCCGCAGTCCGCTGCGGCCGGCGGGGGCCCTCGCGCGTCCGGACCCGCCCCCGCCCGCCACCCGGTCGGGTGTCCCGGTGAGCCGCGCAACCTCACAAAGAGTCACGAAGGGGGCCGAATCCATGCGGGGAACGGCCTGCTCACCACCGGATCGAGTGGGATGAGAACCACTGTGATCCTGCCGATCGTCACGCTTAGTGTTCGCCGACCGGCCCGGGAGAGGCCGGCTCACGGGGAACGACGGGGGAACACCCATGCACGCGAGAAGGCTCTTGGCGGGGCTCGTCAGCACGCTCCTGCTCGGCACCGGGCTGGCGGTCCTGCCCGCCACCGGGGCGCTCGCGGACTCCGCGCCGCTGGACCCCGCCGACCCGGCCACCCCGGTCACGGTCACCGCCGACCCGCTGCCCACCGTGCAGATCAACGGCGTCGCCTGGTCGCAGGTCGTCGTCGGCGACGTCGTCTACGTCGCGGGCCGGTTCACCACCGCACGCCCCGCAGGCGCGCCGGCCGGCGTCAACGAGGTGCCCCGCACCAACGTCCTCGCCTA
The DNA here is from genome assembly GCF_054050595.1 of Geodermatophilus sp. SYSU D00779. Lineage (NCBI taxonomy): Bacteria > Bacillati > Actinomycetota > Actinomycetes > Geodermatophilales > Geodermatophilaceae > Geodermatophilus > Geodermatophilus sp. SYSU D00779. The sequence continues at coordinate 72,841 of NZ_JBJGZQ010000011.1, forward strand.
CGACATCCGCACCGGCGCCCTGATCCCGTCGTTCGCGCCGTCGCTCAACGGGCAGGCGCTGAGCATCGCGGCGTCCCCCGACGGCTCCCGCATCTACGTCGGCGGGGACTTCACCCAGGTCAACGGCCAGCCCCGCAGCCGCATCGCCGCCCTGACCCCGGCCGGTGAGCTGGTCGCCACCTGGCGGCCCGCCGTCCAGGGACAGGTGCGCGCCATCGCCGCGACCAACGACTTCGTCTACTTCGGCGGCAACGTCACCGCCGTCGGTGCCGTGAGCCGCACCCGGCTGGCCGTCGTCACCGCCGTCGACGGCTCGCTGACCAACTGGGCGCCGGTGCCCGGCTACGGCAGCACCGCCGGCAACACCGACGGCAACCGGACGCTGACCAACGAGGTCCTCTCGATGGTCCTCACGAACGGCAACACCCAGCTCGTCGTCTCCGGCCGCTTCGACTCGATGAACGGCGTCCGGGCGACCGGCGTCGCGGCGATCGACGCGTTCACCAGCGTCACCCGGCCCTTCGCGATCAACCAGCAGATCACCAACCAGGGCGTGAACTCGGCGATCTGGAGCGTGTCCACCGACGGGACGACGGTCTACGGCACCGGCTACAACTTCTTCGGCCCGGGCAACCTCGAGGGCTCCTTCGCGGCCGACGTCACCGGGGGCCGGGTGCGGTGGATCAACGACTGCTGGGGCGACTCCTACGCCACCCACCCGATGGGCGGCGCCCTCTACCAGGCCAACCACGCGCACGACTGCGACGACATCGGCAGCTTCCCGGAGCAGACCGAGCGGGTCTGGAAGCGGGCGACGGCGCTCAGCACGGCGTCCACCGGCATCGTCGGCAACCTGCACCACCCGACCTGGCAGCGGCAGCCGGCGCCGACCGTGCTGCCCTGGTTCCCGACCATGGCCGCCGGCACCGCCACCGGGCAGGCGCAGGCCGGCTAAAGCGTCAGCGGCAACGGCCGCTACGTCGTCTACGGCGGCGAGTTCCCCACGGTCAACGGGGTCGCGCAGCAGGGCCTGGTGCGCTACGCGCTGCCGTCGATCGCGCCGAACCGGGTGGGTCCGGACGTCGCCGGGTCCACGCCGACCGCCGCCGTCCTCGGTGCCGGCACGGTGCGCGTGGCCTGGCGGGCCGCGAGCGACCTGGACAACGAGCACCTGACCTACCGCGTGTACCGGGACGGCGGGGTGACGCCGGTCGCCACCCTGACCCGCCCCTCGCAGTGGTGGGACCGGGCGGTGCTCGGCTGGACCGACACCGGCCTGACCGCCGGAGCGCACAGCTACCGGGTCACCGTGGCCGACCCGGCCGGCAACACCGTCTCGATGCCCCTGGTGTCGGTGCAGGTGCCGACCGCCGGCACCTCCGCCCGGGCGTACTCGTCGGCGGTGCGGGCCGACGGGGCGACCTCCTACTGGCCGCTGGGCGAGGGCTCCGGCGCGACCGGCTTCGACCGGGCCGGTGGCAACGACCTGCAGGCCTTCGCCGGGGTGACCCGCGGGCCCGGCGCGGTCGCCGGTGACCCCGACGGCGCCGTGCGGCTCAACGGCACGACCTCCGGCTACCTGGCCACCACCACGCCGACCTCGGCGCCGCAGACCTTCAGCGCCGAGTTCTGGTTCAGCACCACGACCACGGCCGGGGGCCGGTTCCTCGGCTTCGGCAACCTGCGGACCGGCAGCAGCGTCCACCACGACCGGCTGGTGTACATGGACACCGCCGGCCGGCTGAACTTCGGCGTGTGGCCGCTGGAGACCAAGCTGCTCACCGCGCCCACGGCCTACAACGACGGCCGCTGGCACCACGTCGTGGCCTCCCTGGGCCGCACCGGCATGCAGCTCTTCGTCGACGGCCGGCTCGTCGCCTCCCGCGCCGACGGGACCCGCGGCCAGCACAACGTCGGCTACTGGCGGGTGGGCGGTGACCGCACGTGGGCCGGCGCCGAGTACGCCAACGGGCTGGTCGACGAGGTGGCCCTCTACCCGACGGTGCTGTCCGCGGACAAGGTGGCGAACCACTTCACCCTGGGCACCACCGGCCGGCCCACCGACACCGCGCCGACCGCGTCGTTCACCGCGACCCCGCGCGACCTGACCGTGGCCGTCGACGGCAGCGGCTCGACCGACACCGGCGGCCGGGTCACCGCGCACGCCTGGAACTGGGGCGACGGCACCCCCACCGGCTCCGGCGCCACCGCCACGCACACCTACGCGGCGGCCGGCACCTACACCGTCACGCTGACCGTCACCGACGACGGCGGACGGACCGGCACGACCTCGCGCCAGGTCACCGTGACCGCGCCCCCGGCCAACCGACCGCCGGCGGCCGCCTTCACCGTGGCCACCAGCGGGACCACCGTGGCGGTGGACGGCCGGGGCTCGGTGGACACCGACGGCTCCGTCACCTCGTACGCCTGGTCCTTCGGCGACGGCGGGACGGCGACCGGTGCCACCGCGCCGCACACCTACGCGGCGGCGGGCACGTACACGGTGACCCTGACGGTCACCGACGACGACGGTGCCACCGGCAGCAGCGCGCAGCAGGTGGCGGTCACCGCGCCGCCGGTGGGCGCGCTCGCCCGCGACGCCTTCGACCGGACGACGACCGGCGGCTGGGGCACCGCGGACCTCGGCGGCGCGTGGACGACCTCGGCCGGCGCGGCCCGGCTGTCGGTGCGCCCCGGCACGGGGGAGCTCGCGCTGCCGGCCGCGGGCACCAACACCGGCGCGTACCTGGGCCAGGTCGCCCAGACCGGGGTCGACGTCCGCACGTCGTTCGCGCTGAGCTCGATGCCCACCGGCGGGGGCACGTACGTGTACGTCACCGGCCGGCGGGTGTCCGCGGGCAACGAGTACCGGGTGCTGGTCAAGGTGATGGCCGACGGGCGGGTGTCGCTGACGCTGTCGCGGCTGGCCGGAGGAGTCGAGGGCTGGCCGGGCGGCGAGGTCGTCGTCCCGGGCCTCACCTACGCACCGGGGATGCGCCTGGAGGTGCGGGTCCGGGTGTCCGGCGCCGGCAGCACCGACGTCGCCGCCACGGTGTGGGCGGCCGGCACCGCCGAGCCCACGACGCCGCAGCTGGTGCGCGCCGACACCACCGCGGCCCTGCAGGCGCCGGGTGCGGTCGGGATCGCGGCCTACCGGCCGGCCAGCGCCACCGCGGCGACGGCGGTCCGGGTCAGCGGGTTCGGGGTGACCACCGGGCGCTGAGCGGCGCCTCCACCCCGGCGGCGCCGGGACGGGGAGCCGCTCCCCGCCCCGGCGCCGCCGTCCGCCCCACGGCCGGCCGATCCGGTCAGAGCGCCAGGAACCAGCCCAGCGCACCCGCCACGACGCCGACCAGCAGCAGCACGATGGCGGCAGCACGGTCGAACCGGTTGCCCAGCAGGGAGTCCAGCAGGCTGGTGAGCTCACCGAGCCGCACGGGCGCCTCCCGATCGCGTCCTGCCGTTCCGCCGTCGCGCCAGCGACGCAGGGCGGAGCCGGTCCGTCGGGCGTCTGCGACCAGCAGCGCCAGGCCGGTGACCTGAGCGAGCAGCGCCACGGAGAAGCAGACGACGGCCAGGGCGACCTGCGCGGTCTCGCTCATGCCGCCGAGCGTGCCGGAAACACCGGTCGAGTGGGACGAGGGGTCCGTGCACCGATCAGGCCGACGACGCACCACCGCCGGCGCCCCGGACCGGTGGCGTTCCCGCGCCCACGGACCCGGCCGTGTCATCGTCGCCCCGTGCTCACCGCCCTCGCCGTCGTCGCCCTGCTCCCCGGGGCGGGCGCGGGCCTGCTGGCCAACCGCGCCGCCGGGCGCTTCCCCTGGCCGGCGGGTGCCGGCGCCCGGGAGCTGCTGCGGCCCGGGCCGGTCGCCGTCCGCCCGCCGGTGGTCGAGGTCGCGACCGCGCTGCTGACGGTGCTCACCGTCCTGCGCACCGGGCTCTCCTGGGAGCTGCCGGCGTTCCTGCTGCTCGCCGTCGTGGGCGTGCTGCTCGCCGTGGTCGACCTGCAGCACCGGCTGCTGCCCAACCGCGTGGTGCTGCCGGCGCTCGCCGCGGGGACGGCGCTGCTGCTCCTCGCGGCCCTCGCCGACGGCGCCTGGGACGCGCTCCTGCGCGCGGTGCTGGGCGCCGCGGCCCTGTTCGCGGTGTACCTCGTGCTCGCGCTCGTCTCGCCCGGTGGCCTGGGCATGGGCGACGTGAAGCTGGCCGCGCTCCTCGGCCTGTACCTGGGCTGGCTCGGCTGGGCGGCGGTCGTGCTGGGCGCACTCGCCGGCTTCGTCGTCCAGGCCGTCGTGGCGCTGGGCCTGCTGGCGACCCGGCGCATCGGGCTGCGCGGCGAGCTGCCGTTCGGCCCGGCCATGCTCGCCGGCGCCGCCCTCGTCATCGGCGGGACCGCGCTGCTGCCCTGAGCGTTCCGGCCATGTCCGCGGAGATGGCCGGATCCAGGCCGTCACGGGGGGTGACCCCGGCGACGGAGCGGTCCCCCGGGCAGGTGGGCGGTGTCCGCCGACCGGGTGGACGGGGCTCAAGCCGGACATCCGACGGCTCGACACCCCCTGGCAAGTGCCGCGACGTCGGGTCGCCCGACCCGGACCGGCCGGCACCGTCCCCCAAGGAGTCCCCGTGCTGCACCTCGTCACCACCCCGCTCGCCACACTCGCCACGCTCTACGCGTTCGCCGAGGAGCGCCTCAAGCGCGAGGAGAAGGGCGCGACCGCCGTCGAGTACGGCCTCATGGTCGGCCTGATCGCCGTCGCGATCATCGGTGCGGTCATCTTCCTGAGCGACCAGCTCGAGGCCCTCTTCAACAGCATCGGCGGCGACCTGGAGGACGCCGCCACCACCCCGGCCGCCCCCGCCGCCGGCTGACCCGGTCCAGCACGCCACGGCGCAGCGGCCCCGTCCCCCCGGGGCCGCTGCGCCGCGCCGCACCCGGACGACGACCGCGGGAGAGGAGGTGGGGGAGGAGTGCGCACCCGACTGCGCGACGAGCACGGCGCGAGTGCCGTGGAGTTCGCCTTCATCGTGCCGCTGCTGCTGGTCCTGGTGCTCGGCATCGCCGAGTTCGGGCACGCGTTCCAGGTGCAGGGCACCCTGTCCGCCGCCGCCCGCGAGGGCGCCCGGGTGATGGCCCTGCAGAACGACCCCGCCGCGGCGCGCGCCGCCGTCCGCGACGCCGCCCCCACCCTCGACCCGGCGGTCACCGACGCGCAGATCACCGTCGCGCCGACGGCCTGCCCGCTCACCAGCACGACCACCACGAACGTGCGGGTGACCGTCGACTACCCGATGCCCTTCCTCACCGACTTCTTCGGCGCGGACATCGACCTGACCGGGACGGGGGTCATGCGGTGCAACGGCTGAGGAAGGACCTCCCTGCCCTCCGCCGCCGGCTCGCCGGCGAGCGCGGCGGCTCCGCGGTGCTCCTGGCGCTGCTGATGGTGCCGGTCCTCGGGTTCACCGCGATCGCCGTCGACATCGGCGCCGTGTACGCGGAGAAGGCGCGGCTGCAGACGGCGGCCGACGCCGCGGCCCTCGCGGTCGCGCGCGACTGCGCCCGCGGGGCCTGCGGCGACATGCGGGCCACCGCGCAGGCGCTGGTGGACGCCAACCTCGGCGACGCCACCGCCGCCCCGCCGGTGCTCGCCCACGACCCGCTGCGGGTCACGGTGACCGGCAGCACGCCCGAGGAGCACTGGTTCGCGCCGGTCATCGGCCACGACTCGACGCAGGTGGTGGCCAGCGCGACCGTCGCCTGGGGCGCGCCCACCGGTGGGACGGCGATGCTGCCGTTGATCTTCTCGTGGTGCGAGTTCTCGGCCCAGACCGGTGGCGGCCTGCCCTCGACCACCACCGCGCGCACCATCGAGCTGCCCAAGAAGTCCGGCACCGGGTGCACCGGGCCGTCGGACATGTTCGTCCCCGGCGGCTTCGGCTGGCTCACCACGGACGGCGGGACCACCTGCCGGGCCACCAGCCGGGTGGGTGGCCGGTTCACCTCCGAGCCGGGCAACAACCCGTCGCAGGGCTGCGACACCGACGACGTGGCCGCGCTCGTGGGCCGGACCGTGCTCCTGCCGATCTTCGACGAGGCGGGCGGCACCGGCAGCAGCGCCTGGTACCGCGTCTACGGGTACGCCGCGTTCACGATCACCGCCTACCACTTCGGCGGCCAGTACGACGCCGGCCAGCCGTGCAAGGGCGAGGACCGCTGCATCCGCGGCTACTTCACCCGCTTCGTCGACGCCGGCGACTCCTTCACCTCCGGCCCCGGCGCGCCCTCCCTGGGTGCCTGGGTCCTCCGACTCGTCCGATAGGGGACCTCGTTGAGACGCCGACTGCTCGCCGCCCTCGCGGCGCTGCTCCTCGCCGCCACCGGCGCCGTGGTCCTCCTGGCCTACGTGCGCGGCGCCGACGCCCGCGCCCTCGCGGGGGTGCAGACCGTGGACGTGCTCGTGGTCGACCGGCCGGTCGCCGAGGGGACGCCGGGAGACCAGCTGACCGAGCTGGTCCGCACCGAGCGGCTGCCGGCCAAGGCCGCGGTCCCCGGTGCCGTGACCGACCTCGGCGAGCTGGCCGGCCGGGTCGCCACCGTCGAGCTGCAGCCGGGCGAGCAGCTGCTGGCCGCCCGCTTCGCCGTCCCGGAGGACCTCGGCGTACCCGGCACGGTCCCCGCCCCCGGGGGAGCCGCCGAGGTCAGCCTGCTGCTCGAGCCGCAGCGCGCGGTCGGCGGCCGGCTGGCGGCCGGGGACACCGTGGGCGTCCACGTCTCCCTCGAGGGACAGACCCACGCCGTCCTCAGTCGGGTCCTGGTCACCCAGGTGCAGGGTGCGCCGGTCGCCGTCGCGGACGGCGAGGGGACCGACACCGCCTCCTCCGGCGGCGCGGCGCCGTCGGCCAGCCTCATGGTCACCCTCGGGCTGCGCCCCGAGGCGGCCGAGGCGGTCGTCTTCGGCATGGAGCACGGCACCGTCTGGCTCTCCCTCGAGCCGAAGGGCGTCGACCCGACCGGCACCGAGGTCCTCACCCCGGCCAACGTCTACGACAAGGACTACTCATGAGTCGCGTGGTGCTCGGCGCAGCCGACGAAGAACTCGTCCTGCGCGTCAAGCAGGCGACCGACGGCGACGTGCACGTGCTGCCCGCCGGCCGGCTGCCCGCCGACCCGGCCCGGCTGTTCGAGCAGCTCGTCGACGGCGAGCTGCCCGAGGTCCTGCTGGTCGGCCCGCTCGCGCCGCCGCAGGAGGTGTTCTCCCTGGCCGCCCGGCTCGACGTGCAGTGCCCCGGCATCAGCGTCGTCCTGCTCGCCGACCCGGCGCCGCAGACCTGGCAGGAGGCGATGCGGGCCGGCGTCCGCGACCTGCTCGCGCCCACCGCGGACGCCGGCGAGATCCGCGCCGCCGTCGAGCGCGCCGGCTCGGCCGCGGCCGGACGTCGGCGGGTGCTGCGCCCGGTCGAGGAGACCGCCCGTTACACCGGGCGGGTCATCGCCGTGGCCTCCCCGAAGGGCGGCGTCGGCAAGACGACCGTCTCGGCCAACCTCGCGATCGGCCTCACCGCGGCCGCGCCCCAGTCGACCGTGCTCGTCGACCTCGACGTCCAGTTCGGCGACGTCGCCTCCGCGCTGGGCCTGACGCCCGAGTACGCGCTGCCCGACGTCGCGCACGGCCCGGCGGCCGAGGACACGATGGTGCTCAAGACCTTCCTCACCCAGCACCCCAGCGGCCTGTACGCCGTGTGCGGCGCGGAGTCCCCGGCCGCAGGCGACACGGTGAGCGCCGCCGACGTCAGCCGGCTGCTCGCCTCGCTGGCCCGCGAGTTCCGCTACGTCGTCGTCGACACCGCGCCGGGGCTGTCGGAGCAGACGCTCGCCGCCCTCGACCGGGCCACCGACGTCGTCATGCTCAGCAGCATGGACGTCCCGGGCGTCCGCGGCCTGCGCAAGGAGCTCGACGTGCTCCGCGAGCTGTGCATGATCCCGGCCGGCCGGCACGTGGTCATGAACCTCGCCGACCCCAGGGGCGGGCTGTCGGTGCGCGACGTCGAGACCGCCATCGGCACCGGGGTGGACGTCGTCCTGCCGCGCTCGGCCGCGGTGCCGGCGTCGACCAACCAGGGCGTGCCGATCCTCGCCTCCGGTCGCCGCGACCCGGTGGTCAAGGAGCTGCGGAGGCTGGTGTCCCGGTTCGCCGCGACCCCGATCGTCAAGCCCGGCCGCTACCGCGCCAAGCACCGGGCGGCGTCGTGACCTCCACCTCCGTGCACCGGGCGGCGTCGTGACCTCCGCCTCCGTGCACCGGGCGGCGTCGTGAACCTCGCGTCCCGGCTGGCCGCGGCCCAGGGGCGGCACGCCGCGCCCGAGACCGATGCGCCCGCTCCGCTCCCTGCACCGCGGGCCGCCGCCCCGGTGGCCGTACCGCCTCCCACCGACGCGCTCACCAAGCTCAAGGACCGCGTCGCCAAGGCGCTGTTCGAGCGCATGGGCAACCGGATGAACGACCCGTCGCTGTCCGAGGAGCAGCTGCGCGCCGTCGTCCTCGGCGAGCTCGACGAGGTGGTCGAGGAGGAGCGCGTCCCGCTGTCGGCCGAGGAGCGCGCCCGGCTGACCGCGGAGCTCGCCGACGACGTCCTCGGCTACGGCCCACTCCAGCGGCTCCTCGACGACCCCGGCATCACCGAGATCATGTGCAACGGCCCGGACGCGGTCTACGTCGAGCAGGACGGCCGGCTGGTCCGCACGGCCGCCCGGTTCACCTCCGAGGGGCACCTGCGCCGGGTGATCGACCGGATCGTCTCCCGGGTGGGACGGCGGGTCGACGAGTCCTCGCCGCTGGTCGACGCGCGGCTGGCCGACGGCTCCCGGGTCAACGCGATCATCCCGCCGCTGGCCTTCAGCGGGTCGACGCTGACCATCCGCAAGTTCGCCAAGGACCCGTTCACCGTCGACGACCTGATCGGCTTCGGCACCCTCTCCCCGGAGATGGCCGAGCTGCTGCGCGCCTGCGTCGAGGCCCGGCTCAACGTGATCGTCTCCGGCGGCACCGGCACCGGGAAGACCACGCTGCTCAACGTGCTCTCCTCCTTCATCCCCGAGGGGGAGCGGATCGTCACCATCGAGGACGCCGTCGAGCTGCAGCTCCAGCAGGACCACGTCGTCCGGCTGGAGTCCCGGCCGCCCAACATCGAGGGCCGGGGCGCGATCACCATCCGCGACCTGGTGCGCAACTCGCTGCGGATGCGCCCCGACCGGATCGTGGTCGGGGAGTGCCGCGGCGGTGAGTCGCTGGACATGCTGCAGGCGATGAACACCGGCCACGACGGGTCGCTGTCGACGGTGCACGCCAACTCCCCGCGCGACGCCATCGCCCGGCTGGAGACGCTCGTGCTGATGGCGGGCATGGACCTGCCGCTGCGCGCCATCCGCGAGCAGATCGCCTCGGCCGTCGACGTCGTCGTCCAGCTGACCCGGCTGCGCGACGGCACCCGCCGGGTCACCCACGTGACCGAGGTGCAGGGCATGGAGGGGGAGACGGTCACGCTCCAGGACGCGTTCCTCTTCGACTACTCCGCAGGCGTCGACGCCGCCGGCCGCTTCCTCGGCAAGCCGGTGCCCACCGGGGTGCGGCCGCGGTTCACCGACCGCTTCGACGAGCTCGGCATCCGGGTCTCGCCGCGGGTCTTCGGCACCGTCGAGCCGCGGCGGGGGTGGGCCTGATGCTCGTCGCGGGCCTGCTCGCGGTCACCGGCGCGCTGCTGCTGCTCGCCCTCGTCGTCCTCCCCGCCGGGCCGCGGCGGGTGCCGCTGTCCCGGCTCGACCCCGCCGTTCCCCGGCCGGCGTCCCCGCTGGCCGGGGCGTCGGCCGCCGCCGGCGCCGCGGTGGAGCGGGTGCTCGCCCGGCGCGGGCTGGTGGCCCGCGGCACCGCCGCGCTGGAGCGGGCCGGGGTGGCGACGGCGCTGCCGGACGTCGTCCTGCTGGTGGGCCTGGGCACCGTCGTCCTCGGCGCTCTGGGACTGCTGCTCGGCGGGGTACTGCTCGCGCTCGTGTGCGCGGCGCTCGTCCCGCTGGGCACGAAGGTGCTGCTCGGGCTGCGGCGGGGACGGCGGCAGGCGGCCTTCGCCGACCAGCTCGACGACTCGCTGCAGCTGATGGCCTCCAGCCTGCGCGCCGGGCACAGTCTGCTGCGCGCCGTCGACTCGGTGTCGCAGGAGGCCGCGTCGCCGACCGCCGAGGAGTTCGCCCGCATCGTCAACGAGACCCGGGTGGGCCGCGACCTCGGCGACGCCCTCGACGAGGTGGCCGAGCGGATGGCCAGCGACGACTTCCGCTGGGTCGCGCAGGCGATCGGGATCCACCGCGAGGTCGGCGGCAACCTGGCCGAGGTGCTCGACACCGTCGGCCACACGATCCGCGAGCGCAACGCCATCCGCCGTCAGGTCACGGCACTGTCGGCCGAGGGCAAGCTGTCCGCGGTCGTGCTGATGGCCCTGCCCTTCGGCATCGTCGGCTTCCTGTCGGTCACCAACCCCGCCTACCTGGCCGGCTTCACCGAGGGCCTCGCCGGCTACCTGATGATCGCGGCCGTCGTCGTGCTGCTCACCGCCGGCGGGCTGTGGCTCAAGAAGACCGTGGCGATCCGGTTCTGATGCCGCCGACCCCCGTGCTCGCGGCCGCCCTGGCCGTCGCCCTCGCCGTCCCGCTGCTGGGCTGGGCGCTGCTGGCGCGCCCGCAGGACGCCGCCGCCCGCGCCCGGGCCAACCTCACCCGTGGCCTGGACCTGCCCGGCGCGGCCGCTGCCCGGCCGCGGGCCCGGTTGCTGCCGCGGCTCGCCCGCGCGCTCACCCCGGCCGGCACGATCGCCCGGCTCAACCGGCTGGCCGGCGCGGCGGGGCGCCCGGCGGAGTGGCCGGTGCCCCGGCTGGTGGCGGCCAAGCTCGTGCTCGCCGTGATCGCGGCGGCGTTCGGGGTGCTGGTGGTGGCGGCCAGGCCGGGGCCGCTGACCGTGCTGATGGCCGTCGTCGTGACCGGGGTGGCCCACGTCGTCCCGGAGCTGCTGCTCCACAGCCGCGGGCAGGAGCGGCAGCAGGCGATCGCGCTGGAGCTCGCCGACACCCTCGACCAGATGACCATCGCGGTGGAGGCCGGGCTCGGCTTCGAGGCGGCGATGGCGCGGGCCGGGCGCAACGGCCGCGGCCCGCTCGCCGAGGAGCTGGTGCGCACGCTGCAGGACATCGCCGTGGGCCAGCCCCGGCGCGAGGCCTACCTGGCGCTGGCCGAGCGGACGGCGGTGCCCGACCTGCGCCGCTTCATCCGTGCCGTGGTGCAGGCCGACGCGTACGGCGTCTCGATCGCCGACGTGCTGCGCACCCAGGCTGCCGAGATGCGGCTCAAGCGCCGGCAGCGGGCCGAGGAGAAGGCGATGCAGATCCCGGTGAAGGTGATCTTCCCGCTGATCCTCTGCATCCTGCCGACGCTGTTCATCGTGCTGCTCGGCCCCGCCGTCCTGGACATCGCGGAGGCCTTCGGCGGCTGACCGTCCCGAGCCCCGGTCCGCGACTCCTGCGCACTCGTGGCGATCAGCCGCTGATGGCCACGAGTGCGCAGGACCCGGCGTGGGCGAGGGGCGCAGGCCCTCAGCCGCTCTTCTTGTGCGAGCCGCTGGAGCGGGGCTGGGCCGGGTTGGTCGGGTCGCCCTGGGACGGCGGGTTCATCGCCGGGCCGCTGGTGGCCTCGGAGACCTTGGAGCCGGCGGTGGCGGGCACCGGGTCGTCGGCGGCCGGGGTGGCGGGGTCGCCCCCGGAGGGCTGGGCGCCCTCGCGCAGCGCGGCCAGCCGGTTCTCCATGATCGTCACCACCTGCAGCCGGTCGGCGTGCGCCCGCTCGTACTCCAGCAGGGTCTCCACGCCGGTCGCGTCCAGCATGCGGATCCGGGAGGCGAGCCCGTCCACGGGGAGGTGGTCGTAGTCGGGCAGCGGCAGTTGGTCGTGCTCGGTCATGCCGACCGCCTACCCGTGCTCCGGCCGATCGACACCGGGGTGTGAGGTCACGGCCGGTGGGTAGGCGGCGGAGGCGGGTCAGCCCGGGTCGCAGCCCCCGCGACCCGAACCGCCAACCCGACCCACAGCGATCGAGGAGTGGTCCCACCCCCATGGACGTGTCCTTCCTGGAACCGGTCTTCACCGCCTCCGGGCCCTACGCCACCGTGTGCGCCGACGTCACGCACACCACCGAGAACGCCGACACCGAGGTGGAGCTGCGGGTCCGCGCCCTCGCCGAGCAGCTCACCGAGCAGGGCGCGCCGGAGACCGTGGTCGAGGCGGTCCGCAGCCGGCTGCTCGAGGCCAACGAGGGCGGGGAGATCGCCACGTTGCGGGGCCGGGCCCTCGTCGTCGCGGCCGACGGCTCCGTCGTCCTCGACCAGCCGCTGGTGGACTCGCCGCGGCAGGAGGTGGCCGAGTGGTCGCCGACCCCGAACCTGCTCCCGATCCTGCGGCAGCTGCCCGGACGGGTGCCGCACATCGTCGTCATCACCGACCGGGTCGGCGCCGACATCTCGGTGGCCACCCTCGTGGGCAAGCCCGAGATCGAGGACGAGGTCGAGGGCGACAGCTTCCAGATCCGCAAGTTCCAGGGCGGCGGCTGGGCCCACCACCGCTACCAGCACAACGCCGAGAACAAGTGGATCCACAACGCCGACAACGTCGCCGAGCGCATCGCCTCACTGGTGCGCCGGCTGCACCCGCGGTTCGTGCTCCTCGCCGGCGACATGCGGGCCCGGCAGATCCTCACCGACCGGGCCAGCGACCTCTGGTCGGAGCTCATCGTCTCCATGGACGAGGGCGGCCGGGCCGCCGGCGCCGACCGCGAGCCGGTCGACCAGCGGGCCGCCGAGCTCGTGGCCGAGCACGAGGCCCGCGAGGAGGCCGACGCGGTGGAGAAGCTGGCCTCCGCCGGCGCCCACGGCCTGGCCGTCACGGGCAAGGCCGCGGTGGTCGAGGCGCTGCGCAAGGGCCAGGTCGAGACCCTGGTGCTCGCCGACCAGCAGGACCCGGACGACACGCTGATCGTCGGCAACTCGCCGCTCGAGCTCGGCGTCGACCAGCACGACATGGACGCCCTGGGCACCCACGGCACCGTCGTCCGGGCCGAGGGGGCGCTGCTCGCCGCCTCCGTGGCGAGCGCGGCCGGCGTCGTCGTCGTCCCCCGGGCGGCGATGCCCGGGGACATCCCGGTCGCCGCGATCCTCCGCTACACCGACGACTCCACCCCCAAGGCCCAGTGAGGACACCGACATGACCGACCCGCACCAGCCCGCCACCTCACCCGGCACCTCCACCGGCGACGTCGAGCGCCGCGCCGCGCTCGCCGAGGCCCTCGGCAAGGAGGTGTGGCCGGCCGACAAGGACGCGCTCGTGGCCAAGGCCCAGGAGGGCAACGCCCCCGACCGCGTGCTCTCCGACCTGCGCCGGCTGCCGTCCGGCCAGCAGTTCGACAACGTGCAGGACGTCGCCCGCGCCCTGGGCATCGGCACCGAGCAGCAGCGGTTCTGAGGTGACCACCAACAAGGAGCCCAGCCCCGAGGCGCTGGCCAACGTCACCGAGCACAACGTCCACACGCGGGCGGACCTGCTGCCCGAGGAGGAGGAACTCCGCGGCAGCGGCATGGAGGAGGTCGCCGCCGAGGTGATCCTGGCCGAGTCCGAGGAGCGGACCGTCCACCCCGACCCGGACGACGCCCAGGGCGCCCACCGCCAGTCCGCAGAGACCGCGGACCTGCCCTGAACGCCCCGCACGAGCACGCCGTCCAGTTGCGCTGGTCGGACCCGGACTCCCTCGGCCACGTCAACCACGCCCGCGCGCTGAGCCTGGTCGAGGACGCGCGGCTGGCGATGGCCGAGGGAGCGCCGGGGGACCGGGGGCTCATCCTGGCGCGGCTCGAGGTCGACTACCTGCGCCAGCTGTACTACCGGGTGGGCGAGCGGCTGTGCGTGCGCAGCACGGTGACCCGGCTGGGCACCAGGTCGCTCACCCTGCGGCAGGAGCTGGTGCAGGACGACGAGGTCGCCATCCGCGCCTCCGTGGTGATGGTCCTGTTCGACTTCGCCACCGACACGAGCCGGGCGATGACCGACGACGAGCGCGCCCACTGGTCCCGGTTCGCCGAGGGCTGAGGTGGCGTTCTTCCCCGGGTTCGCCGAGACCACGGCCGAGGGGGCGGACGGCGTCCGGCTGCGGGTGCGGGCCGGTGGCGAGGGCCCGCCCGTCGTCCTGCTGCACGGCCACCCGCGCACGCACACCACCTGGCACCGGGTCGCCCCGCTGCTGGCCGCGGCCGGGCACACCGTCGTCTGCCCGGACCTGCGCGGCTACGGGCAGTCGTCCACGCCACCGACGACGGACGACCACGCGCCCTACGCCAAGCGGGCGATGGCCCGCGACGTGGTCACGCTCATGCGCGGCCTCGGGCACGAGCGGTTCGCCGTCGTCGGGCACGACCGCGGCAGCTACGTCGCGCTGCGCACGGCCCTCGACCACCCGGCTGCCGTCACCCACCTCGCCGTCCTCGACTGCATCCCGATCGTCGAGCACCTCGACCGCGCCGACGCCCGCTTCGCCACCGCCTGGTGGCACTGGTTCTTCTTCGCCCAGCCCGACAAGCCCGAGCGGGCCATCGGCGCCGACCCCGCCGCCTGGTACGGCGCGCTGGCCCCCGGGAGGGCCGCGCAGATGGGGGAGGAGAACCACGCGGACTTCCGCCGCGCGATCGCCGACCCCGCCACCGTGCACGCCATGCTCGAGGACTACCGCGCCGGTCTGACCGTGGACCGCGCCGCCGAGGAGGCCGACCGGGCCGCCGGACGGCGGGTCGCCTGCCCCACGCTGGTGCTCTGGTCCGCCCGCGACGACCTCGAGGACCTGCACGGCGACCCGCGCGCCATCTGGACGGGGTGGACCGACGACCTGCGCGGCGGCGGCCGCATCGACAGCGGGCACCACATGGCCGAGGAGGCCCCCGAGGAGCTGGTCGCGGCGCTGGTCCCCTTCCTGACGAGCTGATCGCGACAGGTCGGTGACGGGGGAGGCAACCCGGCGTAGCGTCCCCGCATGGCCGCTCCCTTCGCCGTGGACCACGACAGCGGGGAGCGCCTGGAGCTCTGGGGGACGACGATCGTCGTCCGCGCGTCCGCGGATACCACCGGTGGGGCCTTCACCCTCTTCGAGGAGGCGACACCGGTGCTGGACACCTCGCGCCACGTGCACCGGGAGACCGACGAGCTCTACTACGTCGTCGAGGGCGAGCACGTCTTCGTGTGCGGGGACCAGGAGCTGACGGTGGGTCCGGGCGGGACGGTGTTCCTCCCGCACGGCGTGCCGCACTCCCACCGGCGCGTGGTCCCGCGCACCGGCCGGCTGCTGTGCGCGACCTCCCCGGCCGGCTTCGAGGGCTTCTTCCGCGTCCTCGCCGAGGCCAGCCGCACCGGGGCGTCGCCCGGCGAGGCCTACGAGCGGGCCTCCCGGGAGCACGGCGTCACCTGGCTGGGCGACGGCGACTGACGCCCACGGGCGGCGGGTAACGGCCCGGCATGCCGAAGACGACGAAGAGCGGGGACGCGAAGCAGGACGAGATCCCCAGCACCCTGCAGCGCTCGGACGAGAAGGCGCAGCGCACCTTCGCCAAGGCCCACGACTCGGCGATGGACTCCTACGACGACGAGCGGCGCGCCAACCAGGTCGCCTGGGCCGCGGTCAAGCACACCCACGAGAAGGTCGGCGACCACTGGGAGCCGAAGGACCGCAAGGGTCCCAGCGACGCGCAGGCCGAGGGCGGCCGCGACACCGACCGCGAGACCAAGGGCGGGGTCGACGCCAACGCCACCAAGGAACACCTGATGGACGTCGCCAAGCGGCTCGACATCAGCGGCCGCTCCTCGATGACCAAGGACGAGCTGGTCGACGCCATCCAGAAGGCCAACGACAAGGCGACCGCCGAGGCGCGGGAGAACTAGTCCTCACCTCCTCGGGGGCGGGGGCGCGAGGTGAGGCCTACGTGATGGGGCGACCCGCGTCGTCCCGTGCCCGCGGTGTCGCGTCCTCCACCAGGCCGACCGTGCCGAGCAACGCGACCACCGCAGCTGCCGCCCACAGGAACGGGGAGACGTCCCTGTCGCTGTGCCACGCCGAGACGGCGAGGGCTGCTGCCCCGGCCAGGAGGGCCACGCCGAGCACGACTCCGACGACGTCACGCCGCTTCCTGTCCTCCTCCTGGATGATGCGCGCGACCTCCGCGTCCAGGTGCCCCAGCAGGCGCTCGTACGCGGCGCTGTCCGGGGGAGCTTCGCGAGCAGGTCCGCGTCGCCGACCAACCGACCGCGGCGCCCCTGGACCGCGCCCCGGAGCAGCTTGGCCACGGCGCCCACCACCGGGATCACCGCGAGCACGACCTTGGACCAGTCGTCCGGGTCCACTACGGGTGCTCGACCCACGGGCGCCGGCCGCTGCGGCCGCCATCGGCGGACCACGCGATGGGGATCGTGCCCACGGACGGACTCTAGCGACCGCGCCGGCCGCCCACGCCAGGGAGAAGTGCCTGATGGCGTCGCGGGGTGGCTGGACGCCCGCAGGGGACCGACCGCCCGGCCCATGGCTCTCACGCTCGGGCCCGACGAGCGCAGCTCTGGTGCCTCTCACCGTTCGCGGAGCGTCCTCGACGGCGGCACGGACTCCGGTGTCGCATGCGGCCTCGGGACCTTCGGCAGGGTCACAATGCCTGGGCGATGACGTACAGTGACGAGAGTCACATCAGGCGTGTGACCTCACCGATGGGTTGGCCGACCGTCCAGGTCCTCAGGAGGCACCCCGTGTCCGTCACCGATGCACGTCAAGACAGCGGCTTGGCCGAGTCGGGCCCTCGCGAAGAGACCGTGACTCGTGATGCCGCCGAGCAGCGGGAGTACTCCCGACCGCGGGCGTTCTCCGTCGGCCCCGCCACCAAGCTCGTCCGCGGGGACCTCACCGGCAAGTACAGCGACGCCTTCACCGGCTACTACACGGAGGCCTGAGGGAGCCTGCGCGGCCATCCGCCTCCGCCCCGACGTCCTGCTGGTGCGGGCGCCGGACGGCAGTGGCAGGCTCCTCGACCTCGCAGGGTCGTTCCACGTCCTCGACCAGATCGCGGCGGAGCTGCTCTGGGAGGTGGCGAGCCGGGGCCGGTCCGAGGCCGTGCGCACCACGGCGCGGCTCTACGGGGTCCCTGAGCAGCGGGTCGCGACCGATCTCGACGAGCTGCTGGAGCAGCTGCCTCAGGGCATCGGCACCGTGGAGGCGGTCCGACGCGGCGAGTGGGTCGATCCGTTCGTCGTCGCAGGGCTGTCCCTCCTGCGCCGAGTCGGGCACCCCCGCCTGAGGGCCTGGGTGCTGCTGGCGGCTGCACGGGTCTGCTTCGCCACGGTGGGGTGGTCCCGGACGCTCGGCTGGTGGACGGCGTTGCCGACCCGGGACCCTCCGGGCGGCTCGTCCGGGGCCGAGATCGACCGACGGGTGCGCCGCTCCGCCACGGGCAGCGTCCTCGGGCACACGTGCAAGGAACGGGCCGTGGTCTGCCTGGCCGAGGCGCGGGCAGCAGGGCTGGGGGCTGCCGTGGCGCTCGGGCTCAGCTTCTACCCGTTGGCGACGCACAGCTGGTGCGTCCTCGACGACGGCGGCGTCGTCCTCGGTGACCTCCCCGACGTGTGCGCTGCCTTCGACACCGTGGCCCTCTACCGGTGAGCGGTGGTCTGCTCGTCGCGACGGTCGACGCGGCCGGCGCCGCCCTCGCGGCGACGGGCAGGCTGGTGTCCAGGTTCTCCGGTGGTGGACTCACCGTGGTGCTGCTCGGTGAGCTGCACTACCGGGCGGACCTGCAGGTGGGGCCGGGCCGGCCCGACGACGCCGAGCGGGTCGCTCGCGTCTACCGCCGTGGGGGGCGGGCGGGTCTCGCCGCTCTGGAGGGCGACTTCGCCTTCCTGCTGTACGACCGGCCCGCCGGTCGACTCGTCGCGGCGCGTGATCCCATGGGGGGGCATCGGCTCTACCACGAGCGTCTCGGCGCGCACGTGGTCGTGGCGACCGACCTCGCCGCGCTGCACGGCAGGCGGGGCCACCGGCCGGACCTGGACCTCGACCATCTCGCCGACTACCTGGCGGGGCGGTCCCCGGTGAACGAGCCGGCCGGGACGAGCACTCCGTTCCGGGGGGTCGAGCGGGTCCCGGCCGGTGCGTCGCTGCAGATCGACCTCCCGGCGTTGACGGTCTGCGTCCAGCCCCTGTTCCCGTCGATCGAGGTGCCGACCGGGCGAGGCGGAGCACTGCCCGACCTCGCAGCCGAGTACCGCGAGGTGCTCGCTGCCGCGGTGGAGGAACGCGCGGTCGGTCGCGTCGCATGTCACGTCTCCGGCGGTCTCGACTCGTCGGCCGTGCTGCGCTGCGCGGCCGACGTCGCCGCGCAGGGCCGGTGCGCGCTGGTGGCCGGGGTCTCGGTCGTCTACCGGGACCTGCGCCTGCTCGCGCGCGAGACGCCGTACGTCCAGCACGCGCTCGGCATCGCACCCGGCATGCCCTCCGTGCGACTCGACGGGGACGACCTGCTGGACTTCGACGCCTTCGCCGACCCACCGCAGCACGACGAGCCCCACCCCGGGCTGTGGCGCATGAGCATGGACCGGGCGCTGACCCTGGCGGCGTCCGATGCGGAGGCCGAGCGGGTCCTCACCGGCATCGGGGCCGACGAGGTGCTCGACGTCCATCCCTTCCACCTGGCCGACGACCTGCGGCGATGGCGGCTGGCCGGGGCGTGGCGGGAGGCGCGTCGCTGGGCGGCAGCGGACAACACCAACCCCTGGACGGTGCTCCGGCCCTTCGGGGTCGACCCCCTGCTCACTCGCCGGCGCCGTCGCGTATCCGATGTCCCCTCGTACGTCAGGCCGGAGTTCGCCCGGCACACGGCTCTCGTCGAGCGCCTCTCGGAACGAGCTGCGTCCCAGTCCGCCCCGCATCCCGTGGCCGCGGTCGAGTTCGCCTTGGCCGGCATCCGCAGCCGGATCGGCGACCCGGTCCGGTGGGCGGTGGCGCACCCCGTCGGCCTGGTCGTCGCGCACCCGTTCCTCGACCTGCGGGTCCTGCGGACGGGGCTGAGGGTCATATCGAACACCCGGCCGGACCCGGAGCCGAGCAAGCCGCTGCTGCGTGCCGCGATGCACGGCGCGCTGCCCGAGCCCATCCTGACGCGACGGCGCAAAGGTCACTTCAACGAGGTCTACTACCGTGGGCTGCTGCGCAACCGGGACCGGCTGGTCGAGCTGGTCCGCGATCCCGCCGTCGCCGATCTGGGCATCCTGGACGCCGAGGCCGTGGTGGCCACCCTCGATCGCGGTGCCCTGGGTGGACTCGCCGTTCCGGACATGCACCAGCTCAACCTCGCGCTGACCCTGGCGCGGTGGCTGCTCCAGGAGGCGCAACGGATCCCGACCGCGACGGGTGGTCCACGGAGTGGTGGACCGTCGGCGTAGCCGGCTCGCAGGCGCGGATGGGTGCTCGCTCGTGCCGCCCGGCCGAACCCCGCCGCAGTTGCCACCAGACGCAGCCGGTGGTCGGCACGTCGACGACCGCAGGTGTCGACACGGTGGCTCTTCGCCTGTTGCGCACAGGAGTCATGACTCTCCGTGCTGAGGAGGTCATGTGTCGTCAAGGAACGCCGCCCCGGGAGGACGCTGCATCCGCCATTGCATCTG
This sequence comes from Geodermatophilus sp. SYSU D00779, assembly GCF_054050595.1. Classification (NCBI taxonomy): domain Bacteria; kingdom Bacillati; phylum Actinomycetota; class Actinomycetes; order Geodermatophilales; family Geodermatophilaceae; genus Geodermatophilus; species Geodermatophilus sp. SYSU D00779. The sequence continues at coordinate 92,608 of NZ_JBJGZQ010000011.1, forward strand.
AGGCGACCTGCGTGACTCTCTAGCCCGCATGAGATCGGATGATTTGCGCTCGGACGGAGGTGTCCACGTGGATTGCGCGCTCATCCCGGAGTCGATCACGACTCGTGTGGATTGGCGGCGTGACTCCGGGCGGTCGAACGCCCGAACAGACCAACATTACGCGGCCGAACTCCTGCTCCGTTGTCGGAGCCGGAGGGTGAGGGGTCGCCCGGTCCGAGCGGAAATGCGACCGGGTGACCACAAGGGGGAGACGCGAGATGACCGGCGACCCGGTTGACGTGTACGGGCTCATCGCCAAGCGACTGCTGAAGGGCAAGGTCGTCCCGGTGCTGGGGGCGGGGGTGAACCTCTGCGAGCGGCCTCCGGATGCCGTCTTCAAGCCGGGTCGCTACCTGCCCAGCGGGTCGGAGCTGGCCGCGGTGCTGGCGAGGGACTACCCGATGATCAAGACGCGGGACCTCGCCCAGGTGGCCCAGTACGTCGCCGCTCTGGCCGGTCAGGGGCCGCTCTACGACGAGCTCCACGACGTCTTCGACGCCGACTACCCCCCCACCCGTCTGCACCGGTTCCTCGCCCGGATGTCCCGGCACACGCGCACGGCCGGCCGCGGCGGCATGCTCTTCGTCACGACCAACTACGACGACGCTCTCGAGCGGGCCTTCGCCGACGAGGGGGAGCCGTACGAGCTGGTCACGTACATCGCCGAGGGAAAGGACCGGGGCCGCTTTCGTCATTTCCGTGCCGACGGCAAGGTCACGGTCATCGACCGGCCCAACAAGTACAACGAACTCCGGCTCGACCGGTCCTCCGTCATCGCCAAGATCCACGGCGCGGTGGACCGCCGCAGCCACCTGGACAGCTACGTCATCACCGAGGACCACTACATCGACTACCTCACGCGCGCGGACGTCGGCGGGCTCTTCCCCGTCAATCTCGGCATGAAGCTGAGGGCCAGCCATTTCCTCTTCCTCGGCTACAGCCTGCGGGACTGGAACCTCCGGGTGATGCTGTACCGGCTGTGGGCGGAACAGCAGGGCATGACGTATCACTCCTGGGCCGTCCAGGCTGACCCCGATCCCATCGACGAGCGCGCGTGGGACGAGCGTGGTGTCGACATCCTCCCCGTCTCCTGTCAGGACTTCGTCAGTGCGCTCGAGGTCGAGGTCGAGAAGCTGCTCGAGGCCGAGGGGACGGAGGCGGCGTGACCAGCGCGACGCGGCCTCCTCGGCAGTCGGCCGCCGAGGACGCCGTCCCGGCCTGCCCGTACGTCGGGCTGGTGCCCTTCCACGAGCGCGATGCAGCGTTCTTCTTCGGGCGCGAGAACGAGATCGAGCTCATCGCGGCCAACCTGGTGGCGGCCCGGTTGACGCTGCTGTACGCGCCGAGCGGGGTCGGCAAGACGTCGGTCCTGCGTGCGGGGGTCGTGCCGCGACTGCACCTGATCGGTGAGGAGGACGACGACCTCGGGTTGCGCCGCGCGGCCGTGGCCTACGTACGCGACTGGAGCGGGCAGCCGCGCGAGACGGTGGCGGCAGAGCTCTGTCGGGCGCTGCGGGCGACAGGCGCGAGCGTGGACGGGCCGGCACCCGCCGAACCACTGGTGACCTGGTTACGTGGCCTCCCGGAGCGGGCCAGCATCCCCGTGGCGTACCTGATCCTCGACCAGTTCGAGGAGTACTTCCTCTACCACCCCGACGACGAGGAACTGCCCGGCGAGCTCGGCGAGGTCCTCGCCGCAGGGGACCTCAACGTGCACGTCCTGCTGTCGATCCGCGAGGACGCCGTCGCCGCTCTCGACCGGTTCGAGGGCCACGTGCCTCACCTGTTCGAGAACTACTTCCGGCTCGCCCACCTCGACCTCGAGTCCGCCCGAGCGGCCATCGAGGGCCCCCTGGACCGCTACAACGAACTCACCGCACCGGACACGCGGGTGTCCGTCGAGCCGGAGCTCGTCGAGGCCCTGCTCGAGCAGGTGCGCGCCGGCCGCCTGCAGATGGGTGAAGAAGCAAACCTCCCCGATCGGCTCGGACCCGCGGACCGCAGCGACATCGAGGCGCCCTACCTGCAGCTCGTGCTCACCCGGCTGTGGGACGAGGAACGAGCTCGGGGCTCGACGGTGCTGCGACGGGACACGCTGACCGAACTCGGCGGTGCGCAGACCATCGTCCAGTCCCACCTGGACGCCGTGATGGCCGCCCTGTCCCCGCAGCAGGCGCAGGTGGCCGCCGACGTGTTCCACCACCTCATCACGGCCTCCGGGAGCAAGATTGCCCTCACGGCCGAGGACCTCGCCGCCTGGGCCGATTCGCCGTCCGACCGCGTCCGGGATCTGCTCGAGGCCCTGTCGTCGGGGCCCCGGCGCATCCTGCGTCCGGTTCCCCCGACCACCGGCGCCGAGGGGCCGCCGCGCTACGAGATCTTCCACGACGTCATGGGCGCCGCGGTCCTCGACTGGCGTCGCAGATACGTCGCCAAGCAACAGCAGGTGGCCGCGGAACGGGAGATCGCGCAGGCACGGGCAGCGGAGCGGAACGCCCGCCACCGCCTGCGTCTGGCACGCCTGATCGCGGCGGCCATGGCCCTGCTGCTGGTCATTGCCGGCGTGGCCGGGCTTGCCGCCTGGAGATACGCCGTGAACGCGAGCAAGGCGTCCGCTCTGGCCTCGAAGGCCTCCGCACTGGCCTCGGCGCGGGAGCTGGCGGCCCATGCCGACCGGATGGTGAGCACCCGACCGGATCTGGCCATCCTGCTCGGCCTGGAGAGCCTGAGCCTGGCGCGCGGCCAGGGAGAGGACCCCCCGCCCGGACTGATCTCCGGGCTGGCCGAGCTCACCCACAGCAGCAGGGGACTGCTGGGCGGCCACGACGGCGCGGTGAACGCCGTGGCGGTCAGCCTCGACGGCGCCCTGCTGGCCACCGCCGGCCAGGACGGCACGGTGCGGCTGTGGGACACCGCCACCGGCCGACCGCACGGCCAGCCGTTGACCGGCCACCGCGGTGCCGTGCGGAGCGTGGCGTTCAGCCCGAACGGGGCGCTGCTGACCAGCACCGGTACCGACCGGACGGTGCGGTTGTGGGAGATCGCCACCGGCCAGCAGCGCGGCGCGCCACTGGAAGGCCACACCGGCGCGGTGAACGCCGTGGCGTTCAGCCCCGACGGCACCCTGCTGGCCACCACCGGCGGCCTGGCCACTGCCGGCGAGGACGGGACGGTGCGGCTGTGGGATGCCGCCACCGGCCAGCCTCACGGCGCGCCACTGGAAGGCCACACCGGCGCGGTCAACGCGGTGGCGTTCAGCCCCGACGGCGCCCTGCTGGCCACCGCCGGCAGCGACCGGACGGTGCGGCTGTGGGATGCGGCCACCGGCCGGCCGCACGGTGCGCCACTGACCGGCCACACCGGCGCAGTGACCGCGGTGGCGTTCGACCTCGATGACGCGCTGCTGGCCAGCGCCGGCGAGGACGGGACGGTGCGGCTGTGGGATGCCACCACCGGCCAGCCGCACGGCGCGCCACTGGAAGGCCACACCGGCGGGGTGCGGAGCGTGGCGTTCAGCCCCGACGGCGCGCTGTTGGCCAGCGCCGGCGCCGACGGAACGGTGCGGCTGTGGGATGCCCCCACCGGCCGGCCGCACGGTGAGCCGCTGAGGGGCCACGACGGCGCGGTGACCGCGGTGGCGTTCAGCCCCGACGGCACCTGGCTGGCCAGTGCCGGCACCGACCGGTCGGCGCGGATCTGGGAGGTCGCCGACACCTACACCGTCCGCCGGCCGCTGACCGGCGATCCCGGCGGTGCGGTGCGGAGCATGGCGTTCAGTCCGGACGGGGCCCTGGTGGCCGGCGCCGACGGAACGGTGCGGTTGTGGGATCCCGCCACCGGCCGGCCGCACGGCGCGCCGCTGGAGGGCTCCACCGGCCCGGTGACCGCGGTGGCGTTCAGCCCCGACGGCACGCTGCTGGCCGGCGCCGGCGCCGACGGAACGGTGCGGTCGTGGGAGACCGCCACCGGCCAACAGCGTGGTGCGCCGCTGACCGGCTCCACCGGCGCGGTGACCGCGGTGGCGTTCAGCCCCGACGGCGCCCTGTTGGCCTCCGGCGACGCCGGTGGGACGGTGCGGTTCTGGGATGCCGTGACCGGCCGGCCGCGTGGTGAGCCGCTGATCGGGCACGCCAGCGCGGTGACCGCCATCGCGGTGACCGCCATGGGGTTCAGCTCCGACGGCGCGATGCTGGCCACTGGCGGCACCGACGGGACGGTGCGGTTGTGGGATGCCGCCACCGGCCAGCCGCGCGGTGAGCCGCTGACCGGCCACACCGGTCCGGTGTCGGGCGTGGCGTTCAGCCCCGACGGCGCCCGGCTGGCCAGCGCCAGTACCGACGCGACGGTGCGGCTGTGGGATCCCGCCACTGGCAAGCAGCAAGGCGAGCCGCTGACCGGCAACCGCGGCCCGGTGTTGGGCGTGGCGTTCAGCCCCGACGGCGCTCGGCTGATCAGCACCGGTACCGACGGAGCGGTGCGGCTGTGGGATCCCGCCACCGGGAAGCTGCGCAGCGAGCTGGCCGGCACCCGCGGCGAGGTGGTGCGCGTGGCGTTCAGTCCCAATGGCGGCTGGCTGGCCAGCGCCAGTCGGGACGGAACGGTGCAGGTGTGGGACCTGAGCTGGTGGGATCGGCCGCCCGCGGACTGGGCCGAGACCGGCTGCGGGCTGGTCAACCGCAACCTGTCCCGAGCCGAGTGGAACCAGTTCGCCGGGGACCAGCCGTACCAGCAGACCTGTCCGTGATTCCCCGAGGGGGAAGGCGCACCGGACGATGCCGACGCGACTGAATACTGATCCGAGCCGCCCTCGACATCCGCGGAGCATGACGGTGTCGACCCACCCGGTGACGGAGACGTGACACACGGGTGACGGTCGCGCTGCCACCGTGACAGGTCCATGATCAGCTCACGGCAGATGCGACGGAGGGACCGCGGACCCGGGCGGTCGGCCTCCGCGGATGGAGCGCTGATGACCGAGACGACCGTCAGCGACCTGCTCCCCAGCCCACCGGTGTCGTCGGCGGCACCGGCCGTGGACCTGCACGAGGGCAGTGCACCCCTCCCGGTGGCTCCTCCGCTCCTCATCGACGTCGTCTGGGGTCATCTCGCGCGCACACCCGGGGACATCCACGTCACGGGTCACTACCTCGGCGTCATGCCCACTGCCGCGGAGCGGGCCCTCGACGAGGCCATCTCGGTGCCCGGTGGTCGACAGCTGATCGCTGAGCACACTCGCCGTCGTTGGTTGGTCGGTGCCCTCGGGGAGGTCTCGTACTTCCCCGGGCACACCCCTGGGGGAACCGGCCACTCACTCGTGGTCCGAGCCGCGGTGGCGGGCATGGGCCGCGTCGGCACGTTCAGCGAGAGCAACGCCGTGCGGCTGTACGCGTCGCTGGTGCGTGAGCTCGCGGGCCTGGCCTGCGTCGAGCGCGCGGTCACCGTCCCCATCGGATCGGGAGCGGGCAACCTCTCCATCGACCAGGTCGCCCGGGCGCTCGTCGTGGGATGCGGTGAGGGCCTGGCCGGCCTGCCACCGGAGGACCGGCGCCTGCGGCAGGTGTCGGTCGTGGAGGTGAACCGACTCCGGGCGGAGAAGCTGCACGCCGCCCTGACCGAGGCTGCCCGCATCGAGGCCGCACGGGCAGAGGCAGCTCACGGACGGGAACGAGTCCGGGTCCTCCCCGAGATGGCCACAGCACCTGGTGGTGAGGTCGGGCCGGACGCTGTCGTCCTCTACCTGGCGAGGTCGCTGCTGACCCGACTCACCCGGCACCACGGGGACGAGGAGACCGGGCGGCTCCTCGACGACGTCCGCGCGGACCTCCCTGGCGAGATCAGGGACCAGATGGCGGCCAAGTTGGCGGAACTGGCTTCCGAGCCCGCAGAGGTCGTCGACGTGCGACTGCGCGCGACCGAGGACATCGATCCGCTGGTCAAGGGCTCCCCCCCGGACCGCGCCGTGCCGACCAGGATCACGGCGCTGCAGCCGACCGACGCAGGGGGGGTGAGCTTGTCGGCACTGACCGCCCGGGCGACGGTGCCGGAGCGCGAGATGCGCCTGGACCGCAACCTGCTGGCCGAGCTGATCCGACGCCTGACCGCCCCGGAGGAGCGGGACGCCGAGGAACTGCCGCACTTCCTGACCCGCTTCCTGGTCCCGCTGGACCTCTGGGCCTACCTGAGCGGCGACGCTCCCCTGATCGTCGAGGTCGACCCTCGGACGGCGCGGGTGCCGTGGGAGTTCCTCATGCCGACCTCCGAGGCCGGGGAGAACCTCGAGCCGCTGGCCGTTCGACAACCCCTGGCCCGTCAGATGCGAACGACCTACGCACGCACCGACATCGACGCCCCGGCGCCTCAGGAGATGCGTGCGCTGGTCATCGGTGACCCTGGCGGCGGCGACCTGAGCCTGAACGGCGCGCGCGAAGAGGCCATCGCGGTGGCGGCCGTGCTGAAGCGGCACGGCATCCGGGTCGAGGCCTACATCGGCAGCGCCGACTCCCCGCCCTCAGAGGAAGCACGGCCCGCCACCAGGCTCGACGTGCTGGCGAAGGTGCTCACCGGTCGATACGACCTGATCCACTATGCGGGACACGGCGTCTTCGACCCCGAGAAGCCGGAGCTGTCGGGATGGCTGTTCGCCGACGGCCTGCTCACCGCACGGGAGCTGACCCAGATGTCCCGAGCGCCCTGGCTCGTGATGGCCAACGCGTGCTGGTCGGCCGCCAGGCCGGACACCGGCAGCCTCGATGCGGCCACCACGCGACCGGCCCGGGGCCGCGAGGGGGAACTGGCACCCGTGCTGGCCGACGAGTTCCTGCGGGTCGGCGTCGGTCACTTCATCGGAGCATCCTGGCGCGTGCCCGACGGGAACGCCCGGGAGTTCGCCGTCCGCTTCTACGAACGACTGCTCGGGGAGGGGGAGGCCGCGCGGGAGAACGTCGGACAAGCCCTCCTCGAGGCCCGGCGGGACCAGTGGACCTCCTCCCGCAGCAGGCCCCAGGCCACGCCGGAACAGCGGACAGCGTGGGCGGCCTATCAGCACTACGGCGACCCCGGCGACGGCCTGCGGACGCGGGTGCTCTCCAGCAACGACGTCACGAGGGGTTGAGATGTCCCGGTCGACGTTCGGCGACCTCGTCGTCCTCCTGCCCGGCATCACCGGGAGCGTCCTGGTGCAGGGGGAAGGCCCGCGCGCGAAGGAGATCTGGGCCCCGAAGCCCCGGGCCGTCCTCCGCGGACTGCTCAGCCTCGGTCGCTCGCTGCAGGCCCTCACGGTCGAGGACGACGACTGGCGGGTGGACGACCTGGGGGACGGCGTGCACGCCACCGCGCTCGTCGACGCCGCCCACATCATCCCCGGGCTCTGGAAGATCGACGTCTACTCCGGGGTGGAGACCGCCCTGATCCAGGGGCTGGGGCTCACCCGAGGGCAGAACTACTTCCCCTTCCCCTACGACTGGCGCCGGGACAACCGCGCCAGCGCACGTCGTCTCCAGCAGCAGGCCGACGCCTGGCTGCGCTCCTGGCGGGACCGGTCCGGCAACGCCGACGCCCAACTCGTGCTCGTGGCCCACAGCATGGGCGGCCTCGTCTCCCGCTACTTCGTCGAGGCCCTGGGCGGATGGGAGACGACGAGGGCAGTCGTCACGTTCGGCACCCCCTTCTACGGCTCGCTGAACGCCGTGGACTTCCTCGTCAACGGCTACCACAAGGGCCTCGGCCCCTTCCGGTCCGACCTGACGCCGTTGCTGCGATCGATGACCTCGCTCCACCAACTCGTGCCCTACTACCGGTGCATCGACGCAGGAGGGGCGAGGGCGGTGGCCCCCGGCGACGCCGGGCTACCGCACTGGCGCCGGGACTGGACCGATCACCTGGACGGGTTCCAGCGCGAGATGGAGGACGCGGCGCGCAGCAACCGCGGAGATCCTCGCTTCGAGGGCAACCCCGTCGCCTACCACCCCATCGCAGGTTGTGATCAGCAGACTCGTCAGTCGGCCCGGCTGCGGGACGGCAACCTGGCCGTGCTCTTCGACCGGGACGGCCAGGACGAGGGCGGGGACGGGACGGTACCGCTCATCTCCGCGGCACTGTCGGGCACGGAACCGCTGCGGACCTTCGGACCGGAGCGGCACTCCCGCCTGCAGGGCAACGACGGACTCCTCGGTCACCTCAGGGGACTCCTCAGTTCCCTCCACGACCCCAAGGTCTCGGACCTCCGCGCCGTCGACACCCGGTTCAGCCTGGTCCTGGACGACGTCGTCCTGCCCGGTGAACCCGTCCGGGTCGGCGTCGAGCCGATCAGCAGCCTGCCCTCGCAGGTCCTCCGACCCGAGGTCGAGGCGGAGGTCACCCTCCGCCTCGAGGGCGGCGGCACCGTCATCCGGCGCCAGGTGTCACTCACCCGGGACGCCGTCAACGACGTGGAGCTGGGCGAGGTGGCTCCTGGCACGTACGTCGTGCAGGTCACCGCGGTCAACGCGGCTCCCGTCTCCGACGTGCTGGCAGTGGCGTCCCCCCAGGACGTCGAGGGTGAGCTGAGCACGGTGACCACCGCAGCCGGCTGAACCGACTCGCGGCACGCCGGCCGAGGCCCCTCTGCCCGCCGTGCCGCCGGGGACCCCGGAACGGGGAACCCGTTCGTGCCCGCGGTCCCCGCCCGCGGCGCCGCGGCCCCAGGCGCTCCGCCGGGAGATCGGCGAGGAGGCGTTCGGCACCCTGCTGCGCCGGTGGACGACGGAGAGCGCCGGCGGCAACGTCAGGGCACCTGGTGAGCCCGTGCGGCGCGTCCGCCTGCCCGCCGGGTCGGCGCGTCGCACGGCGTTCCGGACCCGGGCCTCGCGGGTAGCCCGACGGCATGGCCGACACCCGACGTCCCGTCAGCGAGCAGGCGGTCGTCGTCCTCGGTGCCTCCAGTGGCATCGGCCGGGCGACGGCGCTGGAGTTCGTGCGGCAGGGCTGCACCCGGATCGTCGTCGCCTCCCGCGGGGAGGAGGCCCTCGGCACGCTGGTCGAGGAGCTCACGCGGGAGGGCGCGGAGGCGGTCGCCGTCCCCACCGACATCACCGACCAGGCCGCCGTCCGGGCGCTGGTCGACGCGGCCGAGGCCCGCTTCGGCCGGATCGACACCTTCGTCACCGTGCCCGGCGTCGGCATCTGGGGGTCGGTGCAGCAGATCGACCTCGACGAGTTCCGCCGGGTCACCGAGGTGAACTACCTCGGCCACGTGGCCGCCGCGCAGGCCGCCGTCCCGGCGCTGGAGCGGGCCGGCGGGGGCGTGCTGATCGGCATCGGCTCGGTCGAGGGCTACCGCGCCGTCCCGCTGCACGCGCCGTACTCGGCGAGCAAGTTCGCGCTGCGCGCCTTCTACGACTGCCTGCGGATGGAGCTGGCCGAGGGGAAGTCACCGGTCGAGGTGAGCCAGATCCTGCCCGCCGGCATCGCCACGCCGTTCTTCGAGCACGCCCGCACCAAGCTCGGCTCGATGCCCAAGCCGCCCCCGCCCGTGTACGCGCCCGAGCTGGTCGCCGAGGCCGTCGTCCGCGCGTCGGTGCACCCGCGGCGGGAGGTCCCGGTGGGCGACGCCGCGCTGGGCTTCATCGCCGGGCAGCGGTTCAGCCCCGCGCTCACCGACGCGCTGCTGTCGGTGACCGGCCGGCAGCTGCAGACCACCGACCGGCCCGACGACGGCACCGACATCCTCGACACCCCGACCCCGGGCCCCGGGCGGGTGCGCGGCGCCTTCGCCGACCAGGTGCTCACCACGAGCCCGGTCACCCGGGTCGCCGGCGCCGTCGCGCGGCCGGGCGAGCTCCTCCTGCGGGCCATCCGGCGCCGGGGATGAGCAGCAGCTCCGTCTGCCGGTCGCCCAGGTAGGTCACGCCGTCGTCGGTCAGGGCCACGCCCTCCTCCAGCGCCATGCGCACCGGCTGGCCGCCCCACTCGGGCACCGGCACCCGCACGCACAGCTCCAGGGCGTAGACGGTGTCGGGGTGCAGCACCCGGTCACCGGCGCCCGGGACGCCGTCCTGGTCGTCCCAGCGGCCGATCGCCGGGCCCGCCCCGTGGCCGTGCACGCCGACCGGGTGCGAGTAGATGACGCCGTCGATGCCCTCGGCCGCAGCGGCGCGCCGGGCCGCGGCCAGCACCTCGTTGCCGGTGCGGCCGGGCACCAGCTGCGCCGTCGTGAGGTCCTGCAGCCGGTTGCCCACGGCCAGCGCGCGGCGCAGCCCCGCCGGCGCCTCCGTCTCGCCCCGGCGCAGCACGTAGCCGTTGCGCTGGCTGTCGGTCTTCAGGCCCAGGCTCGACAGGCCGACGTCGCAGTGCACCAGGTCGCCGGGCTCCACCGGCACGTCGTAGGGGACGGCGGGCAGCAGCGCCTCCCCGCGCAGCGGCGCCACCCCCGCGCGCTGCACGTCGACCACCGGGTGGAACCACGGCTCGACGCCCAGGTCGGTCAGCCGCTGGCGGATCCACCAGGCGAGGTCGGTGGCGGTGGAGAGCCCCGCGGTGAGGACTGCGGGGGAGAAGGCCTCCTCGACCACCTCGCGCGCCCGGTGGTTGAGCCGGTCGAGCGCGGCGATCTCCTCGGGCAGGCGCGTCTCCAGCCAGCCGACCGCCAGGTCCTCGGCCGGGACCAGCCGGTCGGCCCACGGTCCCAGCGCCTCGGTGAGCAGCCGGTGCTCGGTGTGGGACAGGCCGTCGGCGAGCGCGAAGTCGGCCGAGACGTCGATGCCGATCCGCTGCGGCGCCGCCTGCTCGACGATGCGGCGCACCTCGGCCCACTGGGTGTCCTCGGTCGGGAGGCGGCCGCCGTCCTCGGGCGACCAGGCCGGCAGGAACTGCCCCACCGGGTAGCGCGAGACCGCGGCCGCGGTGACGCCGTCGTCGCTGCGGTGCAGCGCGAGGATCGTGCGTCGGCGGGCCGAGAGCCAGGTGGCCGGCAGCAGCGTGGCCAGCACCGGGTCCTCGTTGTACTCGCGGCCCACCACCAGCCACAGGTCGATGCCGGCGCGGTCCATGAGTCCGGGCAGCAGGTCCAGCAGCCGCTGGGTCAGCCACCGGTCGCGGACGTCGGCCTGCTCGCGGAGCGGCAGGGGTACCGTCCGGGTCGGGTCCGGCGCGACGAGCGTCATGGGAAGAGTGGAGCAGAGAACCGGCGTCCCCACCGGTCGAGTGGAGGAGTGGCTGCTCAACCGGCCGCGCGGCCGGCGGACGGGACGATGCCGGCCGGCCGCACGGAGCGCTGCCGCGGCACCACCGCGGCCACCCGGTCGCGGCCGGCCTGCTTGGCCTCGTACATGGCCCCGTCGGCGCGGTCCACCAGCCGCCACATGGCGTCGGCGGCGTCCTCGCCGTCCACCGGCCGGGTCAGCGCGATGCCGATCGAGGCGGTCACCGAATGGCCGTCGTCCGTCCGGCTGTTCCGCACCGCCGCGCGCAGCCGCTCGGCCAGCCGGTGGGCCTCGGCCGGGTCGCTGACCAGGCCGAGCACGATCATCTCCTCGCCGCCGGTGCGCGCCAGCACGTCGGTGGGCCGCACCGTGGCCGCCAGCGACGACGCCACCGTGCGCAGCACCGCGTCCCCGGCGGCGTGCCCGTGGGCGTCGTTGAGCTGCTTGAAGTGGTCGAGGTCGAGGACCATCGCGGCCACCCGCGACCCCTCGCGGCGGGCCTGCCGCCACACGCGCGGGGCCTGCTCGACGAGGAAGCGGCGGTTGGCCAGCCCGGTGAGCGGGTCCTGGTGGGAGAGCGCCTGGGTGGCCTCCAGCAGCCGCTGCACCCGGCGGCGCAGCACGTAGACGCCGAGGGCGGCGGTGTTCAGCACGCCGGCACTGATGACCACCTGCACGGCGATCGACAGGGCGCCGTCGTACGTGCGGCCCAGGGCGACGGTGCAGGCCGCCACCGTCGCCAGCATGGTGGCGCCCAGCATCCAGGGGCCGAGGAACCAGGCCGCGACGAAGGAGGGGAACAGCAGCATCAGCGGGGTGGCCTGCGCCGGCTGCGACACGCTGAGGACGACGATCACGTAGACCACCTCGGTCAGCGCGACCAGCCCGAGGGTCTGCCACCGGCCGGCCCGCTGGCGGACCGCCAGAGCGGCGGCGGCCACCAGGCACGCGGCCATCGCGACCGTGTAGGTGGTGCGGGTGGCGCCCTGGTGCAGCGTCCCGTCGACGCAGAGGTTCACCGTGCCGATGAGGCCGGCGACGAAGGTGAGCGCGGCGAGGATGAGTGCCGCGATCCGGTGTTCCGGCCCCCGGCTGACGGAGGTGTCGTACCTCCCCAGCAGTGTGTCGGTGTCCTTACGTCGCGGCCCGCTCACGAAGGCAGCATGCCGTACTCGGCAGTTCCGTTGGAACCCCGTTGCACTTCCGTCACCATGCGTCCCAGTGGCCGGGACGGGTCGACGCCGCCGCACGCCGGTGCCAGGGTGACGGCCGTGTCCCACCCCGAGCCCGGCACGGTCGTCGTCCGCACCCTCGCCGAACACCCGATGGTGGAGGCGGGGGGTCCCAGTGCGCTGCGCATGGTCGCGCCGGGCTCGCACACCGCGGGCCGCTTCGGTCTGGTCGAGTACCGGCTCGCGCCGCGCAGCCCCGGCGCCGCGCCGCACTACCACCAGACGTTCTCCGAGTCGTTCTACGTGCTCTCCGGCCGGTTGACGGTCTACGCCGACGGTGCGTGGCGGCCGTACTCGGCCGGTGACTTCGCGCTGGTGCACGAGAGAGGGGTGCACGGCTTCCGCAACGACGGGGACGAGCCGGCCGACTTCCTCATCCTGTTCGCGCCGGGCATCGCCCGGGAGCACTTCTTCGCCGAGATGGCCGAGCTGCGCCGCAGCGGCCGGACCCTCTCGCCGGAGGAGATGACCGCCTTCTACGCCCGGCACGACCAGGTGATGGTCGACGTCTGACCCCCACCGGCGAACGCTCCGCGATCCGACACGCCGGGTGCGCACACCCTCCCGCGGCCCGCCTCGTTGAGCCGGACGGGACCGATCGCGGTCCCGGCAGCCCGACCGGGGCCGGACGGCGGCCTCCGCGAGGCGCCGACGACGTTCGACTGCAGCAGCGGCTGCACCGTGACCGACCTGCAGGTCGCCCACTGGTCCGGCGGGCGTAGCGCCGGTGGGGCCGGTGCCCGGCTCCGGTGGGGATCTGCACTGTCCCGTCCTGCTCGGCTGCGCCTACGGTCGAGCGTGACGTCGGAAGGCCACGCACCGGGAGGACGACATGGCGCAGGGGCCGTGGTTCTACTGCCTCAAGCACCACACCGTGGAGGACCGGGACGGGTGCGCCGAACGGCACCGCCTGGGCCCGTACGCCACCCGCGAGGAGGCCGAGCACGCGCTGCAGTCGGTGGCCGAGCGCGAGGAGCGGCTGACCGCCGAGGACCGTGCCTGGCGGGAAGGCGACTGAGGAAGGACCCCTGCCCCCGCCACTGGCAGGCTCGCGGCGGGGCCCTGCAGCGGCCGTTCCCGTGCGTCACCGGGCCGGCAGCGGGACCCTGCAGGGGGGCCGCGCGTCGCCCGGGCATGATCCCTCCGGGACGCCGGGGGGTCCGGCGCGCGCAGGAGGTGGGACGTGTCGGACGGACGCTCGGTGGAGGACCTGGTCGTCGGCGTGCTGGGCGGCACCGGTCCGCAGGGCCGGGGGCTCGCCGTCCGGCTGGCGGCGGCCGGGCAGCGCGTGCTGATCGGCTCGCGGGACGCCGAGCGGGCCGGTGAGGTCGCCGCGCAGGTCGCCGAGCGGGCCACCGCCGCGGCCGGGGGCTGCGAGGTCTCGGTGACCGGCGGCTCCAACGTCGACGTCGCCGGTGCAGCCGACCTCGTCATCGTGGCCGTCCCGTACGCCGGGCACGCCGACACCCTCGCCGAGCTCGCCACCCCGCTGGCCGGGAAGGTCGTCGTCGACTGCGTCGTCCCCATGGCCTTCGACGAGCTCGGGGCCTACGTGCTCGACGTCCCCGAGGGCTCGGTGGCCCAGCAGGCGGCCGCGCTGCTGCCCGACTCGCACGTGGTGGGCGCGTTCCACCACCTGTCGGCGCGGCTGCTCGAGGACCTCTCCAGGCCCACCCTGGACGGCGACGTGATGGTGGTGGGCGACGTCCGCGAGGCCACCGACACCGTCCAGGCGCTGGCCGGCCGGCTGCCGGGCATGCGCGGCATCTACGCCGGCCGACTGCGCAACGCCCGCCAGGTCGAGGCGCTCACCATCAACCTGGTGTCGGTCAACCGCCGGTACAAGGCGCACGCCGGCATCCGCGTCACCGACGTCTGAAGCGGCGTCACCGGCTCGAGTGAGCAGTTGCGGTCGCCCACGGCGGCGTGTCCGACCGTGTCGGCGACCGCAACTGCGCAGTCGGCGGAGCGCAGCCGGAGGACGATCAGTCGAAGGAGTGCTCGGGACCGGGGAAGACGCCGCCGCGCACCTCGTCGGCGTACTCGCGCGCCGCGCGCAGCAGCTCACCGCGCAGGTCGGCGTACTTCTTGACGAAGCGCGGCACCCGCCCGCTGGTCAGCCCGGCCATGTCCGGCCAGACCAGCACCTGGGCGTCGCAGTCGACGCCGGCGCCGATGCCGATGGTCGGGATGGTCAGCTCCTTGGTCACCTGCGCCGCGATCTCCGCCGGCACCATCTCCAGGACGACGGCGAACGCGCCGGCCTCCTGCGCCGCGTGCGCGTCAGCCAGCAGCTGCTCGGCCCCGGCGCCCCGGCCCTGCACCCGGTACCCGCCCAGGGCGTGCTCGCTCTGCGGTGTGAACCCGACGTGCGCCATGACGGGGATGCCGTTCTCGGTCAGCATCCTGGTCTGCGGGGCGACCCGGACCCCGCCCTCGAGCTTGACGGCCTGCGCGCCGCCCTCCTTCATCATCCGGACGGCGGTCGCGAACGCCTGCTGCGGTGACGCCTCGTAGCTGCCGAACGGCAGGTCGGCCACGATGAGCGACCGCTTCGTCGAGCGGGTGACCGCCTTGGTCATCACCAGGATGTCCTCGACGGTGACCGGCACGGTCGAGGGGTGCCCGAGGACGACGTTGCCGGCGGAGTCACCGACCAGCAGCACCGGGATGCCGGCCTCCTCGAAGATGGCCGCGCTGAAGGTGTCGTAGGCGGTGAGCATCGCCCACTTCTCGCCGCGCTCCTTGGCCTGCTGCAGGTGGTGCACCCGCACCCGGGCGGTGGACTTCCCGCCGTACAGGACAGATTCGGTCATGACTCCTCCTCGCCGGCGCTCGTCGGCCTCATGCCCGGCGGTGCTGTGTCCCCGCATGAGCTCGCCAGCTCGCTCATGGGTGTGATGCCGCTCCCTCGCGGACGGTGGGCAGCGTCTCCCGCCACCGGTTGGTGATGGGCAGCCGCCTGTCGCGTCCGAACGCCTTGAGGCTGATCTTCGTTCCGGGCGCGGACTGGCGGCGCTTGAACTCCGCGGCGTCCACCAGCCGCAGCACCCGCGCCACCACCTCGGGGTCGTGGCCGCGCTCGAGCAGGTCGGCCATCCCGAGGTCGCGGTCGACGTAGTCGGCGACGACCGCGTCGAGCTCCTCGTAGGAGGGCAGCGAGTCGGTGTCGACCTGGCCGGGCGCGAGCTCGGCCGACGGCGGCTTGTCGATCGAGTTCTGCGGGATCGGCTCGGTCTCCCCGCGGTCCCGCGCGTACTCGTTGCGCCACCGGGCGAGGGCCCAGACCAGCGTCTTGGGCACGTCCTTGATCGGCGCGAACCCGCCGGCCGAGTCGCCGTAGAGGGTCGAGTAGCCGACGGCGACCTCGCTCTTGTTGCCGGTGGTCAGCAGCAGGTGCCCGTGCTGGTTGGACAGCCCCATCAGCAGCGTGCCCCGCACCCGGGCCTGCAGGTTCTCCGCCGCCACGCCGCTGAGCTCGACGGAGGAGTGGTAGGCGTCGACCATCGGCGCGATGGGGACGACCGAGTAGTTCAGCCCGGTGCGCCGCGCGAGGTCCTCGGCGTCGGCCAGGGAGTGCTCGCTGGAGTACGCCGAGGGCAGGCCGACGCCGTACACCCGGTCGGCGCCGAGCGCGTCGACGGCGAGGGTGGCGCACACGGCGGAGTCGATGCCGCCGGAGAGGCCGAGCACGACCGAGGGCATGCCGTTCTTGTCGATGAAGTCCCGCAGGCCCAGCACCAGCGCCCGCCAGACCTCCTCCGGGTCCGACAGCGGCTCGGCGACCGGCGCCGCCCGCGGCTCGAACGCCGGCACCGGCTCCTCCGACAGCACGTGCCGGGTCACCGTCATCGGCCCGATCCGGCCCGTGCGCCGCTCCGGCACGGACGACGGGTCGATCCGCAGGTCCACGCACATCAGGTGCTCGACGAACTGGGGCGCCCGGCCGAGCAGCTCGCCGTCCGCGGAGACGGCCATGGAGTCGCCGTCGAAGACCAGCTCGTCCTGGCCGCCGACCTGGTTGCAGTAGACGACGGTGGCCCGCGCCTCGGCCGCCCGGCGGCGGACCAGCGGCAGCCGCAGGTCGTCCTTGGCCCGCTCGTAGGGCGAGGCGTTGGGGGAGAGCACCAGGTCGACCCCGGCCTGCCCGGCGACGCCGCACGGCCCGCCCTCGACCCACAGGTCCTCGCAGACGGTCAGCGCGAGGTCCACGCCGTGCAGCCGCACCACCGGCAGCTCGGTGCCGGGCACGAAGTACCGGGCCTCGTCGAAGACGCCGTAGTTGGGCAGGTGCCGCTTGTAGTAGCGGACGACGACCTCGCCGCCGTGCAGCAGCGCCGCGGCGTTGCGGGGGGCGCCGTGGCGCGGGTTGGCGTCGGCCGGGCGGTCGTCCTCGCCGGGCATCGACTCCGCCGGCGCCGGGCCGCTGCCCTCGGTGTGCGCGAGGTAGCCGACGACGACGGCGGTGTCGCCCAGACCCCGGTCGGCGAGGTCGGCGGCGAGGTCGACCAGCGCGGTCTCGCTGGCGCGGGCGAAGGACTCGCGGAGCACGAGGTCCTCGGCCGGGTAGCCGGTCAGGGTCATCTCGGGGAAGACGACGACGTGGGCGCCGGCCTGCGCCGCGTCCGCCGTCCAGCGGGTCACCAGCTCGGCGTTGCCGCTGATGTCGCCGACCCGGGTGTCGACCTGGGCCAGGGCCACGCGGAGCTGCACGGGTTCGCTCACGGGCCCATCCTGGTCCGCGCCCCCGATCCGCGGCCAGGCGGGGGACGGACGGTCAGCCGGTGGTCACCGGCGGGACCGTCGTCCGGGGCACGGGCAGCCCGTCGGCCGGGGGCGCGGTGGCCGGCGGCGGGGGAGTGGCGTGCTCCAGGAAGCGCAGCAGCTCGACCGGGAACGGCAGGACGACCGTCGAGTTCTTCTCCGCGGCCACCTCGACCATCGTCTGCAGCAGGCGCAGCTGCAGCGCGGCGGGCTGGGCGGCCATCACCTGCGCGGCCTGGGCCAGCTTCTGCGAGGCCTGCAGCTCGCCCTCGGCGGTGATCACCCGTGACCGGCGCTCGCGCTCGGCCTCGGCCTGGCGGGACATCGACCGCTTCATCGACTCGGGCAGGGCGACGTCCTTGATGTCGACGCGGTCGATGTGGATGCCCCAGTCGACGGCGGGGCTGTCCATCATCAGCTCCAGCCCCTGGTTGAGCCGCTCCCGGTTGGACAGCAGGTCGTCGAGCTCGCTCTTGCCGATGATCGAGCGCAGCGACGCCTGGGCCACCTGACCGATGGCGGCCTGGTAGTTCTGCACGTCCACGACGACGCGGACCGGGTCGTACACCCGCCAGTACACGACGGCGTCGACCTTCACGGTGACGTTGTCGCGGGTGATCCCCTCCTGCGCCGGCACCGGCATGGTGACGATCTGCATGTTGACCTTGTGCAACCGGTCGATCCCCGGGGCGATCAGCGTCAGGCCGGGCGACCGCGCGTCGCCGAGCAGCCGGCCGAACCGGAGGACCACCCCGCGCTGGTACTGGGTCACCACCCGCACGCTCGCGCCCGCGAGCACCAGCAGCCCGAGGACCACGACGACGACCAGTGCGAGAACGACGTCCATCTCGCCCTCCGCCAGCGGCGTCGCGGCCGGACGCGCCGGTCGTGCCCGTGGCCGCGCCGCCCTCGTGATGGCGCTCCCAGCGTAGATCGACAGTTGCGGCGACGGGGCTCCGACGAACGCGCCGGGAGCTCTTTCGACAACGTCCGTTGGTCTTAGCATCTGGCCGTGGACGCCGACCGGGACGCACAGGTGGCCGCGGTCGCCGCGCTGGCCGAGCCGACCCGCCGCCGGCTGTACGACCACGTCGTCCGCCAGCCGCAGCCGGTGGGCCGGGACGAGGTGGCCGGCGCGCTCGGGATGGTCCGCGCGACGGCGGCCTTCCACCTCGACCGGCTGGTGGCCGAGGGGCTGCTCGACGTGCACTACGAGCGGCGGTCCGGGCGCACCGGGCCCGGCGCCGGCCGCCCGGCGAAGTTCTACCGGCGGGCGGCGTGCTCGGTCGCGGTCTCGCTCCCCGAGCGTCACTACGACCTCGCCGGCGAGCTGCTCGCCGGTGCGCTGGAGGAGGCCGACGCCACGGGGGAGTCCCCGCGCGTGGTGCTCGAGCGGCGCGCCCGCGAGCGCGGCCGGGAGCTCGGCGCGCGGGCGGCCGGCGGGGACGGCGCAGAGCCGGCGCTGCGGGTGCTGGACGAGCACGGCTTCGAACCACGCCGCGAGGGTGCGGCGATCACGCTGGCCAACTGCCCGTTCCACGCGCTCGCGCAGCGCCACACCACCCTCGTCTGCGGCATGAACCTGGGCCTGCTCGAGGGCCTGCTCCACGAGCTCGCCGGCACCGGGCTCACCGCCCGCCTGGCGCCGGCGCCGGACCGCTGCTGCGTCCGGCTGGAGGCCCGTGCCGACAGCGGTTGACACGGGCGTGCGGTGGGTCCCCACCGCGAGTCGTCCGTCGTTCCCGACGGGGTGCCCCGCTCCTGCCGCGGGAACCCGGACGGCGGTGCGTGCACCGCCTCCTGGACCGCCGACGGGCGCGTGACCGCCGGCATGGACGTGCACGTCCGGGACGTCCCCGCGCCCATCCAGCAGCTGGTCCGGGCGCGGCGGCGGGTGCAGGCGGCCGGGCTCGTCGACCCGGACACCTCGCTGGAGACCCTCGCGAGGTAGCCGCACGCGCATCGGGCGCGCCGGTGGGTGTCGCCGGGCCGCAGAGGGGGCAGGCTGGGAGCGACGTCATCTTCCGGAAACGACTGGACGCGATCATGCCGAGCATGGACCGACAGCAGGAGTTCGTCCTGCGCACCCTCGAGGAACGCGACATCCGCTTCGTGCGGCTGTGGTTCACCGACGTCTCGGGCTACCTCAAGGCCGTGGCCGTGGCGCCGGCCGAGATCGAGGCGGCCTTCGCCGAGGGCATCGGCTTCGACGGCTCGGCGATCGAGGGCTTCGCCCGCGTCTACGAGTCCGACATGCTCGCCAAGCCCGACCCCGCCACCTTCCAGGTGATGCCGGCGGCGAAGGGGCAGGCCAGCGACACCGCGCGGATGTTCTGCGACCTCACGCTGCCCGACGGCTCACCGTCCTGGGCCGATCCCCGGCACGTGCTGCGCCGGGCGCTGTCCAAGGCCGCCGACATGGGCTTCACCTTCTACACCCATCCCGAGGTCGAGTTCTTCCTGCTCAAGGACCTCCCGACCGACGGCAGCCCGCCCGAACCGGCCGACACCGGCGGCTACTTCGACCTCTCCACGCACAACGTCGCGCACGACTTCCGCCGCGAGGCGGTCTTCGCGCTGGAGGCCATGGGCATCTCGGTGGAGTTCAGCCACCACGAGGTCGCGCCCGGCCAGCAGGAGATCGACCTGCGCTACGCCGACGCGCTGTCGATGGCGGACAACATCATGACCCTGCGGCACGTCGTCCGGGAGGTCGCGCTGGCCCAGCAGGTGCACGCGACGTTCATGCCCAAGCCGTTCACCGAGCTGGCCGGCTCGGCGATGCACACCCACCTGTCGCTGTTCGAGGGCGACCGCAACGCCTTCCACGACCCGGCCGATCCGATGAAGCTGTCGACGACCGGCAAGCAGTTCATCGCGGGCCTGCTCATCCACGCCAAGGAGTACACCGCCGTCACCAACCAGACGGTGAACTCCTACCGGCGGCTGCTGGCCGGCACCGAGGCGCCGACCGCGGCCACCTGGGGCCGGGCCAACCGCTCGGCGCTGGTGCGGCTGCCCTCGTACAAGCCGAACAAGGGCCAGTCGGCGCGGGTGGAGGTCCGCTCGCCGGACTCCGCGTGCAACCCCTACCTGACCTTCGCGGTCCTGCTGGCCGCCGGGCTGCGCGGCATCGAGAAGGGCTACGAGCTGCCCCCGGAGGCCGAGGACGACGTCTGGTCGCTCACCGACACCGAGCGCCGCGCCGCCGGCTACGAGGACCTCCCGGTGTCCCTCGGCGAGGCCCTCACCGCGATGCAGGGCAGCGAGCTGGTCGCCGAGACCCTCGGGGAGCACGTGTTCGAGTTCTTCCTGCGCAACAAGTGGGCCGAGTTCAACGCCTACCGGCAGAACGTGACCCCGTGGGAGCTCAAGCGGTACCTGCCCGGCCTCTGAGGGAGGGGCACCCTTCCCCCACGCTCGGCGCGGGACCCAGGAGGGTGGCCACTCCGGCGGTTTCCGCGGAGGTGGCCGGAGGGACGCCAACTACGCTCGGCGCGTGGCCCGCCTGCTCGTCGTCGTCCCCTCCGAGACCGATCCGCCGGCCCGGCTCGGCGCCTGGCTGGCGCAGGCCGGACTGGAGCTCGACGAGCGCCGGCTCGGCGCCGGCGACGACCTGCCGGAGACCCTCGACGGGTTCGACGGGCTGCTCGTCCTCGGCGGCCCGCAGTCGGCGATGGACGACGAGCGGACCAGCCCCGAGCTGGTCGGCGTCCGCCGCCTGCTGGCCGAGGCGCTGGCCGGTGACGTCCCGACCCTGGCCGTGTGCCTGGGCGCCCAGCTGCTCGCCGAGGTCGGCGGCGGCCGCGTGCGGCAGGGGGTCGACGGCCCCGAGGTCGGCGCCACCCTCGTCGCCAAGCGGGACGCCGCCGACGCCGACCCCCTGTTCCGGCCCCTGCCGCTCAGCCCCGACGTGATCCAGTTCCACCACGACGAGATCGCCGAGCTGCCGCGCGGGGCCACCCTGCTGGCCAGCAACCCCTCCTACGCCCACCAGGCCTTCCGCGTGGGCCGGCACGTCTACGGCCTGCAGTTCCACATCGAGACGACCCCCGAGATGGTCGCGCAGTGGGCCGAGCAGGACACCGTCGGCGTGGCCGCCAGCGGGCTGGACCGCGAGACGATCTGCGCCCGCGCCGCCGCGGTGCACCCGGACCTCGAGGAGGCGTGGGCGCCGTTCGCCGGCCGCTTCGCCGACCTCGTCCGCAGCCGCGCCACGGCCGGGGCGGGGACGGCGTGACCAGCGCACCGGAGATCCCGCGCCGCGCGGTCGTCCGGCTGGTCCGGTTCGGCTTCCTCGACGGCGAGCGGGCCGCCCGGATGCTCTCCGAGCCGGAGATGGGGCTGTGGGACCTCGAGCGCAACGAGCCCGCCGACCCCGAGGCCGGCCCGGTCGTCTCCGCGCTGGCCCGCACCGGCGACCCCGACCTCGCCGTCCGCTCGCTGCGCCGGCTGATCGAGTCGCTGGACCAGGCCGACCCCACCGGCGGTTCGGCCGCCGCCCTGCTGGCCCGGCTGCGCGGGTCGGCGCTGCTGCGCGCCCGGTTGCTGAGCGTGCTGGGTGCCAGCTCGGGCCTGGCCGACCACCTGGCCGCCCACCCCGGTGACTGGACCGTCCTCGACGGGGACGGCGACGGCGCGTCCAGGGGACCGACCCGGCCCACGCCCCAGGCGCTGGAGCGGCAGATGCTCGTCGCGGTCGGCGCCGACCCCGACGACCCGCCGTGGGGCGTGCGGCTGGGGAAGGCCGCGCCGGACGCGAGCCCGCAGCGGGTCGCCGACCTGCGGCTGGCCTACCGGCGGGCGGTGCTCTCCGTCGCCGGCCGCGACCTGGGCGAGGGCCTGGCCGCCGAGGACGTCGCCGCCGAGCTCGCCGACATCGCCGCCGCGGTGCTGACCGCCGGGCTGGCCGTCGCCGTCGCCGAGCAGCCCGCCGACGCCGCGGCCTGCCGGCTGGCGGTCATCGCGCTGGGCAAGACCGGTGGCCGGGAGCTCAACTACGTCAGCGACGTCGACGTCGTCTTCGTGGCCGAGCCGGTCGGCCCCTCGGGGCAGGCCGGCGAGGAGGTCGACGCCGGCCCGGCCGTGAAGAGCGCGACCCGCGTCGCCGCGGCGCTCATGCGGATCTGCCGCGAGGCGGCCTGGGAGGTCGACGCCGCGCTGCGGCCCGAGGGCAAGGCCGGCGCGCTGGTGCGCACGCTGGCCAACCACGCGGCCTACTACCGCAGCTGGGCCAGCACGTGGGAGTTCCAGGCGCTGCTGAAGATGCGCCCGGTCGCCGGCGACCCCGACCTCGGCCGGGCCTACGTCGAGGAGCTGTTCCCGCTGGTCTGGAAGGCGGGGGAGCGCCCCGGCTTCGTCGCCGAGGTGCAGGCGATGCGCCGCCGGGTGCTGGAGAACATCCCGCCGGCGCAGGCCGAGCGCGAGCTCAAGCTCGGCCGCGGCGGGCTGCGCGACGTCGAGTTCGCCGTCCAGCTGCTGCAGCTGGTGCACGGGCGGGCCGACGTGCGGCTGCGGGTCGGCGGCACGCTGCCGGCACTGCACGCGCTGCGCGCCGGCGGCTACGTCGGCCGCGACGACGCCGACACCCTCATCGCCTCCTACCGGTTCCTGCGCACCGTCGAGCACCGGCTGCAGCTGCTCCGGCTGCGCCGCACCCACCTGCTGCCCACCGACGAGCAGCAGCTGCGCTGGCTGGCCCGGTCGCTGGGGTACAAGCCCGACCACCGCGGGGACGCCGTCGCCGTCCTGGACGCCGAGCTGTCGCTGCACACCCGCGAGGTGCGCCGGCTGCACGAGAAGCTCTTCTACCGGCCGCTCCTCTCGGCCGTGGCCAAGGTGCCGCCGGAGGCCGCGCAGCTGGGGTCGAAGGCGGCCGGCGACTGGCTGCGCGCACTGGGCTTCGCCGACCCCGACGGCGCGCTGCGGCACATGGCCGCCCTCACCGGCGGGGTGTCGCGGTCGGCGTCGATGCAGAAGTACCTGCTGCCCGTGGTGCTGCAGACCCTCGCCGACTGCGCCGACCCCGACGCCGGGCTGCTGGCCTACCGCAAGGTCAGCGAGGCGCTCGGCGGCAACCAGTGGTACCTGCGGCTGTTGCGTGACGAGGGCCAGGTCGCCGAGCGGCTGGCCGCGCTGCTGGGCTCGAGCCAGTACGTCGCCTCGCTGCTCACCCGCACCCCCGAGGCGCTGCGGATCCTCGCCGCCGACGACGAGCTGCGCCCGCGCACCGCCGTCGCGCTCGCCGCGGCCTGGCGGCAGGCGGCCGGGCGGGCCCCGGACCCGACCGACGGCATCCGGGTGGTGCGTGGACTGCGCCGGTCCGAGCTGCTGCGGGTCGCCGCCGCGGACCTGCTGGGCATGCTGGACGTCGAGCAGGTCGGCCGGGCGCTGACCGACATCGCCGTCGCCACGCTGCAGGTCGGCCTGGACGTCGCGATTCGCGCGCACGCCGCCGAGACCGGCACCGCACCCGGCGACCTCCCGACCGACATCGCCGTCATCGGCATGGGCCGGCTCGGCGGCGGGGAGATGGGCTACGGCTCGGACGCCGACGTGCTGTTCGTCCACCGGCCGCGGGCCGGCGCGGAGGAGGGCCGGGCCACGGCGGTGGCCAACGCCGTCGCGCACACCCTGCGCCGGCTGCTGGGTGAGCCGGCACCCGACCCGGCCTTCGAGGTCGACGCCGACCTGCGCCCCGAGGGCCGGCAGGGCGCGCTGGTGCGCAGCCTGGACTCCTACCGCGAGTACTACGACCGCTGGATGTCGGTGTGGGAGGTGCAGGCGCTGCTGAGGGCCGAGCCCCTCGCCGGCGACGCGGCCCTCGGCGCGGCCTTCGTCGAGCTCGTCGACCCGATCCGCTACCCCGCCGACGGGATCTCGGCCGAGCAGGTCGCCGAGATCCGCCGGATCAAGGCCCGGGTCGAGCGGGAGCGGCTGCCGCGCGGCGCGGACCCGACCACGCACACCAAGCTGGGCCGCGGCGGGCTCGCCGACGTCGAGTGGGCCGTCCAGCTGCTGCAGCTGCAGCACGCCGGCGAGCACCCCGGGCTCCGGGTGACCTCGACGGTGGGGGCGCTGACCGCGCTGCGCGAGGCCGGTCTGCTCGACAGCGAGCACGCCGAGGCGCTGCAGCGGGCGTGGGAGCTGGCCACCCGGGCGCGCAACGCGGTCTTCCTCGTGCGCGGCCGGCCCAGCGACCAGCTGCCCCGGCCGGGTGTGGAGCTGGCCGGCGTCGCCCGGGCGAGCGGGTACGGCCCGGACGCCGACCCGGGCCAGTTCCTCGACGACTACCGGCGGGCCACCCGGCAGGCCCGCAGCGTCGTCGAGCAGGTCTTCTACGGGCAGCCCGCCTCCGGGTCCTGAGGTCCACCGCGGCGCGGGCGTCCCCGCGGGGGGCGGGGGTCTGGAAGCACGGCCCGGACAGGGGGACCATCGGGGCAGGGCCCACCGTCCGGGAGGAGAGCGCGATGTCGGACCCCGTCCACCGCTCACCGGAGCGCTCGTCGGCTGCGGACACCATGTCGGTGGCCGAGAAGCTGGCCGCCGAGTGGGAGGCGCGCCACGACGTGGCCGCCCGCGGCCGGCGGGTCGACCCCGCCGCGGCGCTCCAGCACTACCTGAGCCACTGCCGGTGCGAGGAGGAGCTGCACCACCGCGACCACCCGCACCCGCGGCGCACGGCCCGGGAGCGCAGCGCGGCGGAGCAGTTCGCGGCGGAGCACCCGCTGTTGGCGTCGTGGGTGCGCTGGGGCGAGGACCGGCCCTGACCCGGTAACCCCCGGAGGGTGACGCCGCGTGTGCGCGGGGTCCGGCCGGGGCAGAGCAGGGGCGTGTCGCAGCCCCGCCCCGCCAGCCCCGACGACCCCGCCCCGCCGTCGGAGCGCGGCGCCACCATCACGCCCTACCGGGACGGCCCGCTGATCGTCCGCGGGGACTTCCGCCTGCTCGACCAGGACGGCAACGAGATCGACCCGGGCCGCGAGACGATCGCGCTGTGCCGGTGCGGGAAGTCCGGCATCAAGCCGTTCTGCGACGGCTCGCACAAGCGCGCCGGGTTCTCCGCCCCGAGCGCGCCCAGCCGCCCGCGGCCGGCCGCCCGCATCCTGCGCGAGGCCCGGGGGGACGACGCCCCGCGCGCCGACACGGCCTAGCGGCTCAGCGTCCCTCGAACGTCCGGGCCATCCGCTCCTGCGCCTCGAGCGCCGCGCCGATCCGGGCCTGGACGGCGTCGAGCTGACCGATCACCTCGCTGGTCGCGTGGATGCCCGCCGACACCGACCCGGTGCTGGTCTGGATGCCGGTGATCTGGGAGGAGACCCGCTGCGTGGCCGCGGCCGTCTCCCGCGCGAGGTCCTTGACCTCCCCGGCGACGACGGCGAAGCCGCGGCCCAGCTCCCCGGCACGGGCCGCCTCGATCGTGGCGTTGAGCGCCAGCAGGTTGGTCTGGTCGGCGATCGAGGAGATGATCCGGATGACGTCGCTCACGGAGGCCGACGCCCGGCTCAGCGCCTCCACCTCGGTGGTCATGGCCGAGGCCCGGGCGACGGCGTCCTCGGCCACCCGGCCGGCGTCCGCGGCCGCCTCCCGGAGCTGGGCCACGGTGTCGAGCAGGGCCCGTGCGTTCTCGGCGTCCAGCTCGGTGCGCCGCAGCACCTCGATGCGCTGGGAGACCAGCTGCTGGACGTTGCGCAGCGCCGAGGCGCGGGACTCGGACAGGTCCACGGTGTCGGTGACGAAGAAGTCCATCGTCCCCGTGACGCGCCCGTCGACCTCGATGGGGAAGCACACGCCGGAGCGGACGCCGGCCCGCTGGGCGGCCGGTGCGCGGACGCAGTCGGAGACGTCGGCGAGGTCGCGGACGAAGACCAGGTCGCGGGCCCGCCAGGCGCGCCCGGAGAGCCCGACGCCCTCGGCGAAGCTCGCGGCGAGGGTGACCCGCCGGAACTCCTCGCCGGCCGAGCCGGACTCGACGCCGAAGCGCAGCACGCGCTCCTCCTCGTCGAGCTCCCAGTAGGAGCCGTAGGCCCAGCCGAACGCGGCGCGGACCGTGTCGAGGGCCGTCCGCACCGCCGCGCGCGCGTCCCGGGCCTGCCCGAGGCCCCTGGCCACCTCGGCGACGGCCATGCGGTCGTCGACGGCCTCGCGCAGGGCGACCGTGGCCACGGCACCCTGCCGGGCGTGGGCGGCGACCCGGCTCAGCGACGTCCACTTCTGGCCCCGGGCGCCCAGGAACGGCAGGGGGAAGTCGGCGTAGAACTCCTGCAGCGCGACGAGCCGGTCGCCGGAGAGCACCGGCAGCCACGCTCCCTGCGGGGTGCCGAGGGCCGCGGCGGCGTCCCGGCGCCGGGCGGCGTCGGGCCCGCCGTCGGTGCTGGCGACGGCCACCCGTGTCGCGGTCGCCCGCTGCACCAGGGCCGACGTCGCGGGCAGCGTCGCCCCGCTGCGTGGGTCGCGTGCCAGTTGCCCGGCCAGCCGGCCGAACTCGCTGTCGAGGCGGAACCCGCCGGAGGGCTCGGGCAGCCAGACCGCGGCGTAGGGCAGCTCCAGCGCCTCGCCGAGAGCCCGCACGACGCGGCGGTGGGCGTCGGCCTCGCCGGTCACGCCGGCGTCGAGGGCCTCGAGCACGTGCTCGAGGGCCTCGCTGTCCCGGGGCGGCGGCCCCGTCGGTGCGGCGACCTCCGGTGTGCGGGTGCTGCGGATCCTCATCGACGTCCTCTCCTGGGCTCCGACTCTGTCATCGGCAGCCGGACCGGAGAGTGCAGCTGGGACGGCCCCTGGCGACGTGCGGGATCGGCCACTCCCCAGGGTCCCGCCGGCCCCGTCCCGGGCCTGGCGACGTGCTGGAACGGCCCGATTGCAGGGTCCCGCTGCGAGCTTGCGAGCAGCGGGGCCAGAGGGGGCCTCCCTCAGGCGGCCAGGGCGCGCTCCCGGCGCAGGGCCGACCGCCCGGCCTCCCAGGCGCCGAGCAGGTGACGGGCCGCCAGGCCGTCCATCGCCAGCGAGCACGCCGCCCCGAACAGGACGTCGGCGGCGAGCGCGGGCTCCTCGGCCACCAGGGAGCCGCACATGTCGACCGAGGCGATCTGCTCGTGGACGGCGTCGGCCTCGACGTGCTCGTCGTAGAAGACCGTCGTCGTCCCGTCGTAACCCAGCCGGCGCAGTCCTGCCGCGTAACGGCGCGAGGGCTCGGAGGAGGTCATCTCCACGCAAGCCAGGTGCCCGAGCGCCGCGCCCCGCCAGCGCCGGTGCAGGCCGAACAGCGACATCGTGTTGACCGAGGCGAACGCGGCAGCCGGGGCGTCGTCCCACAGCGCGCCGTAACCGGCGTCGAGACCGAGGTCGCGCATCATGCCGGCGAACAGCTGGCTGTGCATGCGCTCGGTCGACCCGCCGCCGTACTCGTCGGCCTGGATCTCCACCATCGCCGCCTTCGCCCGCCCCGAGAGCCGGGGGACGGCGAAGGTGTGCGGGTCGGCCTCCTTGAGGTGGTACACCGAGCGCAGCGTGAGGTACTCGCGCCACTGCTCCAGCGAGCCGCTGCGCGACATGTACGACGACAGCGAGGGGCCGTCGTCGGCCGCGATGAGGGCGGTGAGCTGCCGGTCGACCGGCTCGTCGGTGACCTCGGGCTCGCCGACCAGCGCGCGCAGCCCCGCGGTGTGCGCCCCCTCCAGGTGGGCGCGCAGCCGCAGCAGCTCCGGATCCCACTCCCAAACCTCGGCGACGCCGTCGAAGCCGCGGTAGTGCAGCTCGTAGCAGACCGCCAGGGCCAGCTGGAGGTCCTCGTCGAGGAGCGGGTCGGTCGCGGTGGCCGCGGACCGCTCGGCGAGCTCGACGGTCGCGGCGGCGAGCTCGCCGCTGGTCAGGTCGGCGCAGAGGGCGGAGGTCAGGGGGCCCCGGGGCTCGGGCAGGCGCATGCGGCCACCATGCCCACGGTCGGGGCATCCGAAGCACGGCAGGGGTGTGGTGTCCGTCCACGGGTAGGGGGACTCCATGGAGTCCACTGCCAGGGGCCGCGTCGTCCTCGTCACCGGCGGCAGCGCCGGCATCGGCCGCAGCACCGTCACACGGCTGGCCCGCGACGGCGCGCACGTGGTGACCTGCGCCCGCGGCGGCGAGCGGCTGGAGCAGGCCGTCGGCGGGCTGCCCGGGGTGAGCACGGTCGTGGCCGACGTCGCCGAGGCCGGGGGCCGCGACCGGCTGCTCGACCGCGTCCTCGACGAGCACGGGCGGCTCGACGCCGTCGTCCTCAACGCCGGGCTCGGCTGGGCGGGGCTGGTCGAGGACATGCCCGGGGACGCCGTCGAGCGGCTGATCGGGCTGAACCTGACCGGCGTCGTGGAGCTCACCCGGATGGCGCTGCCGCACCTGCTGAGCGCCGCGGCGCAGCGCGGCCGGGCCGACGTCGTCACCGTCGCCTCGGTGGCGGCGTGGTCGCAGGTGCCACCGCTGACCGTCTACTCGGCGACCAAGGCCGGGGTGCAGGGCTTCGTCACGGGGCTGCGGCGGGAGGTGACCGCCCGGGGCGTGCGGGTGCACACGGTCAACCCCGGGCCGGTGCGGACCGAGTGGCTGGCCCGCGGGCACGGCTCCCCGCCGGTGTCGGACGACGACGCCCGCGGCCGGCTCTCCCGCGGGATCCGCCCCGACCGGGTCGCCGACCAGATCGCCGGGTGCCTGACCTCGCCGTGGTCGCGCACGGTCGCCGTCCCGCGGTGGATGGGGTTGGCCCGGCTCGGGGAGGTGCCGCCGGTGAACCGGGTGCTGGACCTGGTGCTCTCCCGCCAGGCCGACCGGATCCGCCGGGTGGCCGCCCGGACCGTGGAGCGGCGCACCGGCTGACCCGGTCGCGACCTCGACGCGGGGCTCCGGCCCGGAGGCGGCGAGGTGCTCGTCCGGCCCCCGAGTCGACACGTGGTGTTGATCTCCGGCGACCCACAGTAGGGTCGTGCCGGAACGGTCCGGCCCGTCCGCCTGGGGGAACCGATGCGACCCACCGTCCGCCGCGCCACCGTCGCGGCCGCCGTGTCCACCACGATCGCCGGCCTGGCCGTGGCCGCCGCGACCGCCGCCGCCGCTGCGCCAGGCCGTTCCGGCGACGCCCCGCACGGGGGTGGGCCGGTCGACGTGCAGCTGCTCGCCCTCAACGACTTCCACGGCGCCCTCGAGCCGCCGAACGGGTCCGGCGGCCAGATCCGCACCGGGACCGAGCCGGACGGCACGCCGGTCAGCGTGCCGGCCGGTGGCTCCGCGTACCTGGCCACCCAGCTGGCCCAGCTCGCCGAGCAGCAGGAGGAGGACAACACGATCACCGTCGCCGCCGGCGACCTGATCGGTGCCTCGCCGCTGCTGTCGGCCGCGTTCCACGACGAGCCCACCATCGAGGCGCTCGGCCTGGCCGGGCTGGACTACGCCAGCGTCGGCAACCACGAGTTCGACGAGGGCGCCGCCGAGCTGCTGCGCATCCAGGACGGCGGCTGCCACCCGGTCGACGGCTGCGCCGACGGCACCCCCTACGCCGGCGCGGACTTCCGGTACCTGTCGGCCAACGCGTTCTGGACCGGGACCGGGGAGCCGCTGCTCGACCCGTACGCCGTCCACGAGGTGGACGGGGTCGAGATCGGGTTCATCGGCATGACCCTCGAGGGCACGGCCGACATCGTCACCCAGCAGGGCATCGCGGGGCTCGACTTCGCCGACGAGGTCGAGACGGCCGACCGGTACGCCGCCGAGCTGCAGGCCCAGGGCGTCGAGGCCATCGTCGTCCTGCTGCACGAGGGCGGCGCGCAGACCGGCGAGAACGCCTGGGACGTCGACGGCTGCAACGGCCTGACCGGGCCGATCGTCGACATCGCCACCGGGATGT
Source organism: Geodermatophilus sp. SYSU D00779 (assembly GCF_054050595.1). Lineage (NCBI taxonomy): Bacteria > Bacillati > Actinomycetota > Actinomycetes > Geodermatophilales > Geodermatophilaceae > Geodermatophilus > Geodermatophilus sp. SYSU D00779. The sequence continues at coordinate 122,688 of NZ_JBJGZQ010000011.1, forward strand.
CCGACGCCATCGACGTCGTCGTCAGCGGGCACACCCACCAGGCCTACACCTGTCGCATCGACTCCAAGCTCGTCACCAGCGCGAGCTCCAACGGCCGCCTCGTCACCGACATCGACCTGCGGGTGAACCGGCAGACCGGGGACGTCGTCCAGGCGACCGCCGACAACACCGTCGTCACCCGGGACCTGGCCGCGGACCCGGCGCAGACCGAGCTGATCGCCCGCTACCGCACCGCGCTCGGCCCGATCGCCAACGAGGTCGTCGGCCAGGCCACGGCCGACATCACCCGCACCGCCGACGACACGGGGGAGACGCCGCTGGGCGACCTCATCGCCGACGCGCAGCTGGCCGACACCCGGGACGAGCAGGCCGTCGCGGCCTTCATGAACCCCGGCGGGGTCCGGGCCGACCTCGGCGCGGGGGACATCACCTACGAGGAGGCCTTCACCGTCCAGCCGTTCGCCAACACGCTGGTGACGCTCGACCTGACCGGGGCCCAGCTCGACTGCCTCCTCGAGCAGCAGTACGTCGTCGACCGGGTGCTGCAGCCGTCGGCGACGGTCCGCTACACCGTGCGCCCGGACGCCCCGGCGGGCACGGCCGCCGACCCCTGCTCGGGCCAGCGGGTCGGCGACCTGGCCATCGAGGGCACCGCCGTGGACCCGGTCGCGGTCTACCGCGTCACGGTGAACGGCTTCCTCGCCGACGGTGGGGACGGCTTCACGGTGCTCCGGGAGGGCGCGAACCGGGTGACCACCTCGATCGACCTGGACGCGTTCGTCGCCTACCTGGGCGCGAACTCGCCCGTCGCACCGCCGGCCACCGACCGGATCACGGCCGGCTGAGGAAGGGCCTCCCTGCCCCCCGCCACTCGCAGGCTCGCGGCGGGACCCTGCAGGGAGGCCGACGACGGCGGCTCCCTCCCGGGGGCCGCCGTCGTCGTGCGTGCGGCTCGGATCCGGGACCGGCGTGTTCAGGACGGCGCCGTCCTGGGCAGGGCAGGGGAGACCGCCGACCCCGACCGGGAGGACGCCGAGAACGTGCGCCACCTCCGTGCCACCGCCGCCGTTGCCCCTCTGCTCGCCCTCGCCGCCTGTGCGTCCCCGGCCACCGGACCGACGCCCCGAGCGGTCGACGTCTCGCTCGCCGCGCAGGCCGTCGTCGCCACCCCACCGGAGGACGACGCGGCCTCCTGCACCAGCGCCTCCGGCTACCGGGTCGAGTTCCCGGCCGACTGGGCGACCAACGCCGACGGCGTGCTGCCGACCTGCAGCTGGTTCGGGCCCGGCGAGGAGGTCGTCGTCCCCGAGGCCTCCGACGCGCGGACCGCGCCCGTGGCCCTGCGGGTCGTCGACGCGCCCCTCGCGCGGGTCGCCGTGCCGATGCCGGACGAGGTGGCGCGCGCCGAGCTGGAGGTGGGCGGCCGGTCGGCGGTGCGCACCGAGCAGGTGACGACCGTGGGCCTGTACCCGGAGGGCACCCGCATCACGACGTGGGCGCTGGACCTCGACGGCCGCAGCCTGGTCGCCGACGCCGTCGAGCTGCCCGGCGGGGACCACGAACGCGCGGTCGCCGTCCTCGACGAGGTGGTGCGGACCCTCGAGCCGACCGCCGGCTGACCCCTGGGTGGACGCGTCCGATCCGGACGCGTCCACCCAGCGCGCACGCCCGTCGGGGTCAGCTGCTGATGGCGATCCGCCGCGGCTTGGCCTGCGCGGACTTCGGGACGCGCACCGTCAGCACGCCGTCGTGCAGCTGGGCGCTGACGTCGTCGGCGTCGACGTCGCCCGGCAGCGTCACCGAGTAGTGGAAGCGACCGACCCTGCGGGTGCGCCGGTGCAGGATGCCCGTGCGCTCCTTCTCCTCGATGTTGCCGGTGACCGTCAGCCGGCGGTCGTCGAGCTGGATGTCGACGTCCTCGCGCGCCACGCCCGGGAGGTCGATCTCGACGGTGTAGGCGTCGTCGGTCTCCTCGACGTCGGCCAGCGGGGACCACTGGTCCAGGGCGCCGCCGAGCCCGGACTGCCACAGCGTGTTCATCCGCTCGTAGAGCTCGTCCAGCTCACGGAAGGGGTCCCACCGCGCGACGGAGCGGGACGGGGAACGGACGGGGAGCGTCATGGTGCGTCCTCCTCTCGAGGTCTCGTCGTCGTGTCCGACACCCTGAGAACTTCCAGTGGCCGCTGTAGGTTCCCGGACGGCCTCTGGCCGACGCCCGCTCCGGCCGCGATCATCGTCGGGTGGCTGCCCCCGCCGGCGTGTCGGCCGGTTCCCCGCCGATGACCGATCCCGAGGAACGACCGGACGTCGACGTCCCGGTCCCGACCCTGGTCGGGGAGAGCGTCCTCGTCGAGCCGGACGCCGTCCGGATCCTGGACCGCCGCGTCTTCCCCTTCGAACGGACCTGGGTGACCTGCCGCAGCCACGAGGACGTGGCCCGGGCCATCGAGGAGATGGTCACCCAGAGCCTCGGCCCGCTGTTCGCGGCCGCGGGCGGGATGACGCTCGCCGCCCGGGAGGCCGACCGGCTGCCGACGGCACGGGCGCGACGGGAGTTCCTGACCGGGGCCGGCCGCCGGCTGGTCGCCACCCGGCCGACCAACAACGCCATCCGGGACGTCGTCGCCGAGCTGTCGACCGTCGGGACGGCTGCCGTGGACGCCGGGGAGCTGCCGGGTCCCGCCGTCGAGCAGGCCGCCCGGGCGGTCGCGGAGCGGCACCGGGCCGGCCACCGGCGCCTGGGTGAGCACGCCGCCGCGCTGATCCCGGACGGCGCCACGGTCCTGACCCACTGCTGGGCGGAGTCCTACCTCACCGAGACCGTCGCGGCGGTGCTGCGCTCGGGCAAGCGCATCGACGCCGTGTGCACCGAGACCCGGCCCTACCTCCAGGGCGCCCGCCTGACCGCGGAGAGCCTGGCGGAGATGGGCGTCCCCACGCGGCTGGTCACCGACGGCATGCCCGCGCACCTCATGAGCCGGGGCGACGTCACCACCTTCGTGACCGGCGCCGACCGCGTTCCCATGGACGGCTCCGTCGTGAACAAGATCGGCACCCTGCAGATCGCGATCGCCGCGCACACCTTCGGGGTGCCGTACCTGGCGCTCGTCCAGGCGCCGGACCGGCAGGCGCCGGACGCGTCCGCCGTGGAGCTCGAGGACCGGGACGGCCGCGAGGTGCTGCAGTGCCTCGGCCACCGCACGGCGTCCGGGTCCGTTCCCGGCGTCTACCCCGCCTTCGACGTGACCCCGCCGCGGTTCGTCAGCGTCGTGGTCACCGACCGCGGGCGGTTCGCCCCGTCCGACGTGGCCTCCTACTTCGCCGCATGAGGGCGGCCGCGACCCGTGCGGAGGTGGTCGACCAGCTCGTCGAGGTCGGCCGCCTGGCGGTCGAACGCGGGCTGGTGCTGGCCAGCGGCGGCAACCTCTCCGCTCGGCTGCCGGGGGAGTCCGAGTTCGTGGTGACCGCGGCCGGCACGTGGCTGGACCGGCTGACCCCCGCGGACTTCAGCGTGCTGACCCTGGACGGCGAGGTCACCGCCGGTGCCGCGCGGCCGTCGAGCGAGTGGAAGCTCCACCAGCGCACCTACCGCGCCCGCCCGGACGTGAACGCCGTCGTCCACCTGCACCCGCAGCACGCCGTCCTGGTCGACGCCCTCGGCCACCGGATCCGGCTGATCACCCTCGACCACGCCTGCTACGTGCGGTCGGTCGGCACGGTCCCGTACTCCCCGAACGGCTCCGACGAGCTCGCCGACGGTGCCGCCGAGCAGGCGCGGCGGCACGACTGCATCGTGCTGTCGCACCACGGCTGCTCGGCGCTGGGGCCGGACGTCGGCATGGCCTTCCGGCGGGCGCTGAACCTGGAGGAAGCGGCCACGGCCACCTACCGCGCCCTGCTGCTCGGCGACACGAGCTGCACCTTCCCGCCGGAGGGCCTCGCCGGCCTGCGCCACGACCTCCCCTGACGCCGCAGGTGCCACCGCCCGCCGGGTGCCGGGGCGGGGGACTACCGGCTGAGCGCCTGCTCGAGGTGGTCGCGCAGGACGGCGGCGTTGTTGTGCTCGCGGTCCCGGGCGGCGTAGAGCAGGACGACGTCGCCCTCGGCGGCGGCGTCCCGCAGCGGCGCCCAGGTCTCGGGGGAGGCGTCGAGCTCGGCGACGTACCGGCGGCGGAACTCCTCCCACCGGGCCGGGTCGTGGCCGAACCACCGGCGCAGCTCGTCGCTGGGGGCGGCGTCGCGGAGCCAGCCGTCCAGGGCCAGGGCGTCCCGCGCGACCCCGCGCGGCCACAACCGGTCGACGAGGAAGCGGGCCCCCGGGACGCCGGCGTCGAACTCGTGGACCCGCGCGATCCGGATCACCGTGGTGCCCCGGAGCGGTCAGCCGCGGACGGCGTCGAGGTAGTCGGGGTAACCGGCGACGACGTCCTCGATCTCGACGATGTCCGGGAAGTCGGCCGCGTCCTGGTGGCCGAGGAGGAAGCGGACGGTCCGCCGGACCAGCTCCTCGTCGTCCACCTCGAGGCCGAGCTCCTCGCGGAGCCCCGGGCTGAGCCGGAACCACGACTCGGTCTCCTCGCCGTTCCCGCGCAGCCGCACGACGTACTCGGACTCGCCCTGCGCCTCGATCCGGAAGGGGTCGGTCATGTGCGTCGCCTACCCCGTCGCGGGGTCGGATCACCGCAGCGGGGTGGGCGCTGCGGTGATCCGCGCCAGGGGGCAAGCTCGGGACATGACCGACACCTCCGGACCGCCGTTCCGTGCCGACCACGTCGGCAGCCTCCTGCGCCCGCAGGGCCTGCTCGAGGCCAGGGCCCGCTTCGCCGCCGGGGAGATCGACGCGGCCGAGCTGCGGAGCGTCGAGGACGAGGCGATCGCCGACGTCGTCCGCCTGCAGGGGGACGTCGGCCTGCGCACCGCCACCGACGGCGAGTTCCGCCGCGCCTCGTGGCACATGGACTTCATCTACGCCATCGGCGGCATCAGCAAGGTGACCGGCGAGGACATCGTCGTCCACTTCAAGAACGCCGACGGCACCATCGACTTCACGCCGGCGGGCCTGCACGTCGACGGGCCGCTGTCGATCGACGAGCCCATCTTCGCCGCGGACTTCGCGTACCTGCAGGGGCAGGTCGGGCAGACGCAGACGGCGAAGCTCACGATCCCCTCGCCCTCGATGGTCCACTACCGCGGCGGCGCCGCGGCGATCGACCCGGCCGTCTACCCCGACGAGGACGCCTTCTGGGACGCGCTGTCGGCGGCCTACGCCCAGCAGGTGCGGGGCATCGCCGCGCAGGGCTGCACCTACCTGCAGCTGGACGACACCAGCCTGGCCTACCTCAACGACCCCGCGCAGCGCGCCGAGCTGGCCGCGCAGGGCCGCGACGCCGAGCACCAGCACGAGCGCTACATCCGGCAGATCAACGCCGCGCTGGCCGGCCGCCCGGAGGGGCTGACGGTCACCACGCACATGTGCCGGGGCAACTTCCGCTCCTCGTGGGTGGCCGAGGGCGGGTACGACTTCGTCGCCGAGGCACTGTTCGGCGGCCTGGAGGTCGACGGCTTCTTCCTCGAGTACGACGACGCCCGCTCCGGCGGCTTCGAGCCGTTGCGCTTCGTGCCGCCGGGCAAGCGCGTCGTCCTGGGCCTGGTCACCACCAAACGCCCGCAACTGGAGGACAAGGACGACCTCAAGCGGCGCATCGACGAGGCCGCGCGGTACGTGCCGCTGGAGCAGCTGGCGCTGTCCCCCCAGTGCGGCTTCTCCTCGACCGTCGAGGGCAACGCCCTGACCCGGGACGAGCAGATCGCCAAGCTGGCGCTCGTCGTCGAGACCGCCCAGGAGGTCTGGGGGTACTGAGAGGACCTCGGCCCCCACCGCTCGCGAGCTCGCGGCGGGCCCTGCAGGGGGCCGTTCCAGCACGTCGCCCGGCTCGCGGTGGGGCGAGGGGGCCTCGATCACGGGCGGATCACGACCCGCGCCCGCCTCCGGCCCCTCCTGGTGGAGCGGGCCGGGGGCTTGGCATGCTCCCTGCGTCCAGAGGACGGCGTCGTCCGGACGCTGTCTGCGCGCGCAGGGAGGGGCGACCGTGTCCACCACCGTCAGCAGGCCCGACACCGACGGAGGACCCCCGGGAGGGGGCGGCCGCCGCCGACCGTCGGTGAAGACCGTCCTCGTCTGGACGGCGGTGGCCGTCGTCGGCGCCGTCGCCTGGACGGTGCTCGCGCTCGCGCGCGGCGAGACGGTCTCGGCCCTCTGGATCCTGTTCGCCGCGCTGTGCTCCTACGCGATCGCGTACCGCTTCTACGCGAAGTTCATCGCGCGCCGCGTGCTCGGGGTCGACGACCGGCGGGCCACCCCGGCCGAGCGGCTGCACAACGGCATCGACTTCGACGTCACCGACCGGCGGGTGCTCTTCGGGCACCACTTCGCCGCGATCGCCGGCGCCGGCCCGCTGGTCGGGCCGGTGCTCGCCGCGCAGATGGGCTACCTGCCCGGCACCATCTGGATCATCGTCGGCGTCATCTTCGCCGGTGCGGTGCAGGACATGACCGTCCTGTTCTTCTCGATGCGCCGCAACGGCAAGAGCCTCGGCCAGATGGTCCGCGAGGAGATCGGGATCGTCGGCGGTATCGCGGCGCTCATCGCCGTCTTCGCCATCATGATCATCATCCTGGCCGTGCTGGCGCTGATCGTGGTCAACGCGCTCGCCGAGTCGCCGTGGGGCGTGTTCTCCATCGCGCTGACCATCCCGATCGCCCTGTTCATGGGCATCTACCTGCGCACCATCCGACCAGGGCGGGTCCTCGAGGCCACCGCGATCGGCGTGGTCCTGCTGCTGGCCGCGGTCATCGGTGGCGGCCTCATCGACGACACCGGGCTGGGCGAGGCGCTGACGCTGTCGAAGGAGTGGCTGGTCCTCGCGCTCGTGGTCTACGGGTTCGTGGCCTCGGTGCTGCCGGTGTGGCTGCTGCTCACCCCGCGCGACTACCTGTCGACCTTCATGAAGGTCGGCGTCATCGTCCTGCTCGCCATCGGCCTGCTGCTGGCCCGGCCGGTGCTGCAGGCCGACGCGGTCACCGACTTCGCCCGGGAGGGCACCGGCCCGGTCTTCGCCGGGTCGCTGTTCCCGTTCGTGTTCATCACCATCGCCTGCGGCGCGCTGTCGGGCTTCCACGCGCTGATCTCCTCGGGGACGACGCCGAAGATGGTGGCCAAGGAGAGCCAGGTCCGCCTCATCGGCTACGGCGGCATGCTGATGGAGTCCTTCGTCGCGATCAGCGCGCTCATCGCCGCCGTCGTGATCGACCAGGGGCTCTACTTCGCGATGAACAGCCCGGCCGGGGCCACCGGCGGCACCGTGGAGAGCGCGGCCGCCTACGTGAACGGCCTGGGCTTCGACACCACGGCGCAGGACCTGGCCGCGGCCTCCGCGGCGGTCCAGGAACCCAGCCTGGTCTCCCGCACCGGTGGCGCGCCCACCCTCGCCGTCGGCATCGCGAACATCCTGTCCGACGCGTTCGGCGCGGGCATGGCCGCGTTCTGGTACCACTTCGCGATCATGTTCGAGGCGCTGTTCATCCTCACCGCCGTCGACGCCGGCACCCGGGTGGGCCGGTTCATGCTGCAGGACACGATCGGCAACGTCTGGAAGCGCTTCGGCGACCTGTCGTGGCGGCCCGGCAACATCATGGCCAGCGCTGCGGTGGTCGCGCTGTGGGGCTACATCCTCTACGTCGGGGTCACCGACCCGCTGGGCGGCGTGAACCAGCTCTTCCCGCTGTTCGGCATCGCCAACCAGCTGCTGGCCGCCATCGCCCTGACCCTGGTCACGGTGCTGCTGATCAAGCACGGCAAGGTGAAGTACGCCTGGGTCACCGGCATCCCGCTGGCGTGGGACCTCGTGGTCACCATGACGGCGAGCTTCCAGAAGGTGTTCTCGGCGGACCCGACCGTGGGGTACTTCGCGCAGCGGGCGCGGTACGCCGCGGCCCGGGACGCCGGCGAGCTCCTGGCACCGGCCCAGAGTGCCGAGCAGATGGACCGGATCGTCTACAACTCGACCCTGAACGGCGTGCTGCAGGCGGTCTTCGCGGTGCTCGTCCTGGTGGTCGTGGTGAACGCCGTCGTCGTGATCGCCCGCGCGCTGCGGGCCCGCGGGCCGGTGCCGACCACCGAGGAGCCGGCGGTGCCGTCGTCCATCGTCGAGCCCTCCGGGCTGTTCGCGACCGCGGACGAGAAGCGGGCCATGGCCGAGCACGAGCGGCTGGTCGGCGCGGGCGCGCGGGGCCACGGCACCTTCACGGAGGAGGGTCCGTCCCGGTGAGCGGGGGGATGGCCACCGCCGTCCGGTCGGCCACCGGCCGCGCCTGGCACGGGGTGCGCTGGTACCTGCGCGAGTGGAGCGGCGAGGCCCGCTGGGACGACTACCTGCGGCACTGCGCCGAACACGGGCACCAGCCGATGAGCCGGCGCGAGTTCGAGCGTCGCCGCGCCGACGAGCGGGAGCGCAACCCGGTCAGCCGCTGCTGCTGACTCCGAGCACGACCGCGGCCCCGGCCCCCGCACAGGGGACCGGGGCCGCGGTCCGTGTGCGACGAGCCGGCTCGCCCGTCACGACAGACCCGCGGCGTCACACCCGTGTGCGGAGCCGTCCACCCGGGGGTCCGGGCTGCCGAGATCGGGGGCACGTTGCCGTGGCCCCGCGGGCCCGTCCGAGAGGTGGCACCCGTGTCCGTGCCGTCGTCGTCCCACCGTCGTGATCGCCGCACCGAGCTGCGCACCGGCATGTCCCTGCTCGCCAGTGCGGCCGCCGACCTCGGGGTCGGTGCCGAACCCGAGGTCCGCGTGCTGCGGGACGGCCGGCTCTGGCTCGCCGAGCTCGGGACGGCGGTGACCGCGGCCGACGTCTACCAGGCCGCCCGCGGTCTGGTCGCCGCCCAGCTGGACGCCATCGCCGACGTCTCGGGCCGGCCGGTGGAGGACCACGCGCTCGCCTGGCTGGTGACCCTGCAGACCAACGAGGTCGTGGTCGGTCTCGAGGGCCTCGACCTGGAGGGCGACGCGGCCTGAAGGAGGACCCGGCTCGGGTCGGCGGTCCCTCAGCCGGCCGCCGGCGCGGGCTCGGGCCGGGGCTCCTCGGCGGGCCCCCGCTCCTCCGGCCGGCGCCGCAGCGAGACCCCGCGCAGCGCCAGCGCCGCGGCCGGTGGCAGGACGGCGAGCGTCGGGAGCAGGTAGCGGAAGTCGAACGAGGCGGTCGCGGCCGGACCGGCCATGAGGGTGAGCCCGATGAGCGCCATCAGCGCGGGGTCCAGCCGGTCCTGCCAGTCGCGCCGGCGCAGGAACAGCGCACCCAGGCCCACCAGCATGCACACGCCGAGCACCGGGCCGGGGGTGTAGAAGTACCGCTGGTACGAGCGCAGGTCGCCGACCATCTCCTCGTCGTAGCCGTACGGCCCCGGGGCGAGCACCGGCGTGCAGTTGTACTGCTCCACCGGTTCCGCGTACGGGAAGGCCCACCAGGTCGGGCAGGTGTCCTGCGGGCCGGAGACGCGGCCCGGCTCGACGTAGTGCACGGTCTCCGAGAGCAGCTGGCGCAGGTAGTCCCACGGCTGGCCCGTGATGGCGATGGTGGCGAACTCCGCGAGGTCCTCCTCCGACCACACCCGCTCGCCGTCCACCACGGCGTTGGCCGGGCTGTCGGCGAACCAGACGAACTGGTCGCCGGGGCGGCGCTCCTCCGGCGGCTGCGTCGGGCACAGGGGCTGCAGCCGCTCGGGCACGTCCAGCTCCTCGCACTGGACGAAGGTGGCGACCCGTCCGTAGAGGAAGTGGCCGGTGTAGTCGGTCAGCCCGAACGAGCCGTGCACGCTCCCGAACCAGGCCGCGTAGGGCAGCAGCACCGCCGCGACGCCGCCGAGGAAGGCGACGACCGCCGGCCAGCGCAGCGTCCGGACCAGCAACCGCACGACCAGGTAGACGAACACGACGCCCACGAGGAAGAGCCCCACCGTGCGGGTGAGCGTCAGCAGGCCCAGGACGACGCCGACCGCCGCGACCAGCAGCGGGCCCGGCCGCTCGCGGACCAGCAGGAGCACCAGCGCGACGGCCATGAGGAACACGAAGAGCGTCTCGGCCAGGATGAAGTGCTCGATGTTGAGCAGGTAGGCGTCGAAGGCCAGCGGCAGGACGGCGAGCACGCTCAGCCAGCGGGCGACGCCGCGGCGCTGCAGCAGCGCGTAGACCAGCACCACGACCGCCAGGCCGAGCACGTGCTGGACGATCGCCACCTCGCGGAACGTGGTGACCGGGTCCAGCAGGGCCAGGAAGGCCGAGTAGCCCCACGGCCGGTCGACGGCGGGCTCGACCCACTCGGCCCGGTCGACGTAGGTGCCCGAGTCGGGGAACCACAGCGCCGTCGAGTACGCCGCGGTGACGTAGCCGCGCGCGATCGCGGCGAGGACCAGCACGACGAGGAAGACGGCGTGCCGGCGGGCCAGCCGGAACGCGCGGGCCGCCGGGCCCGGGCGGGCGGCGTCGGCTGCCCCGGACGCGGGCGCGCCCGCCGCCGGCGCGGGGTCCTCGAGGGACTCCGGCCGGCGACGGGCGCCTGGTGCCTGCGTCACGCCGCCGTGGGGCGGGGACTCCCGTGGTCGTCCGCCGTGGCGTCCGTGCGCTGCGACGAGACCTCCTCGTGGTAGTCCTCTTCCACGTTGACGTCCCAGATGTCGTGGTGCGTGCCGTCCGCGATGTTCTGCACGGTCAGCATGGCCGTGAGCATCGAGTGGTCCTGGTTGTTGTAGCGGAACATGCCGTTGCGCCCGACCGGGTGCAGGTTCGGCGTGTTCTCCTCGATCCAGCGCCGGATGACCTCGACGTTCTCCTTGTACCCGGCGTCGTAGAACGGGTAGGCCTTCGGCATCCGGACGACGAAGCCGCGCTCGACGTCGGAGGCCTTGGCGAGCCCGAGCTGCTCGAGCTCACGGGCCCCCTGGGCGATGAGGTCCTCGTCTGACCGGTTCCAGGTGTCGTCGCCGACGTTGACGAAGAACTCCAGGCCGAGGCAGGTGCGCCCGTCCTTGACCAGGTACGGCGACCAGGAGCCGAAGTTCTGGATCCGGCCGACCTGGACGTCGGGGGAGTGGATGTAGATCCAGTTGTCGGGGAAGCCGGCCTCGACCGGGAGCACGAGCGCCACGGTGAGGAAGTCGCGGTACTTCAGGGCGTCGGCCGCCGCCAGCACCTCCGCCGGGGGCTTCGGGTCGAGGGCGTTCACCAGGGAGGAGAACGGCATCGAGCTGATGACGTGGTCGGCCTCGTAGCGCTTCTCGGCGCCGATGTCGTTTCGGCTGGCCTCGGGCGCGCCCGCGCCGGCGCCGTAGCCGCCGGTGACCACCGTGGTCAGAGCGGTGACACCGCGACCGGGCTCCCAGTGCACGGTGCGGACCTTCTCCTCCATGACCACCGTGCCGCCGCGCTCCTGCACCTTGCGCGCGGCGGTCTCCCACATCATCCCGGGCCCGTACTTGGGGTACTGGAACTCCTCGATGAGGGAGGTGATCTCCTTCTGGTTGCGCTTGGGGGTCAGCGCGTTGACCACCGCACCGACCAGCGACAGGTTCTTGATCCGCTGGGCGGCGAAGTCGGCCGGCAGCTGGTCGACCGGGACGCCCCAGAGCTTCTCGTTGTAGGTCTTGAAGAAGTGCTGGTAGAGGCGCTTGCCGAAGCGGGCGACGATCCAGCCCTCCAGGGTGTCCTGGTTCTTCGGCGGGCGGATCCGCGCCCACAGGTAGGACGCCACGCACCGCACGGCCTCGACCGGGCCGAGGTTGCCCAGGGCGTTGCCGGCCTTGAGCGGGTAGTCGTAGAGCTTGCCGTCGTAGAAGATCCGGCTCATCCGCGGCCGGAGCAGGAAGTCCTCGTCGGGGAGGATCTCGTGCCAGAGCGCCTCGACCTCGGGGACCTTGGTGAAGAAGCGGTGGCCGCCGATGTCGAAGCGCCAGCCCTCCCGCTCGGCGGTGCGGCTGATGCCGCCCACCATCGAGTCACCCTCCAGCACGGTGACCGGAACCTGGCGACGGACCAACTCGTAGGCGGCGGTCAGCCCCGCGGGTCCGGCGCCGATCACCGCCACGCTGGTGCGGTTGCCGTCGGTGGTCATGAACTCTCGCCTTCTCGCTGTAGGACCCACGACGACGCGGCTCGGACGACCCCGACCGTTCCGGACGACCCCGTCCCATGGGATGACAGATTCGCCTTTGCACGGTACGTGGGCCGCTGTCCGGTGGCCACGCCGCCTCCGTGCCACCGACACGACACCGACACGACGCGGCCCCCGACCTCGGGTCGAGGGCGGGGGCCGCGGAGCGTCCGTCGAGGTCAGATGTCGTAGTACATCGCGAACTCGTGCGGGTGCGGGCGCAGGCGGATCGGGTCGATCTCGTTCTCCCGCTTGTACTCGATCCACGTCTCGATCAGGTCGGGGGTGAACACCCCGCCGTCGACGAGGTACTCGTGGTCGACCTCGAGCCGGTCGAGGACGGCGTCCAGCGAGGCCGGCACCTTCTCGATGCCCAGGGCCTCCTCGGGCGGCAGTTCGTAGAGGTCCTTGTCCACCGGCGCCGGCGGCTCGATCTTGTTCTTGATGCCGTCGAGGCCGGCCATCAGCATCGCCGAGAAGGCGAGGTAGGGGTTGGCCGACGGGTCGGGCACGCGGAACTCGATGCGCTTGGCCTTGGGGCTGTCGCCGGAGATCGGGATGCGGCAGCAGGCCGACCGGTTGCGGGCCGAGTAGACCAGGTTGATCGGGGCCTCGTAGCCGGGCACCAGGCGGTGGTAGCTGTTCACCGTCGGGTTGGTGAAGGCCAGCAGCGACGGGGCGTGGGCCAGCAGGCCGCCGATGTAGTGGCGGGCGGTGTCGGACAGGCCCGCGTAGCCGGTCTCGGCGTGGAAGAGCGGCTCGCCGTCCTTCCAGAGCGACTGGTGGCAGTGCATGCCGGAACCGTTGTCACCGAACAGCGGCTTGGGCATGAAGGTGGCGGTCTTGCCGGCGGCCCAGGCGGTGTTCTTGACGATGTACTTGAACAGCATCAGGCTGTCGGCCGACCGCAGCAGGGTGTCGAACTTGTAGTTGATCTCGGCCTGGCCGCCGGTGCCCACCTCGTGGTGACCGCGCTCGAGCTCCAGGCCCGCGCGGGTCAGGTTGAGCATCATGTCCGCGCGCAGGTCGCTCTGGTGGTCGTAGGGCTCCACCGGGAAGTAGCCGCCCTTGGGCCGGGTCTTGTAGCCCAGGTTCGGGCCGCCGTTCTCGCCGGTCAGCGAGCCGGAGTTCCAGGAGCCCTCGACCGCGTCGATGTGGTAGTAGCCCTCGTTGATGCCGGTCGAGTGCCGGATCGAGTCGAAGACGTAGAACTCCGCCTCGGGGCCGAAGTAGGCGGTGTCGGCGATGCCGCTGCTGGCGAGGTACGCCTCGGCCTTCTTCGCCACGTTCCGCGGGTCGCGGCTGTAGGCCTCGCGGGTGATCGGGTCGTGGATGAAGAAGTTGATGTTCAGCGTCTTGTGCTTGCGGAACGGGTCCACGAAGGCGCTGTTGGCGTCGGGCAGCAGCAGCATGTCCGACTCGTTGATCGCCTGGAAGCCGCGGATCGAGGAGCCGTCGAACCCGAGACCGTCGGCGAACGTGTCCTCGCCGAAGGTCGACGCGGGGATCGTGAAGTGCTGCATGACGCCGGGCAGGTCGCAGAAGCGGACGTCGACGAACTGGACGTCGTTGTCGCGGATGTAGGCGGCGACCTCGTCGGGACTGGTGAACATCGATCCTCCGGGTTGGGGCGGACAGCCGGTGGCGAACGTACGATCGGGCGGTTGCCCTGCGGTGTCTCGGGTGTTTCGGGCCGGTAACAACGCTCCCGGCGTGTCGCCGACCCCGTCGCCGCCGGTCGGGCGGACGGTCTGCGCGCGCGTCCTACGCTGAGGTCCATGGTCCGGGACGCGCAGCCACCCTCTCAAGAGCGCCCGCGGGGCGCCGCCCTGGGGCTACCCGCCGAGGGGCCCGGCTCCCTGGCCTCCTTCGGCAGCCGGATCGGCGCCTTCCTCGTCGACGCCGTGGCCGCGGCGCTGATCGCGGGCCTGTTCACCGCGCCCTCGCTGCCCGGCAACTGGAGCCTGCTGCCGTTCGGGCTGATCACCGTGGTCACGCTCGTCGCCTTCGGGCAGACGCCGGGGATGCGGCTGCTCGGCCTGCGGCTGGCGCACCCGCGGGCGGGGGAGCGGCTGGCGCTGTGGCGGGCCGTCGTCCGGACGGCGCTGCTCATGCTGCTGGTGCCCGCGCTCGTGGTGGACGCCGACGGCCGCGGGCTGCACGACCGGCTGACCGACACCGCCGTGGTCCGCGACGCGTGATCGTCCGTCGGGAACGGCCGGCCGACCACGCCGCCGTCCACGCGCTGCACGCCGCCGCCTTCCGGCCGCCCGGCGCGCGGCCCGACGCCGACGTCGTCGAGGCCCGGCTGACCGACGAGCTGCGCGAGGACGCCGGCTTCCTGCCGCACCTGTCCCTCGTCGCCACGGACGGCGACGCGGTGGTCGGGCACGTGATCGCCACCCGCGGCTGGCTGGAGCCCCTCGGCGTCCCGGCGCTCGGGCTGGGTCCGCTCGGTGTCCTCCCCGCGGCTCAGGGCAGAGGCGTGGGCACCGTGCTGGTGCACGCGCTGCTCGCCGTGGCCGAGGCGGCCGACGAGCGGCTGGTCGCGCTGCTCGGGGCGCCCGGCTACTACCGGCGGTTCGGGTTCGTCGCGGCCGCCACCGTGGGGGTGGCCGCGCCCGACCCGGCGTGGGGCGAGCACTTCCAGGCCCGCTGGCTCGCCGACCGGCGCGCCGAGGGCACGTTCCGGTACGCGGAGCCCTTCGCCCGGCTGTGAGCCCGGGACGCGCGGAGCCCGTGCCGGTGGGCACGGGCTCTGCGTCGTCCGTCCTACCTGCGGCGGACCTGGCGCTGGCTGACGGTCATCTGGCGCCCCCCGGGCAGCGGGCCGCCGGGCACCGGCATCCGCGAGCCGCCGAGCGCGGCGACCCGCTTGCGCAGGGCGTTGAGCTCACCGCCGTCGAGGTTGCGCGGCAGCTTCATCACGTGGGCGCTGAGCTTGCGCAGCGGCACCTGCCCCTCCTCGTCGCCGACGAGGACGTCGTAGATCGGGGCGTCCCCGGCGATGCGGGCGAGGCGCTTCTTCTCCTGGGCGAGCAGCGGGCGGACCCGCGACGGCGCGCCCTCGCCGACCAGGACCACGCCGGGACGGCCCAGCACGCGGTGGACGGCGTCGAGCTGGGTGGTGCCGGCGACGCCCGAGGAGACCTGCCAGTCACCGCGCATGCCCTCGAGGACCCACGCGGCCGCACCGGGCTGGCCCTCCACCTGGCGGTAGGCCGAGCCCTGCGCGCGGCGACCGAAGACGATCAGCGCGGCCAGCGCGCCGAAGAGGATCGCGATGGGCAGGAAGAGGAACGGCGAGCCGAACAGGATGCCGATCAGCTCGACGACCGCGGCCACCGCCACGAAGGCGATGAGCATGAACCAGGGCAGCTTGGGGTCGTTCTTGCGGGTCAGCGAGTAGGCCTGCTTCATCATGCGGGCCTGGTCGCCGACCTTCTTGAGGCGGCCGACCTTGGGCCGGCCGTCCTTGCCGACCTTCGTCGCCCCCCTGCCGCGGCCTCGGGAGCCGGGCCCGGTGGCGGCCTTGCCGGTGCCGGACGGCGCGGAGGAGTCGGTGGGCCTGCTGCGTGCCATGTCCCCAGGATAGAGAAAGGACCCTCCTGACCCCCCACCGTGTGAGGACCCCGTCCTCCTCATCCCTCGCATGCTCGGGACGAGCCTCTGGACGGGGCCGGCGTCGGGACCCTGCAGGAGGGCCGGCGACCGGCCCCGGTGGACCGGCCGCGACGTCCTCAGATCGAGCGGGTCAGCCCGCGCGCCTCGACGGCCTGCTGGTACAGCCGGCCCGCGCGGTAGGAGCTGCGCACCAACGGCCCGGCGAGCACGCCGGGGAAGCCGATCTCCTCCGCCGTCTGCTGGAAGCCGACGAACTCGTCGGGCTTGACCCAGCGGACGACGGGGTGGTGCCGCGGCGAGGGCCGCAGGTACTGGGTGATGGTCAGCAGGTCGCAGCCGGCCTCGTGCAGGGCCCGCATCGTCTCGACGACCTCGTCGGGCTCCTCGCCCATGCCCAGGATGAGGTTGGACTTGGTGACCAGCCCGGCCTCACGGGCGGCGGTGAGAACGGCCAGCGAGCGCTCGAACCGGAAGCCGGGGCGGATGCGCTTGAAGATGCGCGGCACGGTCTCGACGTTGTGCGCCAGGACCTCGGGGCGGGAGGAGAAGACCTCGGCGAGCTGGTCGGGGTCGGCGTTGAAGTCGGGGATGAGCAGCTCGACACCGCACCCCGGGACGGCGGCGTGGATCTGCCGCACCGTCTCGGCGTAGAGCCAGGCGCCGCCGTCGGGCAGGTCGTCACGGGCGACGCCGGTGACCGTGGCGTAGCGCAGCTGCATCGTGGCGACGCTCTCGGCGACCCGGCGCGGTTCGTCGGCGTCGAACTCGGCGGGCTTGCCCGTGTCGATCTGGCAGAAGTCGCACCGCCGGGTGCACTGGTCCCCGCCGATGAGGAAGGTGGCCTCCCGGTCCTCCCAGCACTCGTAGATGTTGGGGCACCCGGCCTCTTCGCAGACGGTGTGCAGACCCTCCCGGCGCACCAGCGACTTCAGCTCGGTGTACTCCGGGCCGGTCTTCAGCCGGGTCTTGATCCACTCCGGCTTGCGCTCGATCGGGACCTGGCTGTTGCGGACCTCGAGGCGCAGCAGTTTGCGGCCGGAGGGCGCCAGGGGGGTGTCGGTGGAGGGGGTCGGGGCCACCGTCTCGCTCATGATCGACCACGGTACCCCCGGAGACGGCAACGCCCGCCTCGACGGAGGCGGGCGTTGCTGCTCAGGGGCGGAACGGGGTCAGGTCGCCGGGTTGCGCGGGTCCTCGGAGTCGGAGCCGATCCCGCCGGAGGCGGTCTGCGGCTGGTCGTTCGGCGAGGCGGTGGCGGTGTCCAGCGCCGGGTCGTCCGCACTGGTCGTGGCCGTGCCCGGGGTGGCGGAGCCAGGGGTCTCCGTGGGCTTGGACTGCTGCGCCCACGAGCCCGCGTCGGTGTCGGGCGGGGTGGCGTCCCCCGCGGTGGTCTGGGCGGTGGAGACGGTCTTGCCGGAGTTGCTCGGGGAGCTGGGCACGGGGTCCTCTCGGTAGCTCGGCACGGGCCCGTCGCCGGTGGGGGCGGGGGTCCACAGGTCGTCGGAGCCGCTGCGGCGGCGCAGCACCACCGCCACGGCGGCGGCGATGCCGAGGACGGCGAGCAGCCACGGCCAGCGCCGCGGCCGGGGCTCGATCCCGACCTTCCGCCTCCCTGCCTTACCCGCCTTCGCGGCCTTCCTCCCCAGTTCCCGGCGCTTCTTCGCCGCCGCCCTCTCCAGCTCACCGCGCTTCTTCGCAGCCTTGGCCGTGGCGGCGGCGAGCTCCAGGCGGCGCAGCTCGAGCTCGTCGCGGGCGCCGCCCAGCCCGGAGCTGAGCGACTCCCGGGTGTTCTCCAGCACCGGGGTGACCGCCTCACGGGCGGCCAGCACCCTGGGTGCGGCGTAGGCCAGCGTGGCGGCCTGGGCGGCGGTCAGCCGGGGGACGACGTCCTCTGCCAGCGTCTTCTGGGCCGCGCCACGGGCGGCCTCGACGCGGGGGGTGAGGTCGGCGGCGGCCTTGGCGGCCGCGGCCTGCGCGGCGGTCACCGCGGCGGTCAGGTGCGGGACGGCGGCGTCGCGGGCGGCCTCCACATGCGGGGTGAGCGCGTCGCGGGCAGCCTCCACGCGGGGGCCGACCGCGTCACGGGCGGCCTCCACCCGCGGGGTGAGCGCGTCACGGGCGGCCTCGACGGCGGGCGCGGCGACGGCCACCGCGGCGGCGACCTTGGGGACGACCGCGCCCCTGGCGGCGTCCAGCGCCGGACCGCTCGCCTCGCGGGCGGCCTCGACGCGCGGTGCCAGCTGTTCCGTCGCTGCCCGCCGGGCCTCCGCCACCGCCGTGCCGATGTGGGCGAGGCCCTCCTGCAGTTCCTCGCCGATGATCTGGCCGTGCGTCTTCTTGCGGAACACGGGATGCACCTCCGGTTGATCGTGTCGGCGGTCATCCTGCCCGGTCACCGGGGACGGCACACCCCGGGTGCGATCCCCGGGACGGCGGGCGCGACGAGGCCCCGGCAGCATCGCCGGGTGCAGCCGCGCCTCCCCACCGGACCGCAGCGGGGCGCCCTCCACGAGGGGCGGGGACGGCCTGGCCGTACCGCCCGGGGGCACCTGCAGGTCGTCGACCCCGCCGACCCCGGCGCCGGGACCTGGTGGCCCGGGGACGGCGCCCCAGCTGGGCCGACGCGCCTCGTTACAGCGACTGCAGCGGGCTCTCCCGGGTCGCCAGCCACGTCAGCAGGTCCTCGACCGGCATGGGACGGGCGATCGCGTACCCCTGAGCGACGTCGCAGCCCAGCGCGGCCAGCGCGACGCCCATCTCGTCGTCCTCCACGCCCTCGGCCACCAGCGAGAGGCCGAGGTCGTGGGCCAGGGCCACGGTGTGCCGGACGATCGCCGCGGCCCGCGGGTCGCTGCCGACGTCGCGGGTGAGGCTCCGGTCGAGCTTGAGCTCGTCGGCCGGCAGGTGGCGCAGGTAGGCCAGCGAGCTGTACCCGGTGCCGTAGTCGTCGATCGACGTCCGGACGCCGAGCCGGCGCAGGTGGGCCAGGACGGTCCGGCCACGTTCGGGGTCGGCCATGAGGGTGTCCTCGACCAGCTCGAGGGTGAGCGCCGCAGGCGGCAGCCCGTGGTGGAGCAGGGCCATCGCCACCTTGCTCGGCAGGTCGAGGTCGCTGACGTTCGCGGCCGACAGGTTCACCGACACCGGCACCCGCCGGGTCGGCCACCACCGGGCGACGGCCTCGAGCGACAGCTCGAGCACCCGGTCGGCGAGGGGCCGCATGAGGCCGGCCTGCTCGGCCGCGGGCAGCAGGTCGCCGGGCATGAGCAGGCCCCGGGTCGGGTGGTGCCAGCGGACCAGTGCCTCGACGCCGACGACCGTGCCCGCGCGGGTGTCCACCTGCGGCTGCAGGTGCACCACGAGCTCGTCGTTGTCCAGGGCGGTGTGCAGGTCCTCCATGGTGCGCAGCCGGTCGCCGGTGCCGCTGCCCGGGTCGGGCACGTAGGCCCGCACGCCGTCCCGGCTGGCCTTGGCGGCGTACATCGCCACGTCGGCGCAGCGCAGCAGCTCGGCCACCGTGGCGGCGGGGACCGGCGCCGTCGCGACCCCGATGCTGACGCCCACGTGCAGGCGGATCCCCTCGACGGTGAACGGTTGCAGCAGCAGCTCACGGAGCCGCTCGGCCCGCTCCTGCGCCTCGTCCAGAGCAGCGTGCGGCAGCAGGACGGCGAACTCGTCACCACCCAGCCGCGCCAGGGTGTCCGAGGTCCGCAGGGCGCCGCGCAACCGTGGGCCGACCTGGCGCAGCAGGCCGTCGCCGGCGTGGTGGCCCAGGCTGTCGTTGACCTCCTTGAAGCCGTCGAGGTCGAGCAGCAGCAGGGCGGCGGGGTGGCGGGCGGTGGCGGTGTCCAGCTCCCGCTGGGCCGCGTCGAGGAAGGCCCGTCGGTTGGGCAGGCCGGTCAGCTCGTCGGTCCGGGCCTGTTCGCGGACCTCGTTGAAGGCGCGGACCTCCCGGAACGTGATCGCGGTGCGGACCAGCGCGGCGACGACGCAGCCCACGGCGAGCCAGGCGGCCGCCGTGGGCAGCCGGTCGCCGTAGCCGGTCGCGAGCACCATCAGGCTGGCCAGGTTGCACGCCAGCGGGACCGCCAGGACGCGCCAGCCCACCCGGGTGGCCGCCCGCGCGCTCGCCTCGGCAGACGCCCGCACGGCCTCGGGGTCGCTGTGGTGCGCGGCGAGGGCGATCAGCGCCATCGCGACCAGCCAGGTGAGGTCCAGCGGCCCGCCCTCGACGTACACCCCCGCGGTGGCCAGGTCGAGGAAGACGATGTCGCCGAAGAGGTTGGCCCCGATGCCGGCGCCGAGCAGCAGCAGGGTCCGGTCGCGCCGGACGCCCAGGATGGCGCCCACCCCGACGAGCAGCGCGAGCAGCACGACGTCGGCCACCGGGTAGGCCAGGCTGGTGAGCACCGCGGGCACGCTGCCCTCGGTCAGCTCGAGGGCCGGGGCGAGCAGGGCCGCGACGGCGACGGCGCCCGCGCCCAGGGCCCCGACGACCCCGTCCAGCCACATGCTGGCGTGGAAGCGCGCCACCCGGGCGCGGATGAGCCCGACGAGCGCGACGTAGAGCGGCAGGTAGTAGACGAGGTAGAAGACGTCGGCGACGGAGGGGAACGGCTCCTCGGCCATCGGGGCGATCGCCAGCGAGTACACCAGGTTGCCGACGACCCCCAGGACCAGCGCGACCGTCATGCTCCACCAGGCCACCCGGTCGTCGGCGGCCCGGCGGGCTGCGCTGGCGCACACCAACGCCGCCCCGACGTAGACGGCGTTGTAGAGGACGAGGTCGTAGGCGATCGCCCACGTCTCGCCGTCCGGTCGACCCCACACCCCGGTGGTGAACAGGACCAGGGCCGTCAGCGTCAGGCCGAGTGCGCTGCGGGACGGGGCGGGAGCGTGCCGGGTGGATCGCACACGACGGACATCGGCCGGCGCCGTGCCGGGCTCCACCCGACACCCGTCCGGCCTCCCTCCTGTGGGTGAGGCCGGGCCGGGCGCCGGTGCGCGGTAGCATCGACGGTGTGACCAGGCGGCTCCTCCTCGCGCGGCCGTGCTGACCTGAGATCCCCAGTCAGCACGGCGACCCCTCCTGCGTGAGGGGTCTTTTGCTGTCCGC
Source organism: Geodermatophilus sp. SYSU D00779 (assembly GCF_054050595.1). Taxonomy (NCBI): domain Bacteria; kingdom Bacillati; phylum Actinomycetota; class Actinomycetes; order Geodermatophilales; family Geodermatophilaceae; genus Geodermatophilus; species Geodermatophilus sp. SYSU D00779. Next base: position 143,628 of record NZ_JBJGZQ010000011.1, read on the forward strand.
CGCCGGTACGAGCACTCGAGGACCAGGAGCACGACGATGAGCCAGACGGCCGACCAGCCGAGTGTCGAGCAGGCGGGGGACGTCCCGCCGCACCGCTACACGCCCGCCCTGGCGCAGCGGATCGAGCTCGCCTGGCAGGACCGCTGGGAGGCCGAGGGGACGTTCCACACCCCGAACCCGACGGGCCGGCTGTCCGAGGGCTTCGAGCGGGTCGCCGACCGGCCCAAGTACTTCGTGATGGACATGTTCCCGTACCCCTCGGGCGCCGGGCTGCACGTCGGGCACCCGCTGGGGTACCTGGGCACCGACGCCATCAGCCGCTTCCGCCGCATGGACGGCGCCAACGTGCTGCACCCGATGGGCTACGACGCCTTCGGCCTGCCGGCCGAGCAGTACGCCGTCCAGACCGGGCAGCACCCGCGGATCACCACCGAGGCCAACATCGCGGCCATCAAGGCGCAGCTGCGCCGGCTGGGCGTCGACCACGACGAGCGCCGCACCTTCGCCACCATCGACCCGGGCTACTACCGGTGGACCCAGTGGATCTTCCTGCAGGTCTTCGGGTCCTGGTTCGACGAGGAGGCCGGCAGGGCGCGCCGGATCGCCGAGCTGGTCGACGAGCTGGACGCCGGCACGCGGGAGCCGGCCCCCGGGACCAACGACACCGGCCGGCCGTGGGCCGAGCTGGACGACGTCGAGCGGCGCCGGGTCGTCGACGCGCACCGGCTGGCCTACCTGCACCAGGCGCCGGTCAACTGGTGCCCGGGCCTGGGCACGGTGCTGTCCAACGAGGAGGTCACGCCCGACGGCCGCTCCGAGCGCGGCAACTTCCCGGTGTTCCGGCGTCCGCTGACCCAGTGGATGATGCGGATCACCGCCTACGCCGAGCGGCTGCTGGCCGACCTGGACCGGCTGGACTGGTCGGACTCGGTGAAGCAGATGCAGCGCAACTGGATCGGCCGCTCCACCGGCGCGCGGATCGGCTTCCGCTGCGGCGACGAGACCGTCGAGGTCTTCACCACCCGGCCCGACACCCTGTTCGGCGCCACCTACATGGTGCTGGCCCCCGAGCACCCCCTGGTCGAGACGCTGACCGCCGCCCAGTGGCCCGATGGCACCGACCCGCGGTGGACCGGCGGCGCGGCGACCCCGGCCGAGGCGGTGCGCGAGTACCAGCGGCAGGCCTCCCGCCGCTCCGAGCTGGACCGGCAGAACGAGGCGCGGGAGAAGACCGGCGTCTGGTTGGGCGTCACCGCGGTCAACCCGGTCAACGGCCGCGAGCTGCCGGTGTTCATCGCCGACTACGTGCTGACCGGGTACGGCACCGGCGCCATCATGGCCGTCCCCGGGGAGGACACCCGCGACTTCGAGTTCGCGCAGGTGTTCGGGCTGCCCGTCGTCCGCACGGTGCAGCCGCCGGAGGACTTCGAGGGCGGCGCCTACACCGGCGCCGGCCCGATGATCAACTCGTCCAACGAGGACATCTCGCTGGACGGCCTGGACAAGGCGACCGCGATCGCCACCATCACCGACTGGCTGGTCGAGCACGGCCACGGCCAGGCGACCACCACCTACAAGCTGCGCGACTGGCTGTTCAGCCGGCAGCGCTACTGGGGCGAGCCGTTCCCGATCGTCTACGACGAGGACGACCTGCCGGTCGCGGTGCCGGACTCGATGCTGCCGGTGCTGCTGCCCGAGGTCGACGACTACTCGCCCAAGACCTTCGACGACGACGACGCCGACTCCCTGCCGGAGCCGCCGCTGTCGCGCGTCACGGACTGGACGACGGTCGAGCTGGACCTCGGCGACGGCCTGCGGAAGTACCGGCGGGAGACCAACACGATGCCCAACTGGGCCGGCTCGTGCTGGTACTACCTGCGCTACCTGGACCCCTCCGACGACACCCGGATGGTGGACCCGGAGCTGGAGCGCTACTGGCTGGGCCCGCGCGAGCCCGGTGACGTCGGCGGCGTCGACCTGTACGTCGGCGGCATGGAGCACGCCGTGCTGCACCTGCTGTACGCCCGGTTCTGGCACAAGGTGCTGCACGACCTGGGCTACGTCTCGAGCGAGGAGCCGTTCCGCCGCCTGGTCAACCAGGGCTACATCTCCGCCTACGCCTACACCGACGAGCGCGGCTTCTACGTGCCCGCCGCCGAGGTGGTCGAGGAGGACGGCCGGTTCACCCACGAGGGCAGGCCCGTCAACCGTGAGTACGGGAAGATGGGCAAGAGCCTGAAGAACATGGTCACGCCGGACGAGATGATCGCCGCATACGGCGCCGACACGCTCCGGGTCTACGAGATGTCGACCGGCCCGCTGGAGCAGTCCCGGCCGTGGGAGACCAAGGCCGTCGTCGGCTCGCAGCGGCTGCTGCAGCGGATCTGGCGGGTCGTCGTCGACGAGGAGACCGGGGCGGTCCGGACGGCGGACGACGCCGGGCCGGCCGAGGAGACGCTGCGGGCGCTGCACCGGGCGATCGCCGGGGTCCGCGACGGCATGGCGACGCTGCGCTTCAACATCGCGATCGCCCGGATCACCGAGCTGACCAACCACCTGACGCAGGCGTACGGCGCGGACTCCGCGGTGCCGCGCTCGGTCGCCGAGCCGCTGGTGCTGCTGGTGGCGCCGCTGGCCCCGCACATCGCCGAGGAGCTGTGGGCGCGGCTGGGCCACGAGCAGTCGCTGGCCTGGCACCCGTTCCCGGAGGCCGACGAGCGCTGGCTGGTCGAGGACACCGTGCAGGTCGCCGTCCAGGTCAACGGCAAGGTGCGGGCCCAGGTGACCGTGCCGGCGGACGCCGACGCCGCCGCGCTGGAGGCCGCCGCCCGGGCCGACGAGAAGGTGGCCGCGCACCTGGACGGCAAGACGGTGCGCCGCGTCGTCGCCGTCCCCGGTCGGCTGGTCAACTTCGTCCTCGGCTGAGCACTCCGTCGTCCTCCGGACGACACCGCGACCCGGTCACCGTCGTACTCCGGACCGCACCGCGGGCCGGGTGCCGTGCCCCTGTCGCGCTGAGCCGCTGCGTTGCGCTGAGCGGACCCCTCTGGGGCCCGCTCAGCGCGACGACACTCACACGGTCAGGACGGCGCGCATCGCCTTCTCGACCGGCTCGAGGGCCTCGTCGATCGTCACGTCACGGCCGAGCTCGGCCGACAGCGAGGTGACGCCGGCGTCGGCGATGCCGCAGGGCACGATCGCACCGAAGGCGGCGAGGTCGGGGTCGCAGTTGAGCGCGAAGCCGTGCATCGTCACGCCGCGGGCCACCCGGATGCCGATCGCGGCGATCTTCCGCTCGGGACGCCACCGGCTGCCCGGGCCGGGTCCGTCGGCGGGCAGCCAGACGCCGCTGCGCCCCTCGACCCGTCCGGCCTCGACGCCGAAGCCGGCGCAGACCTCGATGAGCGCGCCCTCCAGCCGGCGGACGTAGGCGACCACGTCGACCGGGTCGGGCAGCGCGACGATCGGGTAGCCGACCAGCTGACCCGGGCCGTGCCAGGTGATCTTCCCGCCGCGGTCGACGTCGACCACGGGGGTGCCGTCCTGGGGCCGCTCGTGCGGCTCGGTGCGCTTGCCGGCGGTGTAGACCGACGGGTGCTCGAGGAGGAGCAGCGTGTCGGGCCCCTCGCCGGCCACCCGGGCGGCGTGCAGCTCGCGCTGGCGCTCCCAGGCCTCCTCGTAGGGGACCGTGCCCGCCCGGATCACCTGCAGCTCAGTCACGCGTCCAGCGTAGAGAAGGGACCCCGTCCTCCCCACTCCTCGCAGGCTCGGAGCGGGACCCGGGACGGGGCCGGTCAGCGCAGCCGCCGGGGCTCGATGCAGGTCTCGACCGCGGTGCCGTCGGGACCCGGCTCCACCCGGTAGGCGGCCCTGTCCGGGCGGTCGGCAACCGCCTCCACCAGCTCGGTGCCGCGGTAGACCAGCCCCACGCCGTCGTCGGTGGCGTGCCCGCCGGGCAGCGTGCCGTCGGCCACGAGCCGGTGGTACAGCGGACGGCGCTGCTCCTCGGAGTCGTAGTGCACCCCGTTGGACGTCGGGATGAGCCCCAGCCCGTTGGTCACCGGGCGCAGGTCGGGGCCGTAGGAGTCGGTGGTGCCGCCGACGTGCCAGCACAGCGATCCGGCCGACACCCCGCCCAGCACGACACCGGCCTCCCACACCTCGCGGAAGACCTCGTCCAGTCCGTGCACCCGCCACACCGCGAGCAGGTTGGCCACGCTGCCGCCGCCGACCCAGACCACGTCCTGGGCCAGCAGGTGTGCGCGGACGTCGGGCACGGTGGGCATCGGGAAGAGGCTCAGGTGGCTGACCTGCACCCCGCTGCCGGCGAAGGCGCCGTACACGCCGGCCACCCGCACCGGGTCGTCGCCGGTGGCGGTGCCGAGGTAGCACAGGCGCGGCCGCTCGGGCGCACCCGCCAGCTGGAGGGCGAGGTCGAAGACGGGCCCCGGCGCCCAGTCGTAGGGGCCGCGACCCCGGGAGTCGAAGCCGATGCTCGTGGCGAGGATGGTCGGTGCGGTGGCGGGCACGGTCAGGCAGCTCCTCGCTGGTCGGTCCCCAGAGCGCGCAGGACGGCGCGGGCGGCCCGCGCCCCGCTGGCCATGGCGCCCTGGATGGACGGGGTGTCGCGGTGGTCGCCGGCGACGAACAGCCCGCCGCCGAGGTCGACCGGCTGCCGGAGGCGCAGCGGCGGGACGGCGGCCGGCTGGGCCTGCGGCACGGTGACCGAGGTGAGGTGCTCGAGGTCGCCCGGGCCGATGCCGTGCAGCGCGGCGACCTCGGCCCGCACGTCGGCCTCGCGGGTGGGGGCGAGGCTGGAGCTGGCCACCAACGCCCGGCCGTCGGGGCTGTAGGCGGGCTGGGCGTCGGTGAGCACCGCGCTGTTCACCAGCCGCCCGCCCGGCGTCCCGAGGACCAGCAGCGGCTCCCCGGTCGGGGAGGCGGGCAGCACGTGCAGGTGGGTGGTGACCTGGCGGGGCGCGGACGCCGTCAGCCCGGGGACCAGCTCCGCGGCGGTGCCGGGGTCGGTGGCGACGACGACCGCGTCGGCGCGGGTGCGCCCGCTGCCGGTGACGACGGCGTCGCCGCGCACGGCCGTCGCCCGGACGCCGAGGTGCACGCGGTCGGCCCCGACCCGGGCGGCCAGCTGCTCGCCGACCGACTGCATGCCGCGGGCCGGCAGCCCGATGGCGCCGCGGGCGAAGCTGCGCCACAGCAGGTCCAGGTAGTGGCTCGAGGTCTCCAGCCGGTCCTCCAGGAGCACCCCGGCGAGGAAGGGCCGGAAGAAGCGCTCCAGCGCCGTGTCGCCCACACCGGCCTGCCTCAGCCGCTCCTCGGCCGTCGTCTCCCGCTCCCTGAGCAGGCGCGCGACCGGTGTGTAGCCGGCCCGGGCCGAGTAGGCGGCGATCGCGGCCTTGCGCACCGGGGAGCCGAGCGGCGCGCGCAGCGTGTCCAGCGCGGCCGTGGGCCGTCGCCGCGGGTCGACCAGCCGGGAGCGCCGGCCGTCCATCCGGACGACCGCGCCCGGCCAGAACCAGCCGAGGTCGAGCGCCGCCAGGTCGAGGTCGGCAGCGCGCGGGTAGCCGGTGTTGAGCACCTGGAAGCCGCGGTCGACGACGAACCCGTCGACCCGCTCGGTGGCCAGCCGACCGCCGGCGTGCGCGGCCGCCTCGGCGACGTGCACGTCCACGCCCGCCGCGCGCAGCCGGACGGCCACGGACAAGCCGGCCAGTCCCGCCCCCACGACGACGACCTGGGCGCGTGCGGGCAGCGGCATGGCCCGAACCTAGGACGCCCGGCGCCGTCCCACCCGTCCGGGGCATGGTCTGTGGACGCAGCCGGTGCCTGTGGACGGCGTCGGCGGGTGCAGGCCCATCCGCCTACGGTGCCTGCCATGCCCGCGTCCCCTCCCACGCCCGTCGTGCCCGGCTACCGGCTCGAGGAGCTGCTCGGGCGGGGCGGCTCCGGCGAGGTGTGGCGCGCGGTGCCCCGCTCCGGCGGTCCGGCGGTCGCCGTCAAGCTGCTGGTGGCCGGGGACGCCGAGCGGCAGGCCCGCGAGGCGGCGCTGCTCGGGGAGCTCGACCACCCGCACCTGGTCCGGCTGCACGAGGTGGTGCACGAGCCACGTCGCGGCGGGCAGCCGCGGGTGGCCCTGGTCCTCGACCTGCTCGCCGGCGGCAGCCTGGCCGCCCTGCTGGCCCGTCGCGGCCGGCTGCGGCCCGGGGAGGTGGTCACCGCCCTCGCTCCCGTGGCCGCGGCCCTGGCGCACGCGCACGATCGTGGTGTCGTGCACGGCGACCTCTCGCCCGGCAACGTCGTGTTCACCGCCGAGGGTCGTCCGGTGCTCACCGACCTCGGGGTGGCGCGGGTGCTGGGGGAGGAGGCGGCCCGTGAGGTCACGCCGGCCTACGTCGACCCCACCGTGGCCCGCGGTGGGGCGCCCGGCCCGGCCTCGGACGTCTTCGGCGTCGCGGCTGCGGCCTTCCACGCGCTGACCGGGGTCGCCCCCTGGAACGCCGCCACGCCCGCCGACACGCTCCGGGTGGCCGCCGAGGGCGTGCTGCCCGACCTCGCGGAGCTCGCGCCCGGTGCCCCGGCGGACCTGCTCGCCGTCATCGCCCGCGGGCTCTCGGCCGACCCGCACGACCGCGGGTCGGCCGCCGCCTTCGCCCTGGACCTGCGGCACGCCTGCCGTCCCGAGCCGGTGCGGCTGCCGCAGGCCGGGGTCCCCGACGAGGAGCTCGCCCGCACCGGCCGTGGTCCGCGCACCGAGCTCACCCACCAGGTCCCGGGGCGGCACCGGCGAGCCGGGGACGAGGTGCTGCCCGACCGCACCGGCCTGCGCGCCCGGCTCGCGGCGTCCGGTCCGCTGCTGCGCCGGGGGGCGCTGCTGGCCGGCGCGGCCGCGGTCGTGGTGGTCCTCGGGGTCCAGCTCGGCGGCTGGTGGGGCAGTGCGCCGGGGCCGGCCCCCCTGGCCGACCGCGCCGCCGGTGCACCTCGCACGCCGGAGCCGGCGGCCGACCCGTCTGCAGCCGCGCCCACGTCGGCTGCCCCGGAGACCGCGGCCCCGTCACCGCCGGTCCCGGCGCCCGGGGGCTCCGTCGAGACGACGCCGACCCCGACACCGGAGGTCGCTGCACCGGAGGCTCCTGCACCGGAGGCCGCTGCCACGCCCGAGGACGACTGGCAGGGGCGGCTCACCAGGCTGTACCAGCGCCGGGCGGAGGCGCTGGCCACCGGGTCCGTGCCGCTGCTCGAGGACGTGTACGCCCCGGGCAGCACCCTCCTCACGGCCGACCGGGACAGCGTGGCCGCCCTGACCGCCGTCGGCGAGGCGCTGCGCGGCTTCGCGCCGGAGGTGGTCAGCGCGACCCTGGTCGGCGGCACGCCCGGCGCGGGCCCGGTGACCCTGCAGGTGGTGGACCGCTGGCCGGACTACGAGGTGGTGCGAGCGGCCGATCCCGGGGGCCCGGCGTTGCGCACGGTCGGCGGGCGCGGGGAGGCGGAGGTGCGCATGACGATCGAGGCCACCGCCGAAGGGTGGCGGATCTCGTCGGCCGAGCGGGTCGGGTGAGGCGGGTCAGCCGCGCTGCAGCGCCGCGCGCAACGCGTCGTCGAGGTCGGGATGGGTCCACCGGTAGCCGGCCCGCTCCAGCACCGCGGGGACGGCGCGCTGACCGGCCAGCACGCTGGAACGGCCGAACTCACCCAGGGCCAGCGCCAGCACGGGACCGGGGACCGGGAGGACCGCCGGCCGGTGCACCGCGGCGGCCAGACGGCGGACGAACTCGGCGTTGGGGACCGGGTGGGGTCCGGTGAGGTTCACCGGGCCGGAGACGTCGGCGGTCAGCAGGAACCGGATCGCGTCGACCTCGTCGTCCAGGCTGATCCACGGCCAGTACTGCCGTCCCGAGCCCATGCGCCCGCCGAGGCCGGCCCGGAAGACCAGGCCCAGGATGCGCACCAGCATGGCGTCGCGGCCGACGACCAGGCCGGTGCGCAGGTGCACCACGCGGACGCCGGCGTCCTCGGCGGGGCGCGTGGCGGCCTCCCAGTCGACGCACAGGCGGGCCAGGAAGTCCCTGCCGGGCGGCGCGTCCTCCTGCACCTCCCGGTCCCCGGTGTCGCCGTAGTAGCCCACCGCCGAGGCCGAGAGCAGCACCCGACGGCGTCCCGGGTCGGCCGTGGCCGCCGCGGCCAGCGCCTCGCTGACCGTGGCCGTGCTGTCCAGCCGGCTGGAGCGCAGCTGCTCCTTGTAGCCGGCCGTGAAGGGGCGCGGCCGGATGGGCGTACCGGCCAGGTTCACCACGGCGTCGGCGTCGGAGAGCAGGGTCGGGTCGATCCGCCGGTGCTGGGGGTCCCAGCGGTGCTCGTCGGCCGTCCGCGGCGTGCGGCGGACCAGTCGCAGCACCTCGTGCCCGTCGGCCCGCAGTGCGGCCACCAGGTGCGTGCCGATCAGACCGGAGGAGCCGGTGACCGCGACCTTCATCTGTCTCCTCCAGGCAGGGCGGGACGCGACCGGGGCCCCGGCAGCTGCCGGGGCCCCGATGGCCCCCTGCGGGGCCCGTCAACGATGGGGGCAGGGGTGCTTGTTCAGGAGAGGCCGAGCTCGCCCTGGAACTGACCGGCCTCCAGCCGCTCCTTCACCGTGACGAGGAAGCGGGCGGCGTCGGCGCCGTCGACGATCCGGTGGTCGTAGGTCAGCGCCAGGTAGACCATCGACCGGACCGCGATGACCTCGCCGAGGCCGGGGTCCTGGACGACGACCGGGCGCTTGACGACGCTGCCCACGCCGAGGATCGCCACCTGCGGCTGGTTGATGATCGGCGTGTCGAACAACGCCCCACGGCTGCCGGTGTTGGTGAGCGTGAAGGTGCCGCCGCCGAGCTCGTCCGGGGTGACCTTGTTGGTGCGGGTCCGCTCGGCCAGGTCGGCGATCTTGCGGGCCAGCCCGCCGATGCTCAGGTCACCGGCGTCCCTGATGACCGGGACCAGCAGACCGCGCTCGGTGTCGACCGCGACACCCAGGTTCTCGGCGTCGTGGTAGGTCACCGTGCCCGCCTCGAGGTCGATCGAGGAGTTCACGGCCGGGTGGGCCTTGAGCGCCTCGACCGCCGCCTTGGCGAAGAACGGCAGGAACGACAGCTTGACGCCCTCGCGGGCCTCGAAGTCGCGCTTGGCCCGGTCCCGCAGCCGCGCGATGGTCGTGACGTCGGCCTCCACGACCGTCGTCAGCTGGGCGCTGACCTGCAGCGACTCGACCATCCGGCGGGCGATGACGGTGCGCAGCCGGGAGAGCTTCTCGGTGCGCCCGCGCAGCGAGGTGTCGGGCTGGGCCGCCGGCGACGGGCTCGGGGCCGGTCGACCGGTGGCGGCGGCCGGGGCCTCTGCCGGGGCGGCCGCCTTCTCGGCGGCGGCGAGCACGTCCTGCTTGCGGATCCGCCCACCGACGCCGGTGCCGGTCACCGAGGACAGGTCGACACCGCGCTCGGCGGCCAGCCGGCGCACCAGCGGGGTGACGTACTGCCCGCCACCGTCCCCGCCACCGGCCGGAGCCGGAGCCGGGGTCTTCGGCGCCGCGGGCGCCTGCGGGGCGACCGCCTGGGCCGGCGAGGGCGCCTCGGTGGGGGAGGTGCTGGGCAGCACGCCGCCGGAGCCGTAGTCGGCACCGGGCTGCTCCGAGGTCGGCTGCGCCCGCTGCGGCGTCGGGTCGGCCTGCGGGGTCGGCTGCGTCGCCTGGGCGGGAGGCGCCGGCTGTCGCGGCTCCTGCTGCGACTGCGGCTCCTGCTGGGCCGGCGCCGAGGGAGCCGGGGCCTGCGCCTGCGCGCCCCCGCCGGCGGACCCGGAGCCGATGACGGCCAGCTCCGCACCGACCTCGACCGTCTCGTCCTCGTTCACCGAGATCGACAGGAGCGTGCCCGACACCGGCGCGGGGATCTCGGTGTCGACCTTGTCGGTGGAGACCTCGAGCAGCGGCTCGTCGGCGGTCACCTCGTCGCCGACGGACTTCAGCCACCGGGTGACGGTGCCCTCGGTGACGCTCTCGCCGAGCGCCGGCATGGTCACCGACGTCCCCTGGCCACCGCCGCCCTGGCCGCCGTCGCCGGAGGCCGGTGCGGCCGCGGCCGGCTGCGGCTCGTCCGACGGACCGGGACCGGCGTCCTCGACCTGCTCGACGGGGGTCTGCGGGGTGGTGTCGGTGTCCTCGGCCGAGGCCGGACCGGCCGGCGCCCCGCCGTCCCCGTCCCCGCCGATGACCGCGAGCTCGGCGCCGACCTCGACCGTCTCGTCCTCGGCGACGAGGATCTTGCTCAGCACGCCGGCGGCCGGTGAGGGGATCTCGGTGTCGACCTTGTCGGTCGAGACCTCGAGCAGCGGCTCGTCGACCTCGACCTGCTCACCCTCCTGCTTGAGCCATCGGGTGACCGTGCCCTCGGTGACGCTCTCGCCCAGGGCGGGCATGGTGACGGAGGTCGGCATCGGGGCGGGGCTCCTTCTGGCGCGGGTGGGTGGGGGAGTGGTGCGGAGGTCAGCCGTGCACGTGCAGCGGCTTGCCGGCGAGCGCGAGATGGGCCTCGCCCAGGGCCTCGCTCTGCGTCGGGTGCGGGTGGATGAGGGCGGCGACGTCGTCGGCCTCGGCCTCCCAGTTGTAGATCAGCTGGGCCTCGGCGATCAGCTCGCCGACCCGGCTGCCGACCATGTGCACGCCGACCACGGGGCCGTCGACGGCCTGCACCAGCTTGACCGCGCCCGCGGTCTTGAGGATCTGGCTGCGGCCGTTGCCGCCGAGGTCGTAGGTGAGGGTCTTGACCTCGCCGAAGCGCTCCTTGGCCTGCGCCTCGGTGAGACCGACCGAGGCGACCTCGGGGTCGGAGTAGGTGATCCGCGGGACACCGGCGTAGTCGATCGGGGCGGGCTCGAGGCCGGCCAGCCGCTCGGCCACGAAGATGCCCTCGGCGAAGCCGACGTGGGCCAGCTGCAGGGTCGGGATCAGGTCACCGACGGCGGAGATGGTGGGCACGTTGGTGCGCAGGTACTCGTCGACGAGCACGTAACCGCGCTCCATCGCGACACCGGCCTCCTCGTAACCCAGGCCCTGGCTGACCGGCCCGCGGCCCACGGCCACGAGCAGCAGCTCGGCCTCGAACTCCTTGCCGTTCTCGAGCGACACCTTGACGCCGTTCTCGGTGTTCTGCACGCCCGTGAAGCGGCTCCCGAGCTCGAAGCCGATCTTGCGGCGGCGGAAGGCCCGCTCCAGGAGCTTGGAGGAGGCCTCGTCCTCGAGCGGGACGAGGTGCGGCAGGGCCTCGATGATGGTGACGTCGACGCCGAAGGACTTCCAGGCGCTGGCGAACTCGCAGCCGATGACGCCGCCACCGAGGATGATCGCCGAGGCCGGCACGCGGTCCATGTTCAGCGCGTGGTCGCTGGTGATGACCCGGTTGCCGTCGATCTCGAGACCGGGCAGCGAGCGGGCGTAGGAGCCGGTCGCCAGCAGGACGTGGCGGCCCTCGTAGCGCTGGCCGCCCACCTCGACCGCGGTGAGGGAGACCAGCCGGCCCTCGCCCTCCACGTACTGGATCTTGCGGCTCTTGATCAGGCCCTGCAGGCCCTTGTAGAGCCGGGAGATGACGCCGTCCTTGTAGCTGTTGACGCCGTCCATGTCGATGCCGGCCAGTGACGTCTTGACGCCGAACTGCTCACCCTCGCGGGCCAGGTCCGCGACCTCGCCGGCGTGCAGCAGGGCCTTGGTCGGGATGCAGCCGCGGTGCAGGCAGGTGCCGCCGACCTTGTCCCGCTCGACGAGGACGACGGACATGCCCAGTTCGGCGGCGCGCAGCGCGGCGGCGTAGCCACCCGAGCCACCACCGAGGATGACCAGGTCGGCGGGGGAGGTGGGTGCGCTCACGAGATCTCCTCGGGTGCCGGGGTCCCGCCCGCGTTCGAGCGGCCGGGTGAAGGTCCGCGCCCATCCTGCCACTCCGGGAACGCGCCCGTGGGCAGCACCGTTGCCAGCGCGACGTCGCGGTGCGGACGCGACCCGGTCGAGACGGGAGCGGGCATGGGTTTCTGGGGCCGACTGCGGCGGCGGGCGCCCGGCCGCGGCACGCTCGACCGGGGCTCCGGACGGGCCGACGTCACCCACCTCGAGCAGTTCGTCGCGAGCCGGCGCGGTGTCGAGGGGTACGTCGAGCCCCGGACGGCGGTCACCGAGACCACGATCGTGCTGGTCGCCGCGGACGGCGAGTGGACCCGGCGCCGGATCGAGGGCCCGGACACCGCCCGGCGGCTCTCCCGCGAGCTCGGCATCCCCGTCTACGACGCGCAGGTGACCGGCTATCCGCAGCGGATGCGGGACTGGAACGAGGCCCGCCGACAGGGCCCCACCACTCGCTGACTCGCGGCGGGGCCCTGACGGTGGCCGTTCCAGGCGCTCACGAGCCGGCGACGAGGTCCTCGATGGTGGCCAGCAGCGTGCGCACCGGCACGCCGGTCCCGCCCTTGGGGGTGTACCCCCAGGGCGCGCCGGTGTTGTAGCTCGGGCCCGCGATGTCGATGTGCGCCCACGGCAGCCCGTCCGGCACGAACTCGGCGAGGAAGTGGGCCCCGACCAGCATGCCGCCCATCCGGTCGGCGTTGGCGTTGACGAAGTCGGCGATCGGCGAGTCCAGCCCACGGCGCAGTTCGGCCGGCATCGGCATCGCCCACATCCCCTCGCCGCTGCGGGTCGAGGCGGCGACGACGGCGTCCCGCATGTCGTCGCTGCCCATGACGCCGGCGGTGCGCGAGCCGAGGGCGACCAGCTGCGCGCCGGTGAGCGTGGAGGTCTCCAGGATCGCGTCGGGGGAGTCCTCGGCGGCCCGGGCCAGGGCGTCGGCGAGGATCACGCGGCCCTCGGCGTCGGTGTTGGTGATCTCGGCCTTCTTGCCGTTGCGGAAGGTCACCACGTCGGCCGGGCGGTAGGCCGAGCCGCTGGGCAGGTTCTCGGCCATCGGCACGGTGGCGGTGACCTCGACGGGCAGGCCGAGCTCGGCGACCAGGCAGACCGTGGCGATCACGGCGGCCGCGCCGGCCATGTCGCTGGTCATGTGGTGCATGTTCGCGGCCGGCTTGATCGACAGGCCGCCGCTGTCGAAGGTGATGCCCTTGCCGACCAGTGCGACCTTCCTGCGCGCCTTCTTCCCGCGGTAGGTCAGCCGGAGCAGGCGGGGCCCACGGGTCGAGCCGCCCCCGACGGCCAGGACGCCGCCGTAGCCGCCGGCGGCCAGGGCCGCCTCGTCGAGCACCTCGACGTCCAGCCCGGCGCGCTTGCCCGCCGCGGCGCCGCGCGCCGCGAGCTCGGCGGGGAAGAGGTCGTTGGGCGGGGTGTTGACCAGGTCGCGCACCAGCGCGACGGCGTCGGCGACGGCGCGGGCGCGCTCCAGCGGTCCCTTCGCGGCCCCGGCGTCGGGGACGACGACGGCGAACTCGCGCGGCGGCAGCGGCCGGCCGGCAGAGTCGGACTTGTAGGCGGTGAACTCGTAGGCGCCGAGCAGGCTGCCCTCGCCGACGGCGTGCAGGCGCAGCTCGTCGGGCGTCCCGCCGACCGCGGCCAGCAGGGTGACCACCGACGCGCGACCCGACAGCGCCCGGCTGGCGGCACCGGCGGCCCGGCGGACCGCCTCGGCGGCGTACCCGCCCCCGGCCTGGGGCGCGCCGAGGCCGACGGCGGCGACGACGGGGAACGGGCCCTGGCCGAGCGCGGCGACCCGGGTGACCTCGTCCTCCGCACCGCGGGCGCCCAGGTCGGCGAGGGCGGGCAGCAGGCGGCCGCCCAGCAGCCGGTCGACGGCCTCCGTGCCGGGGGTGGGGAGCGGGCCGTCGGGCCCCTTCCCGATGCCGACGACGACGGCGTCGGCGGAGAGCTTCTCGAGCGGGCGGTCGGTGGCGGAGATCGTCGGCGGCACCGCTCGATCCTAGAAGGACCCCCGCGCTCCCCACGCCCCGCAGCCTCGGCGCGGGTCCCTGCACGGGGGCCGTTCCCGCACGTCGCCGGATAGCGTGCCGGTGTGACCGCGCGGACCTCCCCCCTGCACGACCGGCACGTCGCGGCCGGCGCCAAGCTGGCCGACTTCGGCGGCTGGTCGATGCCGATCGAGTACGCCGGCGGCGGGGTGCTGGCCGAGCACGAGGCGGTCCGCACCCGCGTGGGCCTGTTCGACGTCTCGCACCTGGGCACCGCCACGGTGCGCGGCCCGGGGGCGGCGGCCTTCGTCGACAGCTGCCTGACCAACGACCTGTCGCGCATCGGGCCGGGCCAGGCGCAGTACACGATGTGCTGCCTGCCCGACGGCGACCCGCGGGCCGGGGGAGTGGTCGACGACCTGATCGCCTACCTGCACGGCCCGGACGACGTCCTGCTCGTGCCCAACGCCGCCAACGCCGCCGAGGTGGTGGCCCGGTTGACCGACGCCGCACCGGCCGGTGTGACGGTCACCGACCGGCACACCGAGGTCGCCGTCCTGGCCGTGCAGGGGCCCCGGTCACCGCAGCTGCTGGCGTTCCTCGGGTTGCCCGGCGAGCTGCCCTACATGTCCTTCGTGACCGGCGTGGGCGGCGGCTCGGCCGAGGTGACCGTCTGCCGCACCGGCTACACCGGCGAGCACGGCTACGAGCTGCTGGTGGCCGCCGACCGCGCCGGCGAGCTGTGGGACGTGCTGGTGGAGACCGGTCAGGACGAGGGCCTGCGGCTGTGCGGGCTGGGCGCCCGCGACACGTTGCGCACCGAGATGGGCTACCCGTTGCACGGCCACGAGCTCTCGACCGAGATCACGCCGGTGCAGGCCCGCGCCGGCTGGGCGGTGGGCTGGCGCAAGCCGGCGTTCTGGGGTCGCCAGGCGCTGCTGGCGGAGAAGGAGGCCGGTCCGGCGCGCCTGCTGTGGGGGCTGCGGGCGACCGGGCGGGGCATCCCGCGGCCGGGCATGGCGGTGCTCGACGCCGACGGCGCCCGGGTCGGCGAGGTCACCAGCGGCACCTTCTCGCCGTCCCTGCGCACCGGCATCGCCCTGGCCCTGCTGGACACCGCCTCGGGCGTCGAGGAGGGCAGCGAGCTGGCCGTGGACGTGCGCGGGCGGCCGCAGACCGTGCAGGTCGTGCGGCCGCCCTTCGTCCCCTCGCACGTGCGCTGAGAGAGGACCCCTGCTCCCCACCACTCGCGAGCTCGCGGCGGGCCCCTGCAGGGGGCGGGGCCTGGAACGGTCCTCTCTCAGCTCCGCTGGTGTGACTCCTTGGTGGGCACCGGCAGGTCGGGCAGCGAGTCGGCCATGGTGGCGTCGCGCTGGCCCATCGGCTGCGGCGGACCCTGGGTGGTGTCCTCCGCCGTCTGGTGCTCGGCCTCGGAGTTGATCTCCGCGCCGAGCAGGATCAGGTAGCAGGTCAGGTACAGCCACAGCATCAGCACGATGACGCCGGCGATGGCCCCGTAGGTCTTGTCGTAGGAGCCGAAGTTGTCGACGTAGATGCTGAAGCCGAGGCTCACGATCGCCCAGATCACGGTGACGACGACGGCGCCGAGACTCACCCAGCGCAGCCTCGGGGCGTCCCGGTCCGGGGCGACCCGGTACAGCACGGCCAGCGACCCCGCGAAGACGGCGAGGAGCAGGACCCACCGGACCACCTGCGCGAGGACGGTGGCGAACGGGCCGAGCGGCAGCACGTCCAGGAGGTTCGGGACCACCGCGACGAGCGCGAAGGTGATCAGCACGAAGACGATCGCGCCGAGGGTCAGGCCCAGCGAGACGGCCTTGCGCTTGACGAAGCCGCGCGTCTCCACCTCGTCGTAGGCCAGGTTCACCGCCGTCACCAGGTTGCCGACGCCACCGGAGGCGCTCCACAGCGCGCCGAGCACGGAGACCGCCAGGCCGAAGCTGAGCGCCCCGCCGCTGTTGGTGACGATGCTGTTGAGCTGGTCCCCGATCAAGCGGGCGGCGCTCTCCGGGAGCTGTGCCGAGAGGTCCTCGACCTGCCGTGCGACGGTCTCCGGGGAGGCCACCAGCCCGTAGATGTTCAGCATCGCGATCAGCGCGGGGAAGATCGCCAGGAACCCGAAGAACGCCACGCCGCCGCCGATGATCGGCATGTTGTCGGCGTTGTTCTCCGCCCACGCCCGCCGGACGATCTGCTTCCACCCCCGCCAGGGGATCTCGGTGGGCTTGTCCGCGGTGATGCCGGGCAGCTGCTGCTCGCTGGGCGCCCCTGGCGGCGGCTCGCTCGCCCGTGGGTCCGGCCCGCGGGCCTCCGCGGCCCGCGCGGCCGCCCGTCGGGCCGCCTTCTCCTCGACCCGCTCGCGGATGCGGTCGACGGCGCTGTCGCGGTGTCGGGTGCCGGCCACGTCAGTCGCCCGGCCAGTTGCCGGTCAGCTTGGTGAACCCGCGGGCGCCGGCACGGTCGATGGCCGCCTTGGTGGCGGCGAAGATGGCGCCCTGCAGCGCTGCGGCGAGGACGACCTCCTTCATCGAGTACTCGCTCTGCAGCGCGTCGGGGGCGTCGTCCTCGTCGGACACGCGCTTCCAGACCTGCTTGAAGACCGCGCCGGACACCACACCGGCCAGGATGCCGCCGAGCAGGCCGATCGGCCGGTAGGCGAGCTTGGCTCCCTTGCTGCTGCTCACGTGGTCCTCCTCCTGGCCCGGCGGGCCTTCGCCGTCCTCTTCGCCGTCCTGCGTGCCGCCTTCTCGGCTGCGGCGCGACGGGCGGCGGCCACCTTCGCGACGCGCTTGGCCTCCCGCTTGGCCTCCCGCTTGGCGGCCCGGCGGTCCTTCGTCCGGCGGCGCCAGACCAGCAGGCCCAGCAGCGCGGCCACGCCGGCGCCGGCGCCGATGACCGCCGGCGGACTCTCCCGGTAGGTCTCCACCGCGGTGTCGCGGGCGCGGTAGGCGCTCTCCCGTGCCCGCTCGGGTACGTCGAGGCGGTGGGAGAGCTCGTCGACCGTGCGGCTGAGCTGCTCCCGGGTGGCCTCGATCTCGGCCTTGATGGCGTCGGGGTCGTTCGCCGGCGGCTGGCCGTTCGTCGTCCCGTCGGGGCCTCGGCTGGCTGGGGTGCTCACCGGCGCGCACTCTCCTTCACGGTCTGGATGTCGGTCCTGGTGCTGGCGATGGCCTCGGTGGGCACCGGCGGGGTGCCCTTCTCGACGTCCTTCTTGCCGACCAGTGCCAGCACGCCGGCGACGGCGAAGAGCACGACGGCGACGATGAGCGCGGCCAGCCAGCCGGGCAGCACCAGGGCGAGGGCCAGGACGGCGGCGGCGATGAGCACGGCCAGACCGAGGAAGACGAACAGGCCGGCACCACCGAACAGCCCGGCGCCGATGCCCAGGCGCTTGGCCTTCTGGGTCACCTCCGCCTGGGCGAGCCGGGCCTCGTCGCGCACGAGCCGGCTGATCTGCTCGGTCAGCTGGCCGATGAGCTGGCCGGTCGAGGCGTCCTCGGGGGCGGGGGGCGGGGCGGTTGCGCGAGTGGCGCCCGCGGTCGGGTCGGTCATCGGTCCTCCGAGCCGGGGGAGACTGTCGATGTCCTCACATGCCCCCGATGATCGCCGGGGTAACCAGGCGCGGGTCACACTCCGGGCACGGTCGCCGCGCTCACCGACCCGGTCGCTAACCTCAGCGCGCATGAGCTGGTACTGGCGGCTGGAGGACCCCACGGGGGCGGAGCTCGACCCCGCCGCGGTGGGGGTGGAGGTGCCGCGTTCGGACAACCAGGGCGACGCGGAGTCCTGGCTGGGGGAGAACTGGCGCGACCTGCTCGAGCGGGGGGTGGCGACCGTGACGCTCCTCGACGGCGAGCAGGAGGTCTACGGCCCGATGAGCCTCGCCGCCACCTGAGGCCGTTCGAGCGGAGTCGGGCGGGCTCGGGAGGGACCCCGAGGCGGCCCCGTCCTGAGCTGGCGAGGGGTGGGCAGGTCGGGGTCCTCCTTCAGCCGCGGGCGGTCTTGGCGGGGTCACGCTCGACGACGTCCCCCAGGACCTCGTCGATGCGCGCCAGGACGTCGGCGTCGAGGGTCACCCCGGCCGCCGCCACGTTGTCGTGCACCTGCTCGGGCCGGGTCGCACCGATGATCGCCGCCGCGACGTTGGGGTTCTGCAGCACCCAGGCGATGGCCAGCTGCGCCATGGACAGGCCGAGGTCCTCGGCGACCGGCCGCAGTCCCTGCACCGCGGTGAGGACGTCGTCCCGCAGGAACCGCCGCATCGACCCGCCGACCTCCGCGTGCCCGCCCCGGCTGTCGGCCGGTGGCTGCCGGCCGGGCAGGTACTTGCCGGTGAGCACGCCCTGCGCCAGCGGGGACCACACGATCTGCGAGATCCCCTCCTTCTCGGAGGTGGGCACGACCTCGTCCTCGATGACCCGCCACAGCATCGAGTACTGCGGCTGGTTGCTGATGAGCTGGACGCCGAGGTCGCGGGCGAGCGCGGCGCCGGCGGCGATCTCCTCGGCGTTCCACTCGGAGACGCCGATGTAGAGCACCTTGCCGGCCCGGACGAGGTCGGCGAAGGCCGTCATCGTCTCCTCGAGCGGCACCGTCGGGTCGTAGCGGTGCGCCTGGTAGAGGTCGACGTAGTCGGTCCGCAGCCGCCGCAGCGAGGCGTGGCAGCTCTCGGTGATGTGCTTGCGGGACAGGCCGCGGTCGTTGTGGCCCGGGCCGGTCGGCCAGTAGACCTTGGTGAAGACCTCGAGCCCCTCCCGGCGCTGACCGGCGAGGGCGCGGCCGAGCACCGACTCGGCCCGGGTGCCCGCGTAGACGTCGGCGGTGTCGAAGGTGGTGATGCCGGCGTCGAGGGCGGCGCGGACGCAGGCGTGCGCGGCGTCCTCCTCGACCTGGCCGCCGTGGGTCAGCCAGTTGCCGTAGGCGATCGCGGAGGTGTTGAGGCCGGAGCGGCCCAGTCGTCGGGATTCCACGGGCGCCGACGCTAGCCCGGCGGGCCCGCCCGGGCCTCCCGAGCGTGGTGACGTGCGGGAACGGCCCCGCGCCAGGGTCCGCGGCCCCCTGCCGGGTCCCGCCGCGAGCCTGCGAGTGGCAGGGGGCAGGGGGCCTTCTGCCAGGGACGGCGGGACGCGGGGTCCTCAGACCTGGGCGCCCAGCGGGACCTCGGGCTTCGGGAAGCGCCAGCGGCGGACCATGGTGGCGCGGCTGATCCCGTACCAGACCAGGCCCTTCATCCTGTGGTCCTGGTCCGGGAAGCGCTCGAGCACCTTCTTCTTGATCCGCCGGCCCAGGACGATGGAGTCGGCGATGATCAGCAGGAAGAAGACCAGCCAGATCGAGACGGTGTAGCTGCGCACCTGCTCGTTGGGCACGAAGTTGCCGATGAGCACCAGCGCGGCGACGAAGAGGAAGAAGCTGCCGGCGTTGCGGCGGGCGTCCACGACGTTGCGGACCAGCTTGCGGACCGGGCCGCGGTCGCGGGGCGGCAGGTAGCCCTCGTCGCCCCGCGCGGCGCCGGCGCGGGCGGCCCCGCGGTTGGCCGCCTGCTGCTCGCGCATCCGCTTGTAGGCCTCCTTGCGGGTCTGCGGAGGCGGCGGGGGAGGGCCGGGGCGGCGTCCCTGGGCCTCGTGGCGCTTGGGCGTGGGCCGACCCTTGCCGCCCGTCTTCACCACCTGCGTGGTCGGGTCGGCGGCGGGGTCGGGCGCGGCCTCGGTGCGGTCGCGGCGCCCGGGCAGGCGGAGCTTCACGACGGCGAGTCTACGTGTGACCTCGGCCGATCCCGGTCCGCACGGCACTCCACGCCGTACAGTGGGAAGAGGCTCCGCTCCGGCGGTGTTGGCCTGCTGCAGGACGTGCCGCAGCAGGCACCCTCGAACGTGGGAGGACTTCCAACATGACGGTGCAGGACACCACGGCCACCGGCGTCATCCTCAGCGACCCCGCTGCCGCCAAGGTCAAGGCGCTGCTGGACCAGGAGGGTCGCGACGACCTCCGCCTGCGCATCGCCGTCCAGCCCGGCGGCTGCTCGGGCCTGCGTTACCAGCTCTTCTTCGACGAGCGGTTCCTCGACGGCGACCAGACCTACGACTTCGGCGGGGTCGAGGTCATCGTCGACCGGATGAGCGGCCCCTACCTCGGCGGTGCCGTCATCGACTTCGTGGACACGATCGAGAAGCAGGGCTTCACGATCGACAACCCGAACGCCACCGGCTCCTGCGCCTGCGGCGACTCCTTCAGCTGAGCCGGTGACACCGCGGTCCTCGGGACCGCACCGCTGACACGACGAAGGCCCGGTCCCTCCCGCGGGGAGGGACCGGGCCTTCGTCGTCCCCGGACTACAGCCGGACGGGGTAGACCGTCTCCGGGACGTCGACCTTGATGCGCTGCTCGACGAAGACGCCGTGCCACACCATGAAGACCAGCAGCGTCCACAGCTTGCGCGAGAGGTCGACCGGTGAGCCGGCCCGGTGGTTGTCGCGGTGGGCGTCGAGCATCCAGAGGATCTGCCGCCGGTCGAGCCACTCGTCGGTCTGGCTCTCCTCGACGACCTGCCGCGCCCAGTCGTGCAGGTCCTCGGCGAGCCAGTGCCGGGTCGGGACCGGGAAGCCGAGCTTGCGGCGGTTGAGCACGTGCGGCGGCACGATCTGCTCCAGCGCCCTGCGCAGCGCGTACTTGGTCGTCTCCTTCGTGACCCGCTGGTCGACCGGCAGCGTGCCGGCGACCGCGAAGACCTCCGGGTCCAGGAAGGGCACCCGCAGCTCGAGCGAGTTGGCCATGGTCATCTTGTCGGCCTTGACCAGGATGTCGCCGCGCAGCCAGGTGAACAGGTCCACGTACTGCATCGCGGTCACGTCGTCGTAGCCCGCCGCCCGGGTGCGCTCGTAGAGCTCCCGGGTGACGGCGACGTGCGACAGGTCGGGGTCGCGGCGCTCGAGGAAGCCGAGCTCGTCGTCCCGGAAGATGCGCGCGTTGCCGTAGTACCGCTGCTCGAGCGGGATGGATCCGCGGCGCAGCAGGTCCTTGCCGCGCATGCCGTCGGGCAGCCTCGCCGACAGCGCGCCCAGCGCCCGGCGGATGCCCCCCGGCAGCCTGTCGAACGCCGCCAGCGACAGCGGCTCGCGGTAGATGTTGTAGCCGCCGAACAGCTCGTCGGCACCCTCGCCGGAGAGCACCACCTTCACGTGCTCGCGTGCCTCGCGCGCCACGAAGTACAGCGGCACGAGGGCGGGGTCGGCGACCGGGTCGTCGAGGTACCAGACGACCAACGGGATCGACTCGGCGAACTCCTCGGGCGTGACCACCTTGGTCACGTGCTGGACGCCGATCGCCGCCGCGGACTCGGCGGCGACGTCGACCTCCGAGTAGCCCTCGCGCTCGAAGCCGACCGTGAAGGTCATGAGGTCGGGGTTGTACCGCTTGGCCAGCGCGGCGATCGCGGTGGAGTCGATGCCGCCCGAGAGGAACGACCCGACGGTGACGTCGGCGCGCATGTGCACCCGCACCGAGTCGTCGAGCACCGCGGCGATCCGGTCGTAGAGGCCCTGCTGCTCGTCCGCGGCGACCGGCCGGACGGGGAAGGTCGGGTGGAAGTAGCGGCTGGTGTGCAGCTCGCCGTCCACCACGGTGAAGCTCGTGCCGCTCTCGATCCGCCGGATGCCGCGGTGCAGCGTCGCCGGCTCGGGGACGTACTGCAGGGTCAGGTAGTGCTGCAGCGAGGCGGAGTCCACGCCGCCGGCGGCGTCGCTGCCGCCGAGCATCTCCAGCAGCGCCTTCTTCTCGGAGCTGAAGACCAGCGCGCCGTCGGCGAGGCGGGCGGTGAACAGCGGCTTGATGCCGAAGGGGTCGCGGGCGCCGAACGCCGTCCCGGTCCGGGTGTCCCAGATGACGAAGGCGAACATGCCGCGCAGCCGCCGGACGACGTCCTGACCCCAGTAGTGGTAGCCGGCGACGATCGCCTCGGTGTCGCCCTCGGTGGCGAAGCGCGCGCCGAGGGCGGCGAGCTCCTGGCGCAGCTCGACGTAGTTGTAGATCTCGCCGTTGAAGACGATCCGGTACCGGTCGTCGGCGTAGGGCATCGGCTGGTGGCTGTGCTCGATGTCGATGAAGGCCAGCCGGTTGAAGCCGAGGACGACGCGCGCGTCGTTCCAGACCTGCGTCTCGTCAGGGCCGCGGTGGCGCAGGCAGTGCAGCGCCTCGCGCACCTCCTTCACGCGGGTGTCGTCGACGCGGTCGGCGTCGGTGGACAGGTAGGCGAGCAGGCCGCACATGGGCGTGGTTCTCCGGGGGTCGTGGTGTGCCGGCGGAGTGGCCGCGGCAGGGTCAGACGCGAACGCCGGCGCGCGTCTTGCGCGTGGCGTTGCGCTCGGCCACGAAGGACAGGATCGGAACGGTGCCTGCCACCAGGGTGAGAAGCGTGCCGCGCAACGTCCAGGAGGCGCGCAGGGCGAGGTCGCAGGCGGTCAGGAAGAAGACGAAGTAGAGCCAGCCGTGCAGGGTGCCGAGGACGGTCACCGGCTCCGCGACCCCGCCGAGGTACTTCAGCGGGACGGCGACCAGGACCAGTGCGATGAGCAGGACACCCACGACCCAGGCCATCACGCGGTAGCGGGTCAGCGCGGCGGGGACGTCGCGGCCCACCCGGCGGGCGAGGGCGCGGGGCAGCCGGGAGGTCGTCGTCGGCTCAGCGGCCATGCTCGGCCCGCTGCTGCAGCGCCCGCTCGTTGAGCTCGGCGAGGTAGGCGTTGTAGGCGGCCAGCTCCGGGTCGCCGGTCGTGTCGATGCGCGGCCGCTGGTAGAGGACCAGGTCGGAGCCCGGCTCGTCCTCGTCGGGGTCGCGGTTGACCTCCTCGCGGCACATGCGCACGTAGAACCACAGGCCCATGAACCCGTACAGCGGCCACTGCAGCGCGTAGCTCCAGTTCACCGCGCCGCCGCCGGCCTCGGCCTTGGACAGCTGCCAGTACCCCAGGAAGAAGGTGGCCACGAACAGGGCGGCCACCACCAGGTGCAGGAGCACCCACTTGGGGGTCAGCAGCCGGGAGAACACGGCCCCGACTGTAACCGGCGGTGCCCCCGGCAGGGGACGTCGGTGAGAGGGCTCACCGTCCCGCCGTCGGGGTCTCGACCCCGCCCGGCGCGGGGCGCCCGGGCCCCGGCCGCCGACCCCGGGGGCCCGACCCGCCGTCGGGGTGTCTCCGGTGGTCGGCCGCCGTGCGGGGTCGGCTAGTCTCGCCGCAGACTGTGGTCGGCACAGGCGCCGTTCGCCGGGGACCGGCTGACGGCCCGCCGGGAAGACCGTCCGGGGTACCGGACGAGGACGAGGAGGCAGCGAGCAGTGGCTCGAGGCAGCAGGCTCGCGCGGGTCGCCGCGCTCGGTCTCCTGGGGGTGCTCGCCCTGACCGGGTGCACCCCGAACAACGAGTTCTGGCGCTGGGGCTGGCCCGACGGGGTCACCGACGAGGCCTACGAGATGCGCACCCTCTGGATCTGGTCGGTCATCGCCGCCCTGATCGTCGGGTTCGCGGTGTGGGGGCTGATCGGTTGGTCGGTCGTCATGCACCGCAAGCGCGGTGACGAGCTGCCCAAGCAGACGGCGTACAACCTGCCGCTGGAGATCGTCTACACGATCATCCCGTTCCTCATCATCGCCGGGCTGTTCTTCTTCACGGTGGTCACGCAGAACCGGGTGCAGGAACGCAGCGCCGACCCCGACGTCACCATCGCGGTCAACGCCTTCAAGTGGAACTGGCAGTTCGTCTACCCGGAGACCACCGGGGCCGACGGCGAGCCGATCAACACGGTCGGCAACAGCGACGAGATCCCCATCCTCGTGCTGCCGACCGACCAGACCGTCCGCTTCGAACTGGCCTCGGCCGACGTCATCCACTCGTTCTGGGTGCCGGAGTTCCTCTTCAAGCTCGACGTCATCCCGGGCAACGAGAACGGCCGGGACAACGTCTTCGAGGTGACCGTCCGCGAGGAGGGCGCCTTCGTGGGCCGTTGCGCCGAGCTCTGCGGCACCTACCACGCCTACATGAACTTCGAGGTGCGGGCGGTGTCGGCGGCGGACTACGACGCCTACCTGGCCGCGCGCGAGTCGGGCCTGACCACCTACGACGCGCTGGAGAGCATCGGTCAGCCGGGCAACGCGACGAGCACCTCGCCGTTCGACCTGGTCGACGACGCGCAGCGGGCCGACGGCTGACGTGTCCGCCGACCGCGCACCGCACACCACGCAGGAGGGACGGCCGTGAAGGTCGAAGCGCTCATCTTCAACGTCATCGGCGTCTTCTGCCTGGTCATGGCCGCCGTCTACGGGATCTGGTCCCGTGAGCCGATCGGGACGACGGCCCTGGTCCTCTCCGGTGGGCTGACGTTCCTCGTCGGCGGCTTCTTCTGGTTCATCTCGCGGCGCATCGACGCCCGCCCGGAGGACCGCAAGGACGCCGACATCGCTGACGGCGCCGGCGAGCTGGGCTTCTTCAGCCCGGGCAGCTACTGGCCGTTCGGCATCGCCCTGTCGGCCGGTCTCATGGGCCTGGCACTGGCGTTCTTCTACCCGTGGATGATCATCCTGGCCGGTGCGGCCCTGCTGATCACCATCGGCGGTCTGCTGTTCGAGTACTACGTGGGGCAGAACGCCCAGGGCTGATCTCGCCCGACCGACGAGGGCCCCTCCCCGCAGCTGCGGGGAGGGGCCCTCGTCGTCGTGGATCACCGGCCCTGCGGCCGTCGTGTACGGGCGCCGCGGGCCCGCGGGCCAGGGGGTGGGGCCGGCCCCTCGGAGCCCGGAGGAGGGCGTTGACGGCCGTGGCGGGCGCCTGGCGGTCGTGCGCGGCTGGAGCAGCGGGCGTGGGCCCGCCCTGTGGCGGTGGCCGCCTCGTCGGCCCGCCGCCCGCACGGCCGTCGTCCGCGGCTGCGGGCGAGGACCGCTGGACCACCACCGGCCCGCGGGAGGACGCCGGCGGGCCGGGGACCGTGCCCCTGGCCCCGCGGGGGACGCGTCTGCCGTGGGGGGGGGGGGGGGGGGGGGGGGGGGGGGGGGGGCGGGGGGGGGGGCCGCGGGGCGCGGCGCGGGCGCGAGCGGTCGTCCGAGCCCTGGGGACGCTCGGCTC